>CAVDKC010000036.1:0-23598 GCA_963609615.1 Oribacterium sp.
CGGCAGAAAAAACTTTTTTCCTCGGCAGGCAGATATTTTTTCCTCGGCAGGCAGAGCCGGCTCTCTGCCGTAGCTGTTTTATGGGGAAAGAAAAATATTTACAGCATTCCCATCTCGTACTTTAGCAGTTTCAAAACGTCTATCAAAGTAGGAGACGGGATTGGGTAACAAATCACCAAATTTATCCCTTTGTTCTATATTTACTTAATTTTTCTGATAAACTCTTACGTAATCTATATCATAGCACACAGGCATGGAAGCCATATCCACCTCGCCTCCATTGTCGCCTCCCATGGCGAGATTGAGCAAGATATACTGTGGTGTCTGGAATGGACTCTTGTAGTCGCCGAGCTTTTGGTTGCGGGTATCCTTTATATCCACCTTATTCAGCAGTTCATCATCCAGATAGATGCTGATGCTCTCTTCAGTCCAGTCCATACGCCAGATATGGAACTTATCGCTGAAGTAAGGGTCTTTCTCCAAAAAGTGAGCATACGGAGTAGCTTGGGAACGCCAAGCGGCTTTCCAACGCTGGTTGGTACCATAGGCATAATTAGCCATGATATGTGGCACGCCCTTGATATGATAAAACTCCATGACATCGATTTCTCCTCCCGATGGCCACTCCCATGTGCTGCCCAACAGCCAGATGGCAGGCCATGCCCCCTTGCTATAAGGGATGCGGGCACGTACCTCCAAACGCCCGTACAGGAACTCAAACTTGCCACGGGTATTGATACTGGAAGAAGTACACTCCACTGGTTTTCCGTCTACCATGCGCTTGCCATCCTCCTTGCGAGCAGTTATCGTGAGGATGCCGTCATGCACAGTGGCATTGTCTTTCTGATAATACTGCCACTCATGATTGCGCTTGTATCCCTCCTCAAAACTCCACTTGGTGGTGTCGGGAGTATCACCCGAGTCGAACTCGTCGTTCCACACCAGATGATACCCTTCCACTACCTGCGCTTGCAGATTTTGAAGCGACAATAAACCTAATAAACCTAAAATAATATATCTCATTAGTTAGAAGCAATATAGTTGTTGATTGTTATCATCAATACCATAATAGTATTTCGACTGCAAAACTAAGGCTACTTTTCGCTATTTTAGGGCACATATTAAGAAGACAAGGGAACAATTCGCTAAAAAAAGCACACAAAAGGGCACAAATATCCAAATAATATGCTTACCTTTGCACCCGATAAAGAAAACAAAAAGACAACTAACTGACTATTGTCGATGAAACGACTTATACCTATCATATTATTTACTATAATCTGCCTATTCGCCAAGGCAGAGATTTTTCCATACCGTTACCTCTCGCCCGTCACCATCTCACCTACCGAGGAAGCATCCTGCATGTTCTTCGACAAGGAGGGCATGATGTGGGTGGGCACCAACGCTGGTGTCAAGTCGTACGACGGATATCAGGTGAAGACCTATAAGTCGAGCGCCTTCCAGCCTGGCATCTTACCCAACAACACCATCCGCTCCATCGCCGAAGACCACCAGGGCTACCTATGGTTTGGCACTCGCAACGGTCTGGTGAGGATGAACAAGCGTACAGGCGAATTCAAGACCTTTTTTCTCCCTAGCCAAAGACAGAGCATCATCTATATGCTCCACGTTACCCAGGACGGCACGCTATGGATAGGAACCGATGGCGGCCTTACCTACTTCGATGCAAAAAAAGAGTCATTCTATACATTCAACAGCCAGAACACTTGGCTCATTGATGAGCATGGACACAAAAAGCGTATCGGCTACTATAGCGTAAAGAGTCTCATCGAAGACAGAAACGGAGACCTTCTCATCGGCACTTGGTCGGCAGGACTGCTGCGTATGAAGCGTGGCAGTCATGTAATGCAACGCTATCCTCAGCTCAACACCACCAACTCGGCTTACTCGCTCTTTCTCGACAGTCAGCATCATCTCTGGGTAGGAACATGGGGCTATGGCATCATACGCATTGACAACCCCGATGACATCAAGCATCCAGTATACCACCAATATCCATACAGTACCAGTCACTTTGACACCTTTAACAAAGTAGTGGAAGACCCTGTCAGCAAGAAGCTATGGGCTTGCACGCGTGAGGGTGTGTGCTATATTGACCCCAAAGAGCCTAACGCAGAATGGCAACAATATACCGAGATAGGCAACAACCGCCTAAACCTCAACAATGACATCGCCACCGATGGCTATGGCAATATCTGGCTCTGTACCCAAAACTTTGGCATCATGCAGCTGGACACCAAGCCTTCCTTGTTCCATCTTAACAATCTGGATACCCACAAGGCTAAGTTTATCATCAACTATATATACTCGATGATGACTACCGACGGCGAGTGGTTCTGGCTAGGTCTGAACCCTTACGGCATCGCCCTCTACAACCGCAAGACCGGTAAGACGCTATACAATAAAGAGATTCCTGGATTCGAAACTCTTATACCAAGGACTTTTACTACCAGCATATCGAGCATTACCCGAAGAAGCAATGGAGAAATATGGTTTGCCAACAACAACTACGGCATCATTGTAAGGTCGAAAGAGGGAATAACGGAGATACGCCAAAGTACCAATTGTCCTTACATCAAAGACAACTTCGTCAACACCATATTCGAATCTCATAATCACCTGATGTGGATAGGTCAGCGTAACGGCCTGAGCGTAGTATTTCCGAACGACAAGGGGCTCATCATCAAAAACATGAAAGACGGCGACTGCGACTTTACGCTCTGCGACATCCGCCACATCTCAGAAGACAAAGAGGGAAACATTTGGCTGGCCACCGACAATGAGGGTATCATCCGCATATCGGGTAATCCTAGCCAGCCCAAGACCTTGAAATACAAGCAGTACAATCCCACCCACCACAACTTTGCCATCGATGATGCCACAGCTACGCTCAAAGACTCCAAAGGCAGGCTTTGGGCCATCTCCAACAGTGGCGGCCTCTTCCTTTATAATAAGGAGAAAGACTGTTTCGAACCCAAGAACAGGGAATACCACCTGTCTGGCGAGCGTGCATTAGCCATCAAGGAAGATGCTCTGGGCGACCTATGGCTCACCACCGACCAAGCACTGGTACATCTGGTATGGGGAGGTAAGCCCCAAGAGAAACCCAAGGACATCATCTACTTTACAAAGGAAGACGGACTTGGCGACCCCCTATTTGCTCCAAACACGGTTTGTAGCTATGGCAAGGAACTATTCTTCGGCAGCAGAACCAGCTTTTTCTCGTTTACGCCGACCTCACACATGGGGCAGAGTAACCAGAAGAAAAGCAACCTCTGCATTACCGACTTCCTCATAGACGACATTCCTTTCGCACAATTAGACTCTACCGAGAAGGTGGACATCTCCAAGGAGATGCCTACCTACTCCCGCCATATTACTCTACCTGCCCACATCAAGAAGTTAGGCATCGAGTTTGCCCTCCTCACCTATGGCAATGCACAAAAGAACGTATATGCCTATCGTCTGGAAGGATATGACGAAGACTGGCAGTACTGTAGTGGAGCCTACCACCATGCAGTCTTCCAGAACCTAAGTTCAGGCTCCTACGAGTTTCACCTGAAGGCTACCGACAGCTATGGCCACTGGCAGGAGTTGCCCTACACCCTTACCATCCAAGTATTGCCGCCTTGGTACGCCTCTCGCCTGGCTTATATGTTGTACATCCTGCTCTTCATCGCAGGCGTCTTCGCCTTCGCCCGTTGGTACAAGGAGCACTTGAAAACCAAGAACCGTCTACAGATGGGCGTTATCCTGACCAATATCACCCATGAATTGCTCACGCCGCTCACCGTCATCTCCGCCACTATCTACAAACTCAAGAACGTGGCTCCACAGTATGAGGAGGATTACCTCGTAATGGACAGCAACATCAACCGCACCACCCGACTCCTGCGACAGATACTCGAAGTGAGGAAGTCGCAGGCAGGACAGTTGCGCCTTCTCGTGAGCCGTGGAGACCTATCGGCTTTCGTACACCATGCTTGCGAGAGCATCCGTCCGATGGCAGAACACGCAGGCATCTCACTCAAAGAAAATATACCGGCAGGAGAGAGCATGGCGTGGTTTGACAGCGACAAGCTCGACAAGATACTCTATAATCTCTTGTCGAATGCCATCAAATATAATAAGGAGAAAGGCAGTATCAACGTAGAGTTAGTCATCGACAGAATGCAAGCCACCATCACCATCGCCGACAACGGCATCGGTATGACAAAGGCGAAACTAAAGAATCTCTATACCCGATTCTTCGATGGCGACTACCGCAAGCAAAATCTGCCTGGTACCGGCATCGGTCTGTCTCTTACCCACGACCTCGTAAAGCTACACCATGGCGACATCCGCTGTGAGAGCACCGAGGGGATGGGTACTACCTTCACCGTCTCCTTCCCCATCAGGAAGAGTGCCTTTGCCGCTAACGAGGTAGATACCTCCAGCATCAGCAAGCTGGTGGACAAACAAGCCATCGAAGCCGTTGCCAAAGAGAAGGCACAGAATCTAGAGGCAGAGGACAAGAATGCAGAAAAGAAAGTTTTGTCGCCAGTAAAGCCTAGCATCATCATCCGCAAGGGTATGAGCAAGGTGCTCGTGGTAGAGGACAATGAGGAGTTGCTCGAACTGATGTACCAGATGCTGAGCCAAAACTTCCATGTCTTTACCGCCAAAAACGGCAAGCAGGCCCTTAACATCATCAACAAGCAGCAGCTCGACCTTGTGGTGAGCGACGTAATGATGCCGGTGATGGACGGTCTTGAACTGACCAAGGCCATCAAGAGCGACAAGAGTTTCTGGCAGTTGCCTGTCATCCTCCTCACCGCCAAGAACAGGGAGGAGGACAAGACGGAGGCTTACTCTGCGGGGGCTGACGCCTACGTCACCAAGCCCTTCAAGTTTGAGGAACTTACTGTGCGCATCAAGGCTCTCATCGACAACCGCAAGAAGATTCAAGAGTCTATCGTGCAGGACGTTTCTCCATCAGAGACATCCCAAGATTCGGCTGATACCAAGAAGCCGCTCCACTTCAGCGACCCCGACAAGGCCTTCGTGAGAAAAGCCACCGAGATGGTAATGCGTCATCTCAACGACCCTGACTACGACCGCGATTCCTTCGCCAAAGACATGGCGATGGGTGCCTCTACATTATATAACAAGGTGAAAGCCACGACAGGACAAACCGTGGTGGGCTTCATCACAAGCATCCGCATGAAGGAAGCCAAGCGCATCTTGGATGGGAACCCAGGCATTTTGATTAGCGACGTGGCCACGCAAGTAGGTTTCAATACGCCCAAGTACTTCTCCAAATGCTTCAAGAAGGAATTTGGTCTGTTCCCGAAGGAATACATGGACAAGCAGAAAGAAAATCTATAATTACAGAGTGAAAAGTCAATTGGGTATTTTTAGAATACTTGTCAGTTTTTCCTTACCAGTCGAAGTATGGAGAACGATATGGAGGCGATAGACATTGTCGCCCCATTGCTGCTTCATAATGCCATCGGGCATAACTACCTTCTCCCAAGAGGCAGTCGTCAAGAGCTTAGGCACCGACAATTCCACCTTGCCATCAGCCAGGAGAATCTTCCCGTCACTACCGAGACGTGGCTCGCCATAAACCATCAAGATGATTTCGGTAGGGGCGGCAGATGGTGTATAATCGAAGCTATCCGTCACTTCCACCTGGTTGTTGACGCCATCCAATCTCAATGTTCTCTGCCATTTCTGCACTTGCGCCTCGGCAGGATAAGCCTTCTCGATGCCCAGACTTGTAACTGAGCCCCCCATATCGCCACTGCTGTGCTTAACATTCACGGCACGATACAGCTTGCCGTCTTTCTGCTCATAGCCATTGACAATAGGCACATTGTGATAAGCCGAACGACAATTCATGAGTTCAAACCGCCGATTACTGAATGATTTAGAGGTATAGGTATCACGTCCCAGGTCGATGATGACAGGCTGGTTCTGACAGTAAACCACGAAGTTGCCGATATCGTTGTGGTTGTGGCTCTCGGCATTGTTGCCACCCTTCATCGATACTAGCCAGTCCTTATTGCTTGCCACCATAATCTGCGAATTTTCCATAAAGGCATCCTCGGTACGTGGCTGTTCTGCTGCCGTCTTTCTGAACTGAGGCAGCATGGAGAGGAGCATCAGTTCGCGCCCTAACACGGGATAGTTGCCCGACTGCAAGAAGAGCGTGGAAGGTTTCTGGAGATAGTCATATTTCTGTCCTGTATAGGCCGCCAACTGCATCATCTTCTCATCCTTCTCATAGAAGCCGAAAGGAAAGAGAATATTGATATTGGGGATACAGAAAGAGGCAGCATCCGAATAATTCACGAAGCGGAGGTCGTGGATGTGCATAGTGGGGAAATACTGCCCCATGCGATGCACTTTCTCCTTTTCTGCCTCAGTTAGAGACAAGGCTGCATCTTTCAAGACCGCAGACATCTGCCAAGATTTCGCCTTGCCAGATATTGCCTGTGTTTCAGCCTTATCCAGGAAATAAAGCGACTCAAAGAAGGAGGCTCCCGCCCTATCCCAGTAAGCCACACCTTCCTCGCAAGCGCCATCGTCAGGGTAACCTTTCAGAAAAAGGCGCAAGTCGGCATGTACCCCCTTGATAGCTGCAGAAAGTTTGGCAGTATCCCGCTCACAGATGAGTGCCGTCTCCAGCCAGTTGCTCGTAATCCAAGTATTCCAGTTGTTGGCATTATACTTCCACCCCTGGTTCTCGTAGAGGGTGGGATTAAGGAAACGTCTCTCGATTTCTCCCCTCACCTGAGCGCACAGCCCCTTTTCCTGCTTGTCGATTTCATCGCCTAGCATATAGAGTGTCCAAGCCAACATGCTGGAAGTCTCGGCATTGAAGAGGTCTACAGGTTGGATGCCGCTTTCTGGCTTCGCCTTTGGATAATGGGCAGGGATGCCCCACCAAGGCTCCTTCTCCACAAAATAATGAAGCCCCTGACAGATGGAAGGCAAGAAACGCTTCTTGTGCTCCATGATTTCAGCCATCACCAGGCAAGCAAACTGCCTGCGGATGCCAAAGCTCTCCGCCTCATAATTGGTGCGGTTGCCATTAGTGCGAAACTCGGCAAAGATTTCATCGGGAATGGCATTCCAAGGCTTGCCCAAGCAAGAATCACCCAAATGGATATAGTCCTTACGCATCTCTGCTGGCACTTCCTTACGCCAATACTTATCACTTGCCTTGGGGAAAGGCGCAAAAAAGGCTTGGGCTTTCATCTGCACTGACGAAAGCACCAAGCCTATTATCATCATTAATTTCTTACTCATATCGGTTACGTTTTGCGCACAAAGATACCATTTTATGGCAAGACACAAGTATAGGAAATGACATTTTAAGAGCACATATCGACAATCTTAAGTCATTTGACAGCGGTTCTATTCTGTCACAACTTCTATATGATAGCATCCTGCTCCCATTTCCATCTTCAGGAGCTTATTTGCCTTATCAAAACTTGCTTGTGTCGCACGTCTGTTGACTTTTTTTCCATCCACCTTTACGTCTTTGACAGACTTTGCCGGCAAAATGACAGTTGCTGAACTATTGGCAGGAATGGCAAATGTATATTCCGTACTAGCATCTTTCCTCTCCCATCGGCTCTCTATTCTGCCATACATCGAGTCATAATGTCCTTGCGCAAAAGTAAGATGTCCAGTAGTGTCCACCTCTGGCTGCAAGATAAAATGCTTGAATCCCGGATGGGCCTCATCCCTTCTGATGCCCAACGAATAGCCATACATCCAAGCCACCACGGCTCCAAAAGAATAGTGATTGAAAGAATTCATGCTATTGTTCTTTCCAAAACCATCCTTGTGGGTGTATGAATTGAGACGCTCCCAAATGGTGGTAGCTCCATTTTTTACAGGATAAAGCCATGAAGGGAAAGTATCTTGTGCCAACAAGCGATAAGCCACGTCAGTCATTCCCCTGTCAGACAGAGCCTTGCTTATCCATGCCGTCCCGATAAAGCCCGTCAGGAGCGAATTGGCAGGATAATTGCCGTTGCCACGCTCAATGGTCTCCCTCAGATTCTTCGCCATTTTCTCCGCACACTCTCCCTCCACCACATCAAAAGCCAGAGGCAGCGCATATGATGTCTGGGTATCCACCAGCTCTCCTTTCCGCTTCTCGTCGAATGCCGAGCACAGAGTTTTGCCTGTTGTTGGTTCTACGTAAGTCTTGGCAAAGAAAGAACGGCGTTCCTGGGCAAGTTGGGCAAACCATTGGGCATCTTCCACCTTACACAGTACAGTGGCTACCCGAGTCATTATATCGAGGTCGAACACGAAATAAGCCTCCCAAATCAGCGACTTATCATTCCTGGTGTCTTCCAAGCTCAACCAGTCGCCCAAGTCTCCCCATTGACGTTGCTGCACGATAATATGGGTCTTCGGGTCGATGCAATCACTCAATACATATTGTATATAGCGTTTCATCGACTCATAATGCTCCTGCAAGACAGCCTTGTCGCCATATTGCTGATAGCATTCCCAAGGCACGGTGATACCGGCACTCCCCCAAAGCAATCCACCAAATCCACAACCCGTAGGAGCCACATCGGGGAAACGCCCCTTGTCTGACTGCATGTCACGAACTGAGATGAGATAGCGACGAAGGAACTGGGAAGCATCGGTCAAAAATGCAGCAGATCGACCAAACACAGAGATGTCACCCATCCACCCCAATCGCTCGTTGCGCTGAGGACAATCGGTAGGAACCGACATGAAGTTGGAGCGGGTAGACCAAACTGTATTGAGCCAAAGACGATTGATGTCGGTATCGGAAGTCTCGTATGAAGACTTCAAACCATCCATGGAACTGATGGCTATTGCCTTTACGTCCTCTGTAGCCAACGGCTTTTCTATTCCCGTAATCTCTACATATCGGAATCCGTGGTAAGTGAAACGAGGCGAGAACACCTCTTCTGCACCACCTTTGGCAATATAGACATCTTGCGACTGCGCCACTCGCAGGTTCTCGGTCATAATCATCCCCACATTGTCCTTATACTGAGGAAGGTCTGGATATTTGATTTCCGCAAAGCGCACTTTTATTTCTTTACCTGCCCGCAAACCATGGAACCTAAGCAATGGCACACCTGCCATATTCTGCCCTAAGTCATATACATACACACCAGGGCGAACCTCTGCCATACTCTTGGCTGTCAGAGTGTCGACAGGCAGGATAGGCGCAGCCATATCTGCCAACATCTGGTAGTTCTCGGATATGGGGAAGCAGTCGCCTTCTTTTACCTCCACGGCCTCCGCCCAATGTTTATCATCATACTCGGCTGTAGCCCATCCTTTCACATCTTCCTCGTCCTGTGCATCATACACTTCGCCCTGGAAGAAACTTCCATATCTCACGGGGCCTTCGGCGTATGCTTTCCAGGTTTTCGGGTCGGTAACAATCGTTTGCACAGAACCGTCCTCGTAGGTTATCTGAAGTTGGGCTAACAAAGACTGACGGTCGCCAAAGAAATTCCAGTTGTCTGTGACAAAAGTCGATCCACCACTCCACCAGCCCTCAGAAAGGATGGCCCCGACGGCATTCTCCGCTCCCTGTTTCACGAGATCAGTCACATCGTAGGTTTGATACGTCTGGCTCTTGTCATATTGGGTAACACCCGGATTGAAATAAGCATCCGAAATTCGTTTGCCGTTCAGATAGAGATCGTAGATACCACGCGCTGTGGCATAAATTCTTGCCCTGGATATCCGCTTGCCATCTGTCTTGAAAACTGACCGAAGCATCGGGGCTGAGTTTTCCTTGACATCAACAAACTTGTTGAAACCTAACTTGCCGCCGTTCAGCAAGACAGGGTTTTCCTGTAATGTAGTGATAACAGACTGAGGATTGCGGTAGTTTCTTACTTCGACATGCGAGAAAGTAACTTTCTGCTTGGCAGGCACGGCATAGCCCATATCCCCCACTATCGGATAGGCGATATAGTCGCCTCCTCGCATACCTGTGGGGTTGAGTACCAAACTAGCCACAGGCTTTTGGTTGCCATCTATCCGAATATCTGTCTGGCCGGCATTCACCGCAATATCCACCTGATGTACATCATATTTATTCTTGTCATTGATGATAGACTGAGAAATCCGAAAAGAAGCGATAGGCTTGCTGTCATCTTCGCCCACCTTATACCCCTTGCGGTAAACAAGCAGTTGGGCATCCTGGTCCTTACCCAAAGAAGCCACATCCAGCTCCACCTTTATATAAGAGGAGTTATATTCGTTCTCCACTCCCAACAGATTCTTGTTCTTATCCATCAGACGTGGGTCGTTGGCTCCAAAGATAAAGCCTGCATGAGTAGATTTTGACTTTTCGTCAAGTTGTAGTTCATAATGGATTCTGAACACCGGGAAATAAGGAGCATAAAACATGGTTGCCCCCTCTTTTCTGCCAATCCACTTGGCCTCACCCCAAGCATTCAATGAAGCGTTTGCCGAATGATTATAATCTTCTCTCATCACCAAGCCCGTCTCAAAGGAAGAAGAGGCTGTAAGCTTCTCCTTCTTCTGGTTCCACACCTGGAGCGACCAAGTATAACGAGTGGTTGGCACTAGCGGCTCGCCCATATAGGAAACATGGAGCGATTGGCCACTCTTTACTATACCTGAGTTCCATACCTGTTTTCCATTCTCATCCGTCACGACAATCTCGTATGCCGTCTGCTTCCATCCTTTCCGGTTATCATCGGCTATCATCTGCCAAGAAAACCTCGGCTTTGTCACCTCCACTGCAAGTGGTGCCTTTCGGTACTCTACTCTCAACTGGGCAAGCTCGGTCTTGGCATTCATTCCTATACTGAATGCCAAGAGTCCGAATAACACCCAATATTTATTTCTATTGCTACTTATCACGGTTTCACTTATTAGCCATTTTACTTTTTACAAGCATTTTTTACCGTAATCATATAATATAGGTATTGAAAGAATGCGCCTTCGTCTTGATGTTGAGGTACTTCTTGCCTACCTTTACGGAGAGAGTAGTCTCCTGGTCGGTGAAGTTACCTGCCGTAACGATGTATCTACCGGTCTTATCCTTAAAGGCAACCACAGGTGTCTTACTGTAGTCTCTGCCCGCATAGGCTATCATCTCCGTACCTTTTGCCACGAAATGGCTAAAGTGCTTGTAGGCATAATATTCTGCCGTATAGCGCATCTTGCGGGTCTTGCCGTCCACCTGTACCATAGCATTCTGGCTCCATCCCCAAGGAGAGATACCATTGTCTTTCAATATGAAATTCCAGTTGTAATACTCATCGCAACCATTGCCCAGATTGTCTGACAGCAAGAAGAAGGTGTGTTCGCCCGCCTTCCAGTCCATCGACCCGTTTCCGCATTCGCTCTCGCTCACCATAAAGCGGTGGTTGGGATAACGCTGGCGCATGGCGGGCAGATTGTTGCGGCATTCCCATTGCGTTCCGATACCCTTTATATTGGCTTGCAAGGTCTTGTCGTCCAAGATCTTCTCTACATAGTCGAGACGGTTGGTATTAAACGTGCCTATCCACAAATCCACCTCGGGATGTTTCTTGGCAAGCGTCGGAGCGAGGTATTCATTGTTGAACCGCAAAGTACCCTCTGCTGTCCAGGCACACCCGGGGTAAGGAGTATAGGAATAGGCCTCATTCTGATACATCACCTTGGTGATAGGCAAGCCTTCCTCCTTGTAGAGTTCGATGAATCGGCAGAACATATCCGCATAGCATTGCAGATAGCGTGGGTCTTGGATAAAGTAGTCTTGCGTGGCTAAGCGACGGGGGAAGACGCCGTTACGGTCGCCCAACAGTTTCATCTCGTCGGCATCCACTGCCTTACCATCGTCCATATACAACAGGTAGCTCTGGCGAGGATCCATCTGGTTGTACTTGCTGGGAGACACGGGATAGTCGTGGTTGATCTTCATCCAAACAGGAGGACTCCAAGGACTCATGAAAAGTTGGAGATTAGGCTGATATTTCTGGGCAGCACGAGCCAGGGGGATGATGTTTCGCTTGTCGTGCTCGATATTAAAGTACTTGAGGGCGAAGTCTCCGTCCACCTCATCACAACTATACCAAGCCCGCGAGTAGTCGTTGGCATTCATGGAAATTCTTCCCAGGGTAAACTTTAGGTCACCGTCGGGGGCAAAGATGCCGTGCATCAGTTCGTCCTGTTCCTTTCGGGAGAGCATATTAAAGGCATCCCAGTCCAGTTCGTTGAAAGTAGTACCGAATCCTACAAAAGGGGTACCCTTGCTCTGTGCATTGATTTCTGCCACGACTTTTCCTTCAGCCTTAGCCGACAAGGTCGTGCCGCCCTTCGTCCAAGAAGCCGACTCGGTGGTTGTGAAAGTAGTCACTTTCTGCGCCCATGTACATACAGCTGCAGCAAGGGTCAAGATGGTTAGCGTTGTTCTCTTCATAAGTTGTATAGTTGATAATAGTTAGTTGTTGTAATCAGAGCGTCCAAAAATGCTATTTTACACCTTGATGTGTAGGAATCACCCGCTTGATGGTTCCGTCGGCATTGAATTCCATCTTGTCGATGCACACCTCACGATGAACACCGGGCTGATTTTTGAGATACGCCTTGTTGATGCGGTGATATACGATGTACCACTCGTCAGTGCCTGGCTTTTGGATGACAGAATTATGGGCAGTACCATAAATCTCGTGCTGAGGGTCTTGTATCAGCACGATGGGATCCTTTGCCACCTCGATAGGTCCGAGCGGACTCTTTGCCGTGCCGTAAGCCACATGATAGTTGGCAGCCCCTGTATCATCCACCGACCACATGAAATAGTACAAGCCATTGCGATAGAATACATAGGGAGCCTCACGATAAGCGTAATCCTGAAGGGTTCCACCCTGAGGGGTCATCACCGTCACGGTCTCCTCCTTTATCTGGGTCATGCTGGGTTCCAACTCCGCGCCAGCCATGAAGCTGTTGCCCCAATAGAGATAAGGCTTTTTCGATACAGGGTCGATGAACACATCTACATCGATGAGCTGTCCGCGGCATCCTGGGTGATTCTTAGCCAAGAGAGGCTGCCCAAGGTCTACGAAAGGACCAGTAGGAGAATCTGCCACAGCCACACCCATCTGCTTTCTGCTATTGTCATTAGGATGCGCACTGAAATAGAGGTAGTACTTGTAGCTGCCATCTGCCTGCTTCACCTCGACGGCGGCAGGTGCCCAGAGGTTACCTGTGGCCCAAGAGATCTGGTCGCTCTTGGCATCGAGCACCACACCCTCGTCCTTCCACTTCTTCAGGTTCTTGGAAGAGAAGGCATAATACTGCCATCCTCCCCATCCTGGAGTTCCATCGGTAGTGGAATAGATGTAATACTTCTTGGTTTTGTTGGAATACAGGATTTCCGGGTCGGCATGGAAATCGGGCAAGATAGGATTGCCCTTACCAGTATAAGAAGGGTTAGGCACCGTTGCCTTCTGTGCCATGGCAGGCACACTTGGCAACATCATCAGTAGAGCAACCAAGAGGCTGCTAGTCTTTGCTTTTTTATTCATTAGTTTAGTTATTTTTGAGTCTTGATTGTTATGCAGTTGCAAAAATACGACTTTTATCCGAATCGACAAAAATAAATCATGGTAAAATAGCAGAAAACTTGGAAATGTTGTCTAAAGCAAACTGCCTTCGAAGATATTGAACTTCACTCCTATCTTTTCGAATCTCCCCTTCAATGCCAAGAGTTTTTGCTTTTCCTCTGGCGAGGAAGGAGCGATGTCAATGCGCTCCACATCCTGCGTGATGTCGAGGTCGCCATGATACTGTAACTCGAAGAAATCGAAGATGGGCGGCACATCCTTGGCTACCTCTTCTATCAACGGGAAATTGTTGATGGTCAACTTGCGCTCCAATATCCACTGGGCAAAAATGGCGTATGCCGCCACAGGGTCTCCCATCTCCATCAACGGTTTGCCATCGTGAGCCAAGCCGCAGATGCAAGTGGCCTTCACATCATCCACCCTAGTAGGGATGAGCTGGTAGAACCTGCCGAAGTTGACGGAATCGCCCACGCAGAGGGTAGTGCGATGAAAGAGCCGTTCCTTCTTCAACTGGATGGAGACATCACCATACTGACACCACATACCGCCATTGATATACAGGTCTTTCGTGGCATCGGGCTGAGAAAGGAAACCGTACTTAGGGTATTCGCTGGGCAACAGTTTCTTGGCATTACAACCGAAGAGAGCCTCAACAGCCTCTGCACGAGTTTCCTTGCCACCAATGGTAGCTCCCGTCCCCGTCTCCGTCACACTCTTGATGCGCTTCGACTCCAATATGCCTTCGAGCGAAGACACATGCACACGGAGATAGAAGGCTCCGTGGTTGATAATCTGTCGAAGGAAGCCCTCCACAATGGGAGCCACCATTTTATAATAGGGTTGTTCTCTCAGCAGCTCTAGATAAGCAGCCTGGTGCTCTGGCAATGAGTGTAATGACTTGGGTGTGTCCATAAACTATTTCCTTTTTTGTGCAAAGGTATATAAAAAGACAGGAACGACAAAGGTTTCACTGATAAAATTTGTCTTTTCTCATCGTTTTCCGTTTCTTTGCACCCGATACCGATCCGTCTCTACTCCGATACAAGTCTGTAAAAAAGATATGCCAAAGCCGTCCTATCCTAAGCCATCATCCTATGAATGCTTACGATGGCTCTTCTGGTAATGCCAAAGCTCAAACGAATTGATGAGGTTCTGCCAAAGCACATAGCAACCGGGACCTACCGTCGACAATGGGTTGAGATAGGCGGATGCCGCCCAGATGGCGAAAGGAGTGTTCTTCTGTCCCAAAGCCTGCCCCGACTCCACCACACTGTCGAAGTAATGTCCGATGAAACGGCCTGTGGCAAACTGTACAATGCTCAGTACCAAGCCCAAGATGGCTATCACGCCCACAAACAGCAAGGAGGTGTTGGCGTGCATGATATTGCGCATCGTGGCACCAGCCACCAAGACCAGCGAACCGCCCCAAAGATAAAAGCTCAAATCCTTGATACCCACTATCCAACGATGGAAGCGATGGAAAACATGCTTTACGACGAATGCCAAGCCCATCGGCACCACCAGCACGATGCACACCTGATACAAGATGCCCAAGAAAGCAGAGAGAAAGGTGAGATGCTCACCCTTCTCTATCAAAGGGAAACAGAGTGGTATCAGGATAGCAGTCACTACATTGGATATGAAAGTATAGGTGGTCATCTGCTCCATACTGCCACCGAGTTTGGCAGTAATCACAGAACTGGCTGCTGCACAAGGGCCTATAATACAGGCAAGTATCGCCTCCAAGAGGATAAGCGGCTCTCCCTGAATATGGAAAACGAGTATCATGCCTACGATGAGCAACACAAAAATCACCTGTTGTATCGCCACCCAAAGTTGCCACTTAACGGGTCGCAACTTCTTGAAATCCACCTTGCAGTACACGGTGAAGAGGATGAGGAACATAAACGACGGCAAGATATGGCGGCTCAATGGCGTAAACCAATCGCTCACGGGTTCCAAGGCCGGTATCTCGGCAAAGACGAAATAGATGATGATGCCGAGGGCTATAGAGATAGGCAATATCCAATCCTTCAAGAATCTAACGAATCTCATACTTCCTCCTCCCGAATAATTCGATACAAGATAGCGTGCTCCAACGCCAACGGCTTGTTGTGGGCAAAGAAAACGATTCCATCCACAGGAGCCTTCACTTCCTCCAGCACACTGCTGTCATAGGGATTGAGTATCTGCGCCAGCACATCCCCTTCCTTCACCGCCATCCCTGTATTCTTCAAGCGATAGAAGATACCTGCCCGGCGAGCGATTACATTGCAAAGGTTTTTCTCATCGAGTGCCACCGACTCATATCCGGCACTCTTGTTCTTATAGGAAACAATCCCTTCCTTGTTCAAGAAGCGCAAGATGGCTTCTACGCTCTGCATACTGGTGCTGTCCTCTACATAGTTGGTTTGTCCGGCATAAAGCGAGAAAGCCTTGCATCCCCATATCTGCCAGTTGTAGTTCAATAGCGTGGTGTCGTATGGCAACGGCTTGCGGGTGGTAACGAAAGGCAAGCCAAAGTGACAAGCGGTCTCCACATCCTCATACCCCGTCTGCAACATGCGTACATGGGGCACGAAATCGCCTGGCATATAAAAACTTGCCATCTGTATGCCATACTGATAGTCCTTGATCTGGGCAAACAGGGCTGCTGCAATACGCTGGGTGGTCTCTCCCTTGTCGTAGCCAGGGAACATACGGTTGATGTCGGTACCATCCATCGCCCAGAAGCGCTTGCTCACGTTCATGGAAAAAGGATTGCAAGAGGGTATCACCAAGATGCCCTTGCCATCGGCAATCCTGCCCTTGCGTTCCAATTCCTTCAGGGCAGCCACCAACCTGGCACAAATATACTGTTGCTGAATCTCGTCACCTCGCATCGCTCCCACTACTGCCACCGTTTTTTCGCCACTGCCAAACTGGTAGCCCTCGATGGTAAAGTCGTCACGATAGGGTGACTTCATACTGAATAATATCTCTTTCTTCATTGTATCTTTCAGAAATAACCTTTCTAAAAATTCCTAACTTTTAACTCAGACTTCCTACTCCTCCTGATAGATTCTAGCCATGAGCGAACCTTCATACACGATAGGGTAAGCCCTGATGGTAAACAAATAGCCATCCACGGGCGATACGACCTTACTGAGGATTTCTCCCGTAAGAGGTTCTACGATTTGGCCTATCTCCTGCGCTTTCTTCACCCTGCATCCACATTTCAGTTCGGTGATGAAAATGCCCGAAGTCTCGGCATTGAGAAATGCCACCTTGTTGCCTTTGCATACGATGGAGTCGGCAAGATGGCTGGTAGAAACATCAGCCTTCCACATCCCCATCTCCTGCATCAGATGGAAGATGCCGTCTCTCAGACGGAAGCACATCTTGTGGTTGATGCGCTCCCCCACTCCCATCTCCACAACGAGGCATGGGGTGCCCGTGGAGTTGAGCGAATGGGCCAAGGTAGCCTCCAGCACGGTGGCAGCATCATGCACCCAAATAAAATCCACTCCCATTCTTTGTGCCAACGGAACCAGTTCCTTCTCGTTGAGCACATTGATGCGAACCTGTGGGGTCTCTCTCAGATAGAGGTTGCTGGAATGTACGTCGATGACGAGGTCGGCCCCCTTCAAGTCTTCGATGATGGTATAGGCAGCCTGCTCGGCCATCGTTCCGTTCTTGTCACCCGGGAAAATACGGTTCATATCGAGGTCGAAGTTGGGGATGCCCCGCTGTATCGTGTCAATGCCCAAGGGGTTGAGGGCAGGATAGATTTCCACCGTTCCGTCTAAGTTTTCCAGTTGCTCGTTCAGTTGGCGAGCCATCAGGTAGCACACCATCTGGCCCTCCAGTTCGTCTCCATGCGTTCCCGTCACGATGCAGATTCGCTTCTTGCCATCTCCATGCTGGATGATGTTCTTCCGAATCAGATATCGCTCGTTGACGGGAAGCTCGGTCGACAATATTGTTTTTATCATAGTTTTGGGTTATTATATTTCTTTCAGCATGACACTTACTTCCGTCTCCTGCGAGGCATTGCCCATATAGAGTCCCCGACTCACTGGACAATCGGAAGCATCCCTGCCATGCGCCAGTTTTACGTATCCATATTCTATCTCCATATCGTGGGTAGGGTCGAAGCCATGCCATACTGTACCATCACAAACCTCCACCCAGGCGTGGGTCTCGCCCTCGCCCTCCATGAATCCGCACACATATCTCGCCGGAATATCATGCAGTCTACATAAGGCTATCATGAGATGGGCATAGTCCTGGCAAACGCCCTGACGGGTCTTGATAATTTCGGAGACTGGAGTATCAAGGGATGTAACTTGCGGCACATAGTCCATCTGCTGATAAACGTAATGGCAGATACTACTGGCCTTCTCCAAGACGCTCCCCTCCAGATCTAACCGACATGCGTCGCCCAAATGCGTGAGCGGTGTAGACTCCCGATATACCATCAGGGGAATGGCATCCTGCGGCACACTGTAACGCTCCATACCTACAACACCCGTACTGACAGTCACCAACGACTGATGGGGCTCCAGATGGACTCCATACACCAAGCGATTGCCGAACGCATCCTTACCCGACTGCACATGAAAAGCGGGAGGAAGCAACAAATGCTCTTCCTCCACGTTCATATAGGCTCCCCGCACAGGTTGCGCCCTCAGCAAGATGGCATGACGGGCTACTGGCTGACTGAAGTCCACCACGGTTTGGTAATTATAGATGTATCTCTTCATACACGCACCAATTGGTTGATGTATTTGATTAGTTTGATTTTATAGTCCATGTCGTCGAGGTTGAACTCCTTCTCGGTGATGAGTTCATCCAACTGGCGGCTGATGTTCTGGTCTAAGATTTCCAACTTATCCTCGCAATACCTCTTCAGCGATTCATAAGCAAGGGCGATACGGCGATAAGGATAGCCAAACCGAATCAAGATGTCGAGATTCTCGATGTTGCGCCCTATCATCATGATGTTTAGGGCACGATGGTTCTGGATGCGTTGCTCAGCAGAGCCCCAGAAAGCCAGCGACCAGTCGATAATAGGCTGCAGAGAGGCAAGGTGCTTGTCGCCCTCCGCCTTGCACTTCTTCATCAGCGCCACGCTCATCTCCAGGTAGCTCAACGTCTCTGACATGATGTCCTCGCGCAGGAGGATGGCATTGTCCATCGAGTACTTGAGCGCCGAGATTACCGAACTGGGGTTACTCTCGTCATAGAGCATTCCGAGCGTAAACTCATCACTAGCCTTGTAGTTGCCCATTGCGTCGAGCTTCGCCCAGAAGGCTTTGTAGCTCTCGGGGCTGCCGTCTATCATCGCATCGCAGCACTTGTTCATCTGATGCAACGTGAGGTAGACTCTCATTTCATATCTCCCCAACCAATACAATCTGTTAGCCTTAGCGGCTGATATAATGTCACTCTTTACCATAATTAGTCTGTTTGTTTACTCTTCATTACAAGAGAATTCTTCACTCTTCCCTCTTCACTCTTCACTTAAAAGGGATTCTTCACTCTTCCCTCTTCACTCTTCACTTAAATTTACTCCGTCATCACCCAAGTATCCTTGAATCCGCCTCCCTGCGACGAGTTGACTACAAACGAGTCTGGATTTCTGGAGAAACGAGTCAAACCGCTCTTCCATACCTTGGTCTCCTTGCCGCTCACCACGAAGGCACGCAAGTCGGCCTTGCGCCATACCAGTTCGCCATTCTCCAAGATTTCCAAGTCCTTGAAGTCGATAACCTCCTGCGCTATCCATCGGCGAGGGTACTTGATGATAAGCTGCTTCAACTCTTCCAGTTTCTCAGGCGAAAGGTCCGATCCGAAGACCACGCCATAGCCTCCAGCCTCGCTCACGTCCTTGATGACCAAACGGTCGATATGCTCCAATACATAGTCATAATCCTCCTTGAAATAAGGCAGATAGGTAGGGGCATTGCGCAAGATAGGCTCCTCGCCGAGATAATACTTCACCATCTTCGGCACGAAATAATAGATACCCTTGTCGTCTGCCACTCCATTGCCAATGGCATTGATAAGTGCCACATTGCCAGCCTTGTAAGCCTGCATCACATTCGGGATACCCAAGAGCGAGGAAGCCTCAAACATCATAGGATCCATGTACTCATCGCTCACACGGCGATAGATGCACCCCACCCGTATCTTCTCCTGATACATACCAGCATAATACACCTTGTCGTCCTCCACGAAGAGGTCGCCAGGATAAGCTAAGGTGGCCCCTGTCTTTTCCGCCAAATAAGAATGTTCGAAGAAGGCAGAATTGTATCTTCCTGGGGTCAGGATGACAGCAATGCCACGCCCCTCATTCATATCGTCCATCATGTCTCGCAAGAGGTCGGCATAGTCACGGTTATCTGCCACGGCATTGTCGGCGAAGGTGGATGGCGACACCTTTCGGGTTATCTTTCTGGCTATCATCGGATAACTGGCACCCGAAGGGATGCGCAGGTTATCCTCCAAGACATACCAGTTGCCGTCCTTTCCTTCCACCAAGTCGATACCGGCGATATGGGCATACACCTTACCTGCGGGGCTGATACCCTCGCACTGAGGCATATACCCCTTCGAGGAATAGACAAATTCCTCGGGCACGACACCATCCTTGATGATTTTCTTGTCGTGATAGATGTCCCACAAAAACATATTGAGTGCCTTTACACGCTGCTGGAGACCGACCTCCAGATAATCCCAGTCTTTCTTGGGAATGATTCTTGGCACAGAATCGAATGGAAAGAGCTGTTCCTTGAACGTCCCTTTCTTATAAACACCAAATCGAACTCCAAATCGTTCCATCCACTTGTTTACGGTGTCTCTGCTATCCGTCAATCCTTTTATATTTACTTTCATACCTCATGTAGTTTGGAGCATTAATACCTTTATTTTATAGAAAACTTACTTTCTGATTACAAAATGCAACTTTTCATGTGCAAAGGTAAGCAAAAAGAAAGATATAACGAATACTTATTTACCAAATGACACACCTTATCGCAAGCTCGTTTCACTATACAACCCAAAAGACACCTTTTGAAACTTTTTGTTAACAAATAATACTTTCTAGCTTACAATCTGAAACTCCCAAGAAATTTTAAGATATTCCAGTTGGATATTTCCTAACTTTTCCGTAACTTTGCGCCAACTTTTAACAGCAAAAAGCAAGAAACAAGACAGAAACTATGTTGCAAAGAGACTATATACAGCGATTGATACGCGAGTTCATGGCTGCTTTGGAGCGCATGCTCGAAAAGAAAGAGGTGACCACTCGCCGTGAGAAAATCAAGGAACTGTACGACCAATACGTAGGCCCGTACGCCTTCTACAGCATCGCCACCATCGACGACGTAATGAGAGCTATGGCAGGCATTGCCGATGAGGAGAAACGACTCATCAAGATGGATATGCTCGCAGAACTTTACTACCACGAGGCAGACACCGTGGGACAACCGACAAGAGACGAACTCCTGCGCAAAGCGTTCATGCTCTTCGACTATGTGGAGAAACATGGAGATACGTTCTCTATCGACAGAAGAAATAAAATGGCAGAGATAAAAAACGCTTTTTCTTGTGAAATGTAGTAAGATTGCCCCTAGACTCATCAGCAAGGACTCAATTTCACCTTATCTTAATATATCGAGCAATCCGAGGATGTTCAGCAATGTTGACTTGCCGCAACCCGATACCAGGATTTCACGTCACTTCCAAGATGGTATTTGAGTAGTCTCCATCTTTAAAGAATGAAGCGTCCTGCATTTTCGCAAAAGAAAAATGTACAAATGCTTGGTGCTTTCAAGAAATAATGTTACCTTTGTCACCAAAATCAAACATATCATAACTATGATGAACATCGAAGAATACAGAGCAGCCATCTTGCAATGCTTGCTCGACGCCAAGAATGAGGACGGAACACCTGTCATCAGTGAGAAGGAAGCCCATGAAGTGCTCAATGGTTTCACCGACGACGAGCTGCAGGACGGAATCCTATGGAATTCGCCTCAAGACGTGGCAGAAATCATCCTCGAAGGATAGTTTACAGGACTTCTTTCCAAAGCAGACAAAGAATATTGTGCAAAGAAAGTAGACTTATCCGCAAAAAGAATACCTTTTTCTTTGCACATTCCAATTATTATTTGTAATTTTGCACCGCTAAAGTGGAGAGGGCTTTTCAAATCCTCAATACAAAAGCATTAGAAATGAAAGATTTTTACCGGTAAAAAGATATATAAACTCATGAAGATAGAAAACGAAATCATCAGCTCGGTCATCGCTGCGGTGAAGGAGCTTTATGGTCAGGACGTGCCCGAGAAGATGGCTACCCTGCAGAAGACCAAGAGTAATTTCGAAGGAAACCTTACCCTCGTTGTATTCCCGTTCCTCAAGATGTCGAAGAAGAAACCTGAAGACACAGCACAGGAAATCGGCGAGTACTTGAAGAAGAATTGCGCCAATGTCATCGCAGACTTCAACGTGGTAAAGGGATTCCTCAACCTTTCTATCGCTCCTGCCGCTTGGGTAGGACTTCTGAACGACATCCACGCTGACGAGAAATTCGGCGAGAAGCCTGTTACTGAGCAGAGTCCACTCGTCATGATAGAGTACTCTTCTCCCAATACCAACAAGCCTCTCCACCTCGGACACGTGCGCAACAACCTCTTGGGTTGGTCCTTGGCACAGATTATGGAGGCTAACGGCAATAAGGTAATCAAGACCAACATTGTAAACGACCGTGGCATCCACATCTGCAAGTCTATGCTGGCTTGGCAGAAATGGGGCAACGGCGAGACTCCTGAGACTTCGGGCAAGAAGGGCGACCACCTCATCGGCGACTACTATGTGGCTTTCGACAAGCACTACCGTGAGGAGATTGCACAACTGAAGGCTCAGTACATCAAGGACGGCATGGCCGAAGAGGCTGCCACAGAGAAGGCGAAGGCAGAGGCTCCACTCATCAAGGAGGCTCACGAGATGCTCGTAAAGTGGGAGCAGGGCGACCCTGATGTTCGTGCCCTTTGGGAGAAGATGAACAACTGGGTGTACGCTGGCTTCGACGAGACCTACAAGATGATGGGCGTAGGCTTCGACAAGATATATTATGAGTCAAACACTTACCTGGAGGGTAAGAAGAAGGTAGAGGAAGGCTTGGAGAAAGGTCTTTTCTTCCGCAAGGACGACAACTCTGTCTGGGCAGACCTCACCGACGAGGGTCTCGACCAGAAGCTCTTGCTCCGCAGCGACGGCACTTCTGTCTATATGACTCAGGATATCGGTACTGCCGACCTCCGTTTCAAGGATTTCCCTATTGACAAGATGATCTACGTAGTAGGCAACGAGCAGAACTACCACTTCCAGGTACTCTCCATCCTGCTCGACCGTCTCGGCTTCAAGTGGGGCAAGGACTTGGTTCACTTCTCTTACGGTATGGTGGAGTTACCTAACGGTAAGATGAAGAGCCGTGAGGGAACGGTGGTAGATGCCGACGACCTGATGGCAGAGATGATTAAGGATGCCCGACAGACTAGCGACGAGCTGGGCAAATTCAAGGACATGAGCGAGGAAGAGCGCCAGGAGATTTCACGCATCGTGGGTCTCGGAGCGTTGAAGTACTTCATTCTCAAGGTGGATGCCCGCAAGAACATGCTCTTCAATCCAGAAGAGAGTATCGACTTCAACGGAAACACTGGTCCGTTCATCCAGTACACCTACGCCCGTATCCGCAGCATCATGCGCAAGGCAGCAGCCGACGGCATTGAGATTCCAGCACAGTTGGGCGCAGACGCTCCTATCAACGAGAAGGAGATAGACCTCATCCAAAAGATGAACGAGTTTGCTGCAGCTGTGGCAGACGCTGGCAACAACTATAATCCTGCTGGCATCGCCAACTACTGCTATGAGTTGACCAAGGAGTTCAATCAGTTCTATCACGACTACAGCATCCTGAATGCTGAGAGCGAGGCAGAGAAGACCA
>CAVDKC010000037.1:0-22927 GCA_963609615.1 Oribacterium sp.
TGTAACGATTGAAATGCTGGCTATAGAAATTGCGGCTCATCACAGCCTCTCCATAGCCACCGATAGTGAAACGAGGTTTTTCTACAGCACTGCTGTCTTTGCAGCACTGTTGTGCGCTAGCTGTTGCCAACCCGGCAACCAATGCAGCGGACATCAATCCAATTCTTAAACTGTTCATCTTTAATATAATTCAATATTTTTGTTATCTTTTTATCCTTTTCCTTAAATCCTATATGATTTAATTATGGTGTAAACTCTCTTCAAGAAGAGACGTTCTGCCTGTCTCGATAGGAGCGGCATGAAAACGAAAGGGCGCAGATGCCAGTTTGCTGTCTCGGCTTTAGAGGCCTTGTATCTCCTTAACCTAATAAGAAATTATGCAGCTCTGCCGCTCGGGGGGCAATCATTACTGCGCCCTTCTTCGATTTCGGGTGCAAAGGTACGGAGTTTTAAAATTCCTTGCAATACTTAAATGTTGGTAAACTTCAGCATCCCCATTTCTAGGTATTGTGTGTTTCAGAAGAAATTTGTAACTTTGCAACCGAACAGGAAACATTATGAATGTTTTAAAAGTACACAAAAGATGAAGAATCAAAAGATGTATGAGGCTGATGACAAAATGATCAGCATTATTCGTGACAACTACAACATCTTGCAGAGTTTGGGTAGCTTCGGTATCAATCTGGGCTTTGGAGACAAGACGGTAAAAGAGGTGTGCGAAGAACAGAATGTTGACACCTACACTTTCCTGGCGGTGGTCAACTTTACTATCAATGGCTATAAGGAGTACGACAATGCCGACCGCTTGTCGTTGCCTACCTTGTTGCACTATCTCAAGGCTTCTCATGCCTACTACATCGATTTCCAACTTCCTTTTATTCGCAAGGAGCTGGTTGAGGCTCTTGATGAGAACGACAACTTGGCCCGACTTATTCTCAAACTTTATGATGACTATGCCCATAGTATTACCAATCATATGAAGTATGAGGAAAAAATGGTATTCCCTTATGTTCAGACACTTATAGATGGGGAAACTCCCGATAATTTTGATATAGAGACATTCTCCAAGCATCATGTGCAGGTAGACCAGAAGCTCAAGGAATTGAAGAGTATCATCATCAAGTATCTGCCTTCGGATGGACTGCACAACAACCAGCTCAGTGCCACGCTCTACGATATTTATAATAACGAAGAATGGCTCGCTCATCATTCGGAGGTAGAGGAGGAAATCTTTATTCCTGCCGTGAGAAATGCCGAGCGTAAGTTGAAGCAGAATGATGTGAGTGCTAAGATATCCAATATGATTTCACAAGCTCCGCAGAGCGATGAACAGCTCAGCGACCGTGAGAAGGATGTCATAGTGGCATTGGTACAGGGAATGACCAACAAGGAGATAGCCGACCACCTCTATATCTCCATCAATACTGTTATTACGCATCGCAGAAACATTGCCCGGAAACTTCAGATACACTCTCCTGCGGGTCTTACCATTTATGCAATCGTGAATAATCTGGTGGATATTTCTACGGTAAAACTCTAGCTTTTGTTCAAAATAATGTATAATGATGCCGCCTTATTCCAAATTTTAGGAAAGGCGGCATCATCATATGTAGGTATGCGTCCTCATTTTTGAGGATACCTATTATGTGTGATAGGTGTTTCTGGATACCTGGATTTTACCAATCTATACAGTTTTTATAAAAAAGGTGTTAGCAGTTTCGCTGCAAACCAGCCTCTAAACCGTTGCCATCCAGTGCGCCACTCTCGCCAGTTCTTTTCGTTGAGCAAGAAACTGTCCTTCTTTTCTCCATCGAAGAGGGCTGTAAGCTGCTGGGTGGTGCAAGGGTCTATGATGACTGCGTTCTCCTCATAGTCCCAACGAAGGCTACGGGCATTGAGGTTGGCACTGCCCACGGTGCAGTACTTGCCATCCACCATGATAATCTTGGTATGATGGAATCCCTTGGTGTACATCCATACATTGCATCCTGCCTTCATCAACTTGTGTGCATTGTAGAATCCACAGTCTGGTGTCAGCGGAATGTCACTCTTGGTGGAGAGCATAATCTCTACTTTTACCCCTCGTTTCACGGCATTTTTGAGAGCTTTCTTTAGCTTGTGGCTGAGGGTAAAGTAAGGAGTGATGAGTTTGACGCTATCCTGTGCATCATTGATGGCGTTCACATAGAAGTATCGGATGATGTCTTTCGAGACATGTGGTTCGCGGTTGATGATGCCCACCATCTTGTGATAAGCAGTTTCGGTAGTGTCGGGCTTCAGGTTCTCTACAAGATAATCTTGCTTCTTGTAGCGATAGTACTCAGGGCCATGTACATTTTGTCTGCTCACCTTGTTCCACATCTTAAGGAAAATCTTTTGTAGGGTATTCACCTCGCTTCCGTCGATGCGGCAGTGCATGTCGTGCCATTCGCCCACCACTTCCGTACCTTTTATATAATAGTCTGCCACGTTCATGCCGCCAGTATAGGCTACCTGTCCGTCGATGACTACTATCTTGCGGTGGTCTCGATTGAAGATGGCATGTACCCACGGAAACTTCACGGGCTTGTATTCGTATATTTCGATGCCCTTGGCTCGTATCGCCTTGATGTGCTTCTTCTGTAGGGGCTTGTTATTGGATGTGTTGCCGAAACCATCGTAAAGGGCTCGTACCTTTACACCTTCTTTTACCTTTTCGGCAAGGATGTCAAAGAGGAGAGAGGCGATACTGTCGTTACGAAAGTTGAAGTATTCGAGGTGTATGCTGTGTTTGGCTTGTAGGATGGCTTGGAACATATCGTCAAATTTTTCCTGACCATTCATCAAGAGTGTAACAGAATTATCGTGGGTAAAGCTGATGCCTTTTTCTCTTAGTTGTTGAACAATCAGCGAGTCGCTCGATTGTGCCGCACACAATGGGGCGTATGACAAAACAAGCACGGCCACAATCGACCGTGCATTTCTGGAAATCTTTTTTACCTTATTATATAATATGTTCATTTATATGTTCACTCTTCCTTTTTAGAAGATAGTTTTTCCTCCTCTTCACTCTTCACTCTTCGTTCTTCACTCTTCACTCTTCGTTCTTCACTCTCTTACACCATACAAGCATAGTGGTCTACGATGCCTTTCAAATGATTCTCCTTGTCTACTACGAGTACGGTATGCACTTTGTTTTTGTGCATAATCTTCAAGATTTCCGTAATCTTGGTATTGGCAAGCACTACTTTAGGTGTGGTGGTCATGATGTCGTTTACCGTCTTGTTGAAGAACTCTGCCTGCCACTTTTCCATTGCACGGCGTATGTCGCCATCGGTAATCAGGCCGATGACATGGTTCTCGGCATCGAGAGAAACACCTAGCCCTAACTTACCCTTGCTTACATGGATGATAGCTTCACCGAGGTGCATTTCTTTGGGGATGATGGGAAGTTCATCTTTTCTCATCACGTCTTCTGCCGTGATGAGGAGTCGTTTGCCCAGTTCACCGCCTGGGTGGAACTGCGCAAAGTCGCGTGGTTTGAAGTGTCGCACCTGCATCAGGGCTATGGCGAGGGCGTCTCCCATGGCGAGTGCCGCTGTGGTACTGCTGGTGGGGGCAAGGTTCAGCGGACAAGCCTCTTTCTTCACTTTCACAGTGATGTGGTGGGTGGAGTATTTCGCCAACAGCGATTCGGGGTTGCCAGTGATAGAGATGATGGGTACATTCATGTGGAGCACCATAGGGATGAATCGCAGCAGTTCGTCGGTCTGTCCGCTATTGCTCAACGCCAAGACCACGTCTTTGTCGGTCATCACGCCCAGGTCGCCGTGGTATACGTCGAGTGGGTTGATGAAGAAGGCTGGGGTGCCGGTAGACGCAAGGGTAGCGGCAATCTTGGCACCTACGTGTCCGCTCTTGCCTACACCTGTGACGATAATCTTGCCCTTGCAATGGAACATCATGTCAACAGCCTTCTCAAAGTTGTCATCCATCTGAGGTATCTGGTCGAGAATGGCCTGTGCCTCTTCCTTGAGGGCCTTCTCGCCCCAATGGCGCACCGTTTTGTCCTCTATGTCGTTTATCTTGTTTGGCATATTACATCGTATAAAGTATCTTAGGATACTTGTCCTGCTATCTTAGGATACTTTGCAAAGAATCTTAAGATACACAGGCAAGTAACTTAAACCAGTAAATCTGCTATTAATCCTTCGAGCTTCGCCAGTTCCAGCATATTGGCTGCATCTGAGAGACCTTCGTCTGGGGTAGGGTGTACCTCGAAGAAGTAGCCCGTCGCTCCGAATGCTTTGGCAGCCAAAGCCATGGCAGGCACAAATTTGCGGTCGCCTACAGTCTTTCCGTCGCCTGCGCTGGGTCGCTGCACACTGTGCGTGCAGTCCATGATGACATTGGGTACAATCTCCTTCATGTCGGGGATGTTGCGGAAGTCTACTACGAGGTTGTTATAACCGAAGCTGTTGCCACGCTCCGTGAGCCATACCTCCTTGGCACCACTGTCCTGTGCCTTCTCTACAGGATACCTCATGTCTCTGCCACTTAAGAATTGTGCCTTCTTGATGTTCACTATCTTGCCAGTCTTGGCTGCCGAAACCAGAAGGTCGGTCTGACGACAGAGGAAGGCTGGTATCTGCAGGATATCGCATACCTCGCCTACAGCCTCGGCCTGATAGCTCTCGTGGATGTCGGTGGTGATGCGCAGTCTATACTTGCTCTTGATGTCGCCGAGCATCTGGAGTCCCTTCTCCAGACCAGGACCACGGAAGGAGTGGATACTGGTACGGTTCGCCTTGTCGAATGAGGCCTTGAATATGATGTCGGTCTCCAGGTTCTGATTGATGCGTACGAGTTCCTGGGCTACAGTCTCCAGTAGCTCCATCGACTCGATGACGCAGGGACCTGCTATGAATGTTGGCATAATTATTCTTGTGTTTTGATTGTTATCTCTCGTTGTGGGAATGGTATCTCGATGCCGTGCTCATTGAGCGTCTCATAGATGCACTCCATGATGGTGCCGTCATCACCATATTGGGTGAGCACGTTTACCCATACCAATACCTTGAGGGTGATGCAACTGTCATCGAAACTCTTCAGTACAATCTTCACGCCCTTCTCTTTGTTGATGCAGTCGAGCTTCATCAGTTCGTCGATGAGAATCTTCTTCACCTCCTTCACATTGCTGCCGTAGGCGATGCCCACCTCCAGAATATCAAGCTCGTAGCCGTGGTTGCGGGTCATGTTCTTGTAGTTCTTGCTGAAGAGCTGCGAGTTCTGGAAGGCGATGACCGAACCGTCGGTGGCTTCCAGCATCGTAGAGGTGTAGCTGATACTGCTCACCTTTCCTCGGGTGCCGTCGCACACGATGTAGTCGCCCACCTTTACGCGACCCATCATCAGCGAGATGCCATAGTAAATGTTCTCCAGGATGTCTTTGGAGGCAAAACCGAGACCGGTAGACAAACCGGCGAAGATGGCAATCAGCCATGATTTGCCCACATGGAACACGCTCATAGCTATCATCAGCCAGACGCCCCAGATAATGACCTGCATCACGTTCTTGAACATCATAATCTTGGAAGCCGCCGAATTGGGGGCGGTCTTCTCGAAGTGATGGCGCATGAGGTCGACGGTGGTCATGTTGATGTAGTTGAACAGGAAGTACAGGCAGGCTACGCACGACAGGCTGTAGAGCGATGCCGTGAAGTTTTCGGTCTTGATATAGTCCTTGTTGAATATCATCCATGTAGTGTCGCTCATGTTAAACACGTCGGCAGCCCAGTAGATGGAGATGATGAAGGAGATGACACCAGAGATTGGCAGCAACACCTTATAAATGAAGCGGTACCCCCACTTCTCGGTGATGGCCTTGTTGGCGAGCTTCTTGCGCTTGGCGTATACGCTGAGCCATCCCTCCACACAGGTGATAGTCAAAATGCAGGTGAGCTGCATCGTCCACCAGATGATGACCTGCACAGCCATCAGAGTAAAACCGATCCAGGAACAGATGCAACTGATGATGAAGACGGTCAACGAAATGTAGGCGTATGTCTTGTCGGTCTTTAGCACTTCGTCATGCTTCCTGCCAATCACGTTCCACTGCCAGATGGTACTAAGCAACAGGATAGGGGGGAAGATGAGATTTACCAAGTCGTTTGGTATCAGTACGATACGGAATACGATAACGATGAATCCCACCAACATCAATGGGGAGTAGATGCGGAAGGTGTTCTTAATCTTTTCATTGGGAACACGCAACAGGATAGACACCAATACCACGCCCATCAGCCAGGCAAATTCCACCAACAGTTGGCTGGCCATGATGACGAAATTCTGCTTGGCCACCATGCGCACAATGCCCAGGATGATGGCAAAGGTAATTACCGTCATCGCCATGATGATGCAGGTACGCTTGGCGAGGAAGGTCTCCTTGATGCTCTCAAACACTCCACGCTTCACCAGTTGGGTGATGATGATGCGTATCACGAAGAGATTGAGGAAGATGGAGATGAGCCCATAGAATACGATGGTACCGAACAGGATGCCGATAATACGTACGTCCCATTGCGACATCATTCCGGGTGCTGGCTTGTATTTCTCTGATACGGAAGTTTTTGCCTCGCTGTAGTTCCTGCTGAGATTGCTGATGATACGCAGGTAGTTTTCGCCTCCATTGTTGAATATATTGTTCTGAATGTCGCCGTATCTCTGGTTGGCATAGTCGTTGAGTGCCTTCAATTTCTTGTCGGTCATGTCGTATGCCTGTATATACTGTTGAAGTTGTTGCTGCTTTTCGATGAGTTGGCGGCGTATGTTAACGGCGAGTGTGATGTCTACGTTTCGGTTCAACTGTGCGTCTTCGCTCAGAAACATGGTGTTCATGCCGTAGAGATAGTTGATGAGAGAGTCGTAGCGGGCCACCTCGGTGTTGGTCTTCTGGATCATCTCGCGGAAAGGTATAGCCTTTGCCTTGAATTTCCTGAATTGCTCCGTAGCTTCGTGGCAGGCGTAGGTCATGTCGAAAATATAGCCGCTGCGCTGGGAGTAGAGCATGATGGAATTTTGGTCAGCTTGCTTGATGATATTAATCATTTCAGCAATCACTTCCATCTGTTGGGCTTTGGCTGCCTTGTTCTGGCGCTCCAGGTCGATGTGGTAGTTGGTTAGCTCGGTACGCAGCATATAAAGCGTGGTGTCGAGGTTGGCCTCTTTCAGTACGGCATTACTTGGCAGCACGAATGCCACCATCAGTAAGACAATGATATATAACTTCTTTTTCATAATTAGTCAATTTGCGTGCAAAGTTATTAAAAAAACGAGAAAAAGCAAAGAGAAAAAGACCTTTTTTAAGATATTTACCTTATCGATTTGTTTTTTCGCCATATCCTTCGCCTTTTTCAATGAATTTGATTACATTTGCAGTGTTAATCAGATTGCGTTTTTGATAGTTGGAAGATAAGTCTATAAAATAAAGGAAGATGAAAATACTAATAGCAGATAGTGGTAGTACCAAGACCGACTGGGCCTTGGTAGACGAGCAGGGTGAAGTGGTGACGTCTTGCAAGACGCAGGGCATTAATCCCATTCATCAACAAGCCCAGGATATTTTGGACATCCTTAGCAAGGAACTTGTGCTGGACGAGCAGCCGCAATCCGTTCATTTCTATGGCAGTGGCGTTACAGAGGCAATGAAGCCTCGCATCAAGAGTTTGTTGCAACAGGTATTCCCGGAAGCCATGGTGGAGGCTGAGGGAGATATGTTGGGGGCGGCACGTGCGCTCTTTGGCAAGAAGCCAGGCATCGCCTGCATTCTGGGTACTGGTGCCAACAGTTGTCTGTATGATGGAGAACGCATTGTGATGAATACTCCCCCATTGGGTTATATCCTGGGCGACGAGGGTAGTGGTGCTGTGCTAGGCAAACTCTTTCTCAATGGTATCTTCAAGGGCTCTCTGCCATCTACGCTTAAGACAAGATACTTGGAATGGTCGGGCTTAGACTATCCCTCTATTATAAATAAAGTATATAGAGAACCGCTTGCTAATCGATACCTCGCTTCCATTTGTCCTTTCATCTCGCAGACTATAGCGGCCTATGATAAGTATGAGGATGGCAGTGACCGACAGAATGAGGGAATGGCACTCTATCGAATGGTGCTTGGCAGCTTCAATCAGTTCTATGAAAACAATCTTACACCTTATCTGAAGTACGAAAATCTGGATGTCAAGGAAATCGGATTTGTAGGAAGCATCGCCCATTACTTTGAGTTGCCATTGAGAAATGTCATAGAGGATAAACATCATCTTCTGATAACCAGTATATTGCAGGCACCTATGGTAGGTTTGGTGAGATACCATTCGCTGAAATAAAGAGCGGCTGGTTTTATTCCTGTTATCGCCAACATTAATAATAATACGTAGAAAGGGCAAGAAAGTATCATGCTTTCTTGCCCGTTTTTAGTATCTTTGTGCCCTGAATAGTAACAATCATAACCAAAAGATAATCATGAAAAAAATACTTGTTTTGCTGATGATGGCTTTGACAACGTGTGGACTCTCTGCCAAGTCTAACTTCGTACAGGTGAAGAACGGTCACTTTGTGCGTGACGGTAAACCTTATTATTATGTGGGTACTAACTTCTGGTATGGTGCCATTCTTGGCTCAGAGGGGCAAGGCGGCAATCGACGGCGTCTCTGTCTAGAACTGGACAAAATGAAGGAGATGGGTATCGACAACCTGCGTATTCTTGTAGGCTCCGATGGCAAGCGTGGCGTGAAGACCAAGGTAGAACCAACCTTGCAGGAGGCACCTGGGGTGTACAATGATACCATCCTCGCTGGGCTCGACTACCTCTTGATGGAGATGGGAAAGAGAAATATGGTGGCTGTACTCTATCTCAATAACTCCTGGGAGTGGAGTGGTGGATACGGCTTCTACCTGGAGCATGCTGGCGAGGGCATTGCTCCGCGTCCTAATGAGGACGGCTATCCTGCCTTTATGGATTTTGTGTCTAAATACGCATCTTGCGAGAAGGCACATCAGCTCTTCTACGACTATGTGCGATTCATCCTGACCAGAACCAATAGATACACAGGTAAAAAATACAAAGATGACCCTGCCATTATGTCTTGGCAGATAGGTAATGAGCCTCGTGCTTTTAAGACCGAGCAGTTGCCTGCCTTTGAGAAATGGATTGCTGAGGCAAGCAAGCTCATCCGTTCACTCGACAAGAAGCACCTTATATCCATCGGTAGCGAGGGCAGCTGGGGGTGCGAGAACGACATCAATTGTTATGAGCGTGTCTGTGCCGACAAGAATGTAGACTATTGCAACATCCATCTTTGGCCATACAACTGGAGTTGGGCTCGTCAGGACCATCTCGTCGAAGACCTCGGCGTAGCCTGCAAGAATACCAAGGAGTATATCGACAATCACCTTGCCGTGTGCGCTCGCATCAACAAGCCATTGGTGATGGAGGAGTTTGGCTATCCTCGTGATGGTTTCTCTTTTTCACCAGCAGCTCCTACGCGAGCTAGGGATGGCTATTATCAATATGTGTTCAGCCTCGTGGGCGATAATGCTGCCTCTGGTGGTTACTTTGCTGGTTGCAACTTCTGGGGATGGGGTGGATTCGCTTATCCTGAGCACGAACAGTGGCAGGTAGGCGATGACTACACGGGCGATCCAGCTCAAGAGGCGCAAGGCTTGAACTCTGTTTTTGCCAGCGACAAGAGTACCTTGGAGGTGGTGAAGAGTCAGGTAGACAGAATGAAGGAGATTGGAAAGAACGTTCGGAAGTAACGAGTTTGTTGTGAATAGGTAAAAGAACATAGGCAAGGAAGCATATCGACTTCCTTGCCTATGTTCTTTAGTTAATGCACTAGGTATAAACCATTAAGCTTTTCCAGGAATACGCTAACCTCATCATTTACCAGTTCCATGAAACCATGAGTCTTGGCATTGCTAACGCCTGGATAAGGAGTGTAATAATGCTCATTGGCAGGCTCGCCTTGGTTTCTGCCAAACATCAGATAGGCGATGCGATGCTGCTTCAATTCAGGGAGAAGCATCGTCGAAAAGATGCTGGAATCACCGATGGATTCCACTCCTGTAGTTAAGCCAAAGGCATTGTTGTGTTCTTGTGCGAAAGGTAATGCCTTGCTGATAATACTCTTGATACTTTGGGCGTAAAGTGGAAGACTTACGCTGGTGCGAGGCTGAAGATAAGTTACATTGATAACGTCGATGTGATGGTCTGGATAACGTTCCATCAGGCTCTTGCCTGGCAGGTAAGTCTCTGAGTAGCCATATACTACATTGTTGACATCTTCATCGTCGAGCAAGCTCTGTATCTCCTTGTATAAGTCCTTGTAAGCATCCAGGGGTAGCTTGCAGTACCATGCCTTTCCGTCTACAGGCAAGAGGTTGAGTACTATGGGTGCCTTGATGCCATAGCCGTCTTGTAGGCTATCCAAAAACTTTGCCATTTGCCGGGCATAGTCTTTCAGTATCTCTTTGTTGTCTTGGCAAGAAGGCATAGTCCAGTTCATGACGATGAGTCCACCCTTGCGAAATGTCTTGAGTACATCCGCTTGGATGGCTTTTACAGGTATGCCGTCTATGTTTTGTGACTTTCCAGCTTCGATGCCAGCTAGTTCATATCCATTTACAGCTGGCAGAAAGTCGCAAACTGCCTTGATGTCACTCTGGGTGCTGTCTGTCTCCCATCCATTCCATCCGATGCCTGAAAGTGTGCCATACATCTGACCGATGAGTGTGCCTTTGTTGGCAAAAGTCTTGATGTTGGTCTTCAGATTCTCGGTGCGAGTAGTGAGACCGCTCATGGCGGTTTCATCGTACGACTTCTTTTTCTTTTCGCCACACGATACCAGGCAAGTAATAGTTGCGATGGCAACAAGTGAAAGTGTTAGAAAATGTTTGATTTTCATGACTCTGTTTATTCGTTATATGCTTTCTTCATAGCGTCTACCACGGTAGGGAGAGTCCACTGTGGAACGCTGCGGTCTATACCCTCGAAGATACTCGACCAGTAGAAGGTGGCCACACCATAAGCCTTGGCTTGTTTCACGATGTCGGCAGCTTGGTCTGCGGCAGCTTGCTTCTGGCTTGCTGTGCTATTCTTGTTGACAGATGTACTTCCGTGTGTGCCATACTCACCGATGATGCAAGGGATGCCTTGGCTGATGAACTTGTTGTTGAGGCGAGTGAACATGTTTTTGATCTCGTTGCTGCAAGAAGTGTCCCATGCGCCTTTCTGGGCGAACCAGTCCCAAGGTGCGTAGGTATGAACCTCTACGGCAAGATGGCCTTCTGCCTTGTCGGTAGGGATGGTGAGATGATCCAATACCTCGTCACCACAGGCTGCTGCATAGGTGTTGATGATGAGATTGCGGGTTTCGTTGTTGCCGCCAGTAGCACGTACTGCATTGACAAAACTTTGAGCATAACCGTTAAGACCTTTGTAGCTACTGCTGCTCTTGGGAGCGTTCCAGGTATTGGCGGCATCGAGCATTTCGTTGTATCCTTCGAAGAGCAAGCGCTGGTTGTAGTTCTTGAATCGGTTGGCTATCTGGGTCCAGAGATACTCAAACTTTGCTTTGTTTGACTCATAGTTTGCTTCGTCTGCTTTTATCCAGTGTTGGTAACTGCCGTCTGTAGGATCTTCGCCTGTGTCGTGATGTACATTGAGAATGCAGTACATTCCGTTGTCTATTACGTAGTCTACGATTTCCTGCACGCGGTTCATCCATGCCTCGTCTACGGTACCGTCTTCTTTCATGTGCTGGAACCATGTTACAGGTACTCGGACGGAATTAAAACCGTTCTTTTTCAAGAAGTCTGCCATAGCCTTGGTGGTAGGTACTTGGCCCCAACAGGTCTCGAAGTCCTCGACGGAGTTCTTGTCCATTGTCTTGTTGATATCTACGGCATCCATGCTGTTGCTAAAGTTGGTACCCAGCCCCATGTTCTTGACAACGTTTGCTGCAGACTCCTCTACGTAGTTTGCATTAAGGTCTACTTGATCACGAGTAATGACATTCTTGCTGCTCATGGCAGCCTTCCACCAGTTGTCGGCTGGCATACTGCTGCCATACCAAGGCATAAACCAACTCCATTTGGCACCTGCGTTCCAAGCCTCGTCAATGCCAGCGGTTGCAGTATTGTTGTTTGCATTGATTCCGCATTCAGCTAAGGCTACCAACTTGCCAGGATAGCGGGCTTGAATCTCGCTGAATTCCTGTGCTTGCTGGGCGGCATTATACCCATAGAGGTCACGGCCGATGATATCTACATACTTGTCGCCAGGATACCATGCTTCATCATTGTTGTAGGTATTGGCGTCACCGTTGTAGTTTTGGGTAGTCCAAACCCAGATAAGGTTGTGGACACCTTTGCTCTGGAAATAGTCGAACATCGCTTGCCACAGTTTCTTGTAGGTTTCAGCTCCGTCATAGCCCCACCAGAACCAAGATTTGCCCCAGCTTGCGCCAGATTTCAGTTCGGCATTGCCAGCACCCTCGTGGAAAGGACGCCAAATGGCTACCACGCCAGCATCCTGTAATTTACAGAGGATGGCTGTTACCTTGTCCATCTCCTGATAGAACCATTTGTTCTCCCAAGAGCCGTCGGTAAAAACATTTTGTGCCTTGAAGGTTGTCTCTGTTGGGGTGCAGGTTACTCCGCTACCGTCTGTACCAATAGTAACACCTTCTGAGGTAGGTACATTGAAATGCCACATCAAGGAAACCAAGCCCCCGGCATCAGTCCATTCTGTTACTGGGGTGAGGTCGTTGTAGTTAATCCATCCATTACTTCCTTGATTGGGAACATAGATATGGATGAAGTCATAGCCGTTTATGGCTGGATATTTGCCAGTGGCAGTATATATCTTGTCTGCCTCCTTGTGGTTCCAGTTTATATTGGCAATTACGGATGAAATCATCTTGCTGCCATAGTTGAGTTGGAGATACTTGTAGAGGCGCTTTGTCTTTTCGGTAGCTGATGCATCGGCAAGCGTTACATCGCTCACATCGCTCTCATGGTAGATAGAGAAAGTGATGTTGTTGATATTGTTGATGTCGTAAGTTTCCCATGCGCCGAAATCTTCATATCCTGTCATGTAGAATTCTACTTTACCGTCTGTCGTGTGTTTGATGGTAGATACAGGTGTAGTTCCATCACTTGTCAATTGCCATTCCTGTTTGCTTCCATCCTTCTGGTTGATGGTCAGCTTGTCACCTGTTATTTGAGCCAAGGCAGTACATGAAATCATTACTGCCAAGAGGGAGAGTAATATTTTTTTCATTGTCTTGCTATTTTGATGGATTTGTTGTTGAGTTTGATAATGTATGCACCACGGATCAACCCGTCGAGGTTGATGATGGTCTTGTTGCCTATAATGGTAGGAGAGAGGGTTACTGCTCTGCCATCCAGTGCAAATGCGCTCACCTTGTTGGTGGTGCCATCAATGATGATACGATTACCTTCTAGGGCAATCTGATGGCTGGTTTCTGCTTGGCTAATGCCTGCGGCGGTGTCACCATAAGTGAAGGTAGTTACCTTCCAAAGGTCATAGGAAGCTGTTGTTTCTGTAGTCTGGATGGTCATTTGGTCGTTACCGAATGTTACATGAGGAGTAGTTGTCAGGGCGAACTCTACTTTCTGTCCATCATTGAAGGTAACAAACAGCGACTTTCCGTCGGCCGCTTTGACTGTCATGCAGCTCAGTGCCACCAGTAGAGATAATACGATTTTCTTCATATTGCTGTCGTTTTGTTTTCTTAATAGAAATGTGGCGCAGTTATAGAAAACTACGCCACAAATTTACGGAAATTACATGACATAAGTGTGATTTCCTAAGTTAAAAAACACTTATGGTAGGAACGCAATCTTGGTAACGCTCTTCAAGTCGCCCTGAAGGATGAATGCTGTATCGCTCCAACCGTCGCTGATGCTATTGACGGCTTCCATCATGGCTGCGTCGAACTCCTTGACTATCTGTGTCTCGGTTCCGCTCCAGTCTGCCACGGTCTCGATGCCGCCCCAGTTGGCGTTGTTGATCTGAATTTGACCTGTAGCACTCTGCTCCTTATAGAAAATCAACTTAGAACCGACCTTCACGCCCCATGCCTTGAGGTCTGCCTTCATAATGCGGAAACGTCCACTGTCGTCCCATGTAAAGTTGAATGGATACTGGATGGCTGAACCATCCATGTTTGTTGTGGACAAAGCAATGTCCTTCTCTGCAGGAACAACCTTGAATTCTGGCCCCTCAAACTTATTGCCGTCAGGATCTTCCATGATTACCTTGAAGGTTCCCACCTCTGCGTTGGCAGGTACTTGGCAAACTATCTCCGTATTGCTGCGTGAGATGTAGCGGTTCACCTTGAATGTACCGATATAGAGGTTCTGTACGTTCTGCAAATTCTTACCCGAGATAGTAATCTGGCCGCCTGCAAGAGCTTCTCCTGGAGTGATAGAAGAAATGGCTGGGTCGGTAGCAGCCTTGATGGTCAAGCCGTCCTTTACTTCTACGGTTGTGCCATTCTTTAGGTTGAGTTTGAAGCCTGTACCGACGCATGCTGCAGGAACAGTAACTGCAATTGCAGAAGCGGTGCCCTTGATATCCTCTACAGTCATTTCAGCATCGCCTGGGAATGTAATGGAGACTACCAAGTCGAGGTCTGTACCCTTGATGATGGTCTTCTCGCCAGCTGTGATAGCGGCAGGTGTGCAACTTGCTACTGTTGGCTTAACCAAAGTATATGCTACAGTTACCGTCTTGCCGTTGGCTAGGCTCAAGGTGATGTCGCCTTCCTGTGCATCCTCTGGTACGGTAGATGTTACCTTAGTGGTCTCTACCTTGTTGAGTTTAGACTCTGCTGCGTTAGGGAATGCGATACCTGTAATCAAGTCCAGATCCTTACCTGTGATGGTCAACTCTGCACCATTCTTTACAGGATTTGGAGTCGCCACCAATTCTGTAGGCACTACGGTGATGATATTGCCTACTGGAATCTCTACACCGCTCTTGGTTACTACAGAGACAGTACCGTCGGTAGCTGTTGCAGGAACATTTACTACTACCTCTAGCTTGCCTTGTGACTTGAAGTCGGCAGCCATTACCTCTGCACCCTCAAACTTTACGCTAGCAATCTGGTCGAAGTCTGTACCCTTGAGTGAGAGGGCTTCTCCAGCCTTGATGGTTAAGTCTGTGATAGGTGTAGGCTCAGGAGTATTGATGGTCAAGACCTCCTTGGTTTCCAGCTCGGTAGGTTCATCTGCAAGGTCGGTCAGTTTGAATACACCCGTCTTGGCCTCTACGGGGATGGCTACCTGAATCGTGTAACGGTCGTGAGCGATGAAGTTCTCCTCCTTGATGGTATCTTCCTTCTCGAAGATGACGGCGTGCATCAGGTTGAGATAATCACCCTTGATGGTTACGATGTCACCTACGTTACCTGTGAGGTTCTCCTCATTGTCACCTACATAGAACTTGGTGATTTCGATGTCCTCACGATAAGTGATAGGAGTGATAGAAGTGATTTCGCCACCTTTCTTAGTCTTGATGACAATCTGGCCGGGCTCGCATTTCTCGGCAGGTACCTGGATAGAAATCTTACTCTGCTTGCCACTCTGCAATACCTCGTAGGCAGTGATAGGGTCGGCACCGGGCAGGTTGACAGACTCTATCTGGTCTAAGTTGCTGCCATATAGATACAGGGTACCGCCACGAAGTACGGGGCAAGGACCGAATGACTGGAGTGAAATCTCATTACCGTACTGGTCGGTAGAGAACTCGTCGCCGTCGCTGCACGCTGTCAGCGATATCCCTACGAGGGCTACCACTAACATTGCGAATAATTTGCTTATCTTTTTCATATCAATTCAGATTATAAGTTTATTTGTTGGGTACCACGCGGATGTTGTCGATCTTGATGACCGGTGTACAGTCTGTACCTGTAGGAAGAGCTGTCTTGTCGTTGTAAGAACCATTAACGACGAAGATGGTCAGACTGGCGAAGTCGTCCACACTTGTAAATGTAGACTTTATCTTGTTTCCATCCCAGTCCATGTTGAAACTGCTCAATGGGATAGTCACGGTTACCCATTTTCCGCCGGTGTCATAGCTTCCGTTGTCATTGTTCCAAGGCATGTATAGGGCGCGTCCCAATTTTCCTTGCTCATGGAAGAAAGAGTTGTTGGCTGCCCATTGTGTTACCTTGTCTGGTCCGGCAAAGATAACCTGCATGGCTGCTGCCATCCAAGGGTTGCTTTCAGGAATGCACATTTCAAACTTGATGCTCTTGGTATCCCAGTCACGGAAATCTGCTATGTCATTCAGTTTAGGACCATCGCCAAGGAAGTCTTGGTTCCAGGTTCCTGCCCAATATTCGAATGAGAAGCTGCCGTCGTTCCAGCCTCCGCCGGCATCCATCTTGTCATTGCCGAGTAATACATAGTTTCCGCTAAGCGAAGTGTCATCGCTTTGGATGGTACGATTATGCCAGCCATGGTTGCCAAGTACAACGCCTGTTGCTGAGTTGGGTGTGTCAAAGTCGAACAGCATACCACGATTATCCTTGTATTGGAATGGGGCCTTTGTGGTACCATATTTAGTGGTAACATAGATGTTCTCGTGTTCAGGCAGGTTCTCTGGCATATTGAAAGTGATACCGGTCTTGGTAATCTTCAACGCAGACTTGTCGATAGTGTAGTCATCGCCAACCTTGATACTCAGTGGGTAGTTGTCATAATCCAGGAAGTAGTCACCACTGATGGTAACCTCTTCGCCAGCGGCAGCCCACTCGTTGCTCATGCTGTAGATAGATGGAGCAGGGATGATTACCTGGAAATCGTAGGCGATGGTATCATTTCCTGTTGTGATGAAATATATCTTGTCGCTTACCTTTTCAGGAATGTTCTTTGGCACAGATACGATGATAGTGTTGTCTGTCATGTAACTCGTGTTGAGAACGGCTGTCTGGTCGTTGAAGTCTATTTGCTTCACGCTTCTTAGGTTGTTACCTACGATACAGATTGTATTGCTCATAGAGGCTGCGGTAAGGAGAGAATCCTTGCTGTCTACATCTACTGGGCGGATGTAATTGATAGTAGGCGTGCCCCCTGTAGTTTCATACTTGTCTGGCTGGTCCTCGCAAGAGGTGAGACCTGCAACGCAAGAGACAAGAGCTACGGCGAACAAAGCCTTGTTTATATTCTTTATTTTCATAATAATTTACGCTTTAAAGATTAGTAACTATATGTACTGCGCACGTCTACGTGTATAGGCTTTGCACTGCTGCCCAAGTTAGGATTGATTGCCACGTCCTCAGTAGGGAATGGAATGGTAAAGCTGTTGGCTGTGATGTTTGGAGCAGGAGTGTCTGTGTCATATTGTATCTCTGAAGGATCCCATGTAGCATAGCCAGACTCGTAGTATGCCTTGTAAGCACTGTTTACATTCCACATAGCGTTGCGGCGCTGTGACTTCAGCTCTGTAATGCAAGCATCTACATCATAATAGCTACGGCGTACGTAGTCGTACCAGCGGTCGCCTTCACCTGCCAATTCCAGACGGCGCTCTTTCCATATCATGTCAAATGTAAGGGAGGTCTCGTCTGGGTCTTTGTATTGGGTGCCACGTCCATGCACATGGTTGTAGCATTCCAATGCAAGGGCATCAGACGTGTTGCCAAGCAATACTTCTGCCTCTGCATAAACCAGATATAGGTCTGATAGGCGGAGGATAGGCGTAGGCAAGGCGTTGGCCATGCGTCCTGGGCTCATCTTCAATTCTGCCAAGTGGTCAGCGTTGTCACCATAGAGGTGTTTTACGTTGTTTCCGCCTGTTGGAGTCTGCAGTTCACCCGTAGAAGAAGAGTTGTACTCTTTGTCGTAGATGAACTGGAGATAGTTGAATCCTTTCTTGCCATCGTCCATGGTGCGGTCGCGCCAGAAATAATCATATTTGTCACCTGCCATCATAATGGTGGCTTTACGGCGAACGTCTTTTTCATTTTTGCGCTCGGCAGGGTCTTGGTCTGCTGATACACCAAAGGCATCCATCAAGTCGACTGAAGGACCGCCATAGCCACCCCAGCAATCTCCATTCTCGTCAAACCCGACAGGAGCCAAGTCGCTCTGAAGGGTATTCTGGGAAGTCCACTGCGAACCTACAGTCCAACGCCAAGCGATTAATATCTCATCACAGAACTGGTTAGAGCCACGGAATACGTCCTCGTAATTCTCCATGAGCTCGCGACCTGAGTTCTCAATGACATCCTTGGCGTAGGTGGCTGCTTTTTGCAAGTCATCATTGTCTAAAGAGCCTTTTACGCCCGCTTTGGTCAAATAGACCTTAGCCAAGAGTGCTTCTGCGCTGTAGTAGTCTATTCTGCCTGTTGTGCTTTTGGTCTTAGGCAATAATTCCATTGCTTTTTCGAGCGTCAGGATGATATATTCATAAACGTCTGCTTTTTCCACCTTGCTTGCAGTTGTGTAGCTGCCGTCGGCTAGGGACGTAGAGTTACTGTGGATGATAGGTACGTCACCGAATGTGCGGACCAGGTAGAAATATGCCATGGCTTTCCATGCCAGGCATTCGCCCAAGCACTGGTTCTTGACAGACTCAGAACAGTTCTTTGCATTCTGTAAAGACTCGTAAACGGTGCTGCAATGACCAATCTCTGCCCATAGAGAATAAGACATATTGATCAAGTCTGTATCAGTGCCGTTGAGACTGAAGTTCATGTATGGACTTGAACCCCAATACATATTGCCAGACATTACCTCGCCCACCTTGATGAAACCTCGCTGGAAATCATACCATGGCGAGTTGTAAAGGTAATTGACACCAGAGACACAAGCGGCATCACCGTCATAGTAATTCTCTGTATTGTAGTTGTCTACTACTGGTTTGTCAAGAAAACTGTCGCAAGATGACATTCCTAGGCAAAGTAGGGCAGCTACAGAAATATATTTTATATTTTTTAGTTTCATAATGAATCATTTTTTTGTTAGAATGACAAGTTCAAACCAAATGTGATAGTCGTAGGAGATGGATAGCGTCCATTGTCAAGACCAAAGACATTTGCACTCTGGGTAGAAAGACCTACCTCGGGGTCATATCCGTCGTAGCCTGTGATGGTGAACAGGTTTGTTGCATTCAAAGTCAGGCGGAGGTTGGTTAAGCCAATTCTCTGGATGAGCTTCTGGTCGAATGTGTAACCCAGGGTAATACTCTTCAGGCGAACGTATGAGGCATCCTCTATGTAGCGACTGCTCCAGGCATCGTTGTCGTTAGGGTCGTTGATGGATGCACGGGGGATAGTGGTGCTAGGGTTGGTTACTACTACATTGCTGATATCATCGTACCATCTTCCTGTGTAGTTTCCATCCTTTGGAGCCAAGATGGCTCTGTTGTTGACGTCTTTCAACTGGTTGGTCCACGCTGAGTTCATGTGGGTCAGCTTCATCTTCATATAGTTACCCACCTTGGCACCTACAGACCCATTGATGAATACATTCAGGTCAAAGTTCTTGTAGCGGAATGTATTGTTCCAGCCGAATGTCCATTTTGGAAGAGGAGAGCCTAAGTATGTCTTGTCGTTCTCGTCAATGACACCATCTCCATTTACGTCCTTGTATTTCAAGTCGCCAACGAATGTAGTGTTGGTGCGGTTGTATTGTGTAGGATCTGTGCTCCACGACTTGGTACCGTCTGCCTTGGTAACGATAGGGTTGTTTGACTGCAAGGTGTTGACAGGCGATTTGAGAATATCGTCAAAATCCTTGTAGACTCCTTCTACTACATAACCATAGAAACCATAAAGTGATGAACCTTCCGTAGACCGGGAAACAACGTCGCTCCACTGGCCGTAACCTGGCAATGGCGCTCCTCTGTACAAGCTAATCAGTTTGTTCTTGTTGGCAGAGAATGTCAATTCTGTGTTCCAGTCGAAATCCTTGGTGGTGATAGGCTTTGCATTGATGGCCAATTCTACACCCTTGTTTTCTATCTTGCCATAGTTACCCCATGGGGCAGCGAGTGCAGATGATGCATTGCCGCTGGTACCCATGATGGAAGGCAAGGTGAGCTGCATGAGCATACCGTTTGATCTCTTATTATACCAGTCGAAGGTAACATTTAACCGGTTGTTCAAGAAACCTAGGTCTACACCTACGTTCCATTGTTCCTGAGTTTCCCATTTGATATCGAGATTCTTCAGGTTGGCTGGACGGTAACTGGTGCCGAGGCTGCTGTCCATTGTAGACATGGCAGAACCCCACTTGTAACCACCGATGCCTTGGTTGCCAGTCTGACCCCATCCTAGACGTAACTTCCCGTTGCTCAGCCAACTAAGATTCTTCAAGAACTTTTCGTTGGAGAATCTCCATGCCAAGGCTACGGAGTGGAAGCCTGCCCAACGGTTGTTAGGGCCGAAGTTTGAACTGCCGTCATAACGATAGGTATATGTAGCGAGGTAGCGGTCATCGTAGTTGTAAGTTTCACGAGTAAAGAATGATGACATGGATGAACTGCCCCAGCCAGAACCGATCTTAGGGTCACCAGAACCTAATGCGGGATTATGCACGATGTCACTTGGCAGGTTGGTATTGAACACGGATATATAGTCATAGTTTGATTCCCAACACTCCTGGCCGAGCATGGCAGAAATGCTATGCTTCTTGATGTTGAAGTTGTAGGTCAAGTAGTTGTTCAATGACCAGAAATTACCACTGTTCTTCTGAATTCTGCTTTGGTTGTTGTCACGTGTCCATGTTCCGAGGTTTACTTTTGGATTGTAAGTTTCAGCCTTTGAAGAATTGATGTCATAACCAAACTGTATGTGCCAAGTCAATCCCTTGAGAGGTGTGACGTCAGCAAAAATGCTACCATTCAGGGTTTGGCGTTTCAAGAGGATGTCATCCATTAATGCCATTGCTATTGGGTTTGGATTGGTGTATCCTTCTTTTGAAACACTGGAGTAACTTCCGTCGATGTTATAGATTGGTATGTCTGGGGTCGTTGTCAATGAATAGCTAATCAGACCTTCATCACCATCTGCGAGCTTCAAACTCTCACCTGTGTGGGCATATGTAGCATTTACACCCAATTTCAACCATTTCTTCAATTGTGCAGAAAGGTTTACGCGGAAAGAATATCGGGTAAAGTCGCTACCTAGGATTGTTCCGTCTTGGTCAGAGTAGTTGCCTGATACATAGTAGTTGACTTTATCTGTTCCACCCTCTGCAGATATTTGGTGAGAGTGCTGCCATGCTGTTCTGAATACAGCATCCTGCCAGTTGGTTCCTACACCTAGAATACTTGGGTCGCTGAAAGTCTTGTCTGGTTGCGAGATTTCACCTTGGTCTACCAGAGAGTTGTAATATTGTGCAAATTCACGGAGGTTGAGCATGTCAAGTCTCTTGGTCTGGCGGCTTGCAGCCACAGATCCGTTATAGGTAAACTTGGCATCGCCAGACTTACCCTTCTTGGTTGTAATCAATACAACGCCATTGGCACCCAAAGAACCGTAAATGGCTGTAGCAGAAGCATCTTTCAAGACCTCCATGCTGACGATGTCGCTAGGATTGATGAGCGACAAAGGAGATACGGCAGAGTGGGAGCCATTTCCGAGGGCATCACCCAAACCGAGAGACGAACCGCTGTTGCTGCTTCCTGGTTGATAAACCACACCGTCGACAACATACAATGGCTCTGTGTTTGCATTGATAGTGGCGATACCGCGTACATTGACGGCAACAGCAGAACCAGGAGCACCAGATGTCTGTGTGGCTGTAACACCAGAGATACGGCCCTGGAAGGCTTGGTCTACATTGGTAATAGGAGTTTGCTTCAGTGTCTTCTCATCCATGGAGGCGGAAGCTCCGGCAAGGTCGCTCTTCTTCATGGTGCCATAGCCCACTACCACCACTTCCTGCAGGTTGTTGTTGTCCTCCAGCAATGTGACGTTGTACTTGCTTTGTCCTCCCACCTTAAAAGCTTTGGTTACATAGCCTACGTAAGAAACTTCTACGGTTTGTCCTGCACCGACATTGAGGGTGTAGTTGCCATCCATGTCGGTCACGGCGGCATTCTTTGTGCCTTTCACTTTTACTGTCGCACCGATGATGGGGCCCATTCCGTCGGTTACAGTACCGGTAATTTTCTTGGTCTGTTGCACAGCCTGGTTAGTGGTAATCTGGGCTGCAAAAGTTTGCTGAGGTGAGATGCCGAGAAGACTCAGGGCAGCTATGCCAGCAAGCAACTTTTCTTTACTTTTTGAATTCATACGATTTTTGTTAGTTGGTTAAAACTTAGTTGCCTCTTCCGTTGTATAACGGAGGCAATGCGAATAAGTGGCTCTCTAGTTTTCTCCTTGTGCTCCGAGAACGGGCGCAAAGTAAGCAAGAGGCTTTTTTAGGTTTGTCTTTTCTTGTATTTCATTGTTCTGATTGCTTTATATTGTTTACGTTATGTTGTCTTATGTTTTGAGGTATTTTATATTTCGGTTGCAAAGATAATGCATTTTTATAAAAAGAGTTGAACATTTTTTGCTTATTACTAGTACTTTTTTGCTAAATTTCTTTTGGGGGATAAATATGAATCCCTTATATTATATTAATGTTCGTGTACATTATTTATGGGACACCTGCAAAAACGTGTGGAAAGCCAATCGCAAAAAGTGTCTCCATTTTACGTTTTAATAGATAAAAAAAAGCGTATAAAATGTAACAATATAAGTTATTTGCAGACACTAGTGAAATCTTGAATTTCTTAGTTAACCGTTCCACAAATGCTGCTGCAGAATCCCTCAATGCGAAAAAAAAATGCTTTGAGTAGGGTATACAGTAAACATTTTTCTTTCCACATAACACTGCTACGGCAGGGAGCTGGCTCTCCCTG
>CAVDKC010000038.1:0-21263 GCA_963609615.1 Oribacterium sp.
TCTCCATGTTCTCGTAGGTGCGGTACTCGTTGGTATAGTTGAGTGCGGCTAGCATGCCGAGCGTTCTGCCGCCCAGGTTCCATCGGCGGTTTAGGCTGGCAGCCAGTTTGAGGTCGCCCAGGGGCTTCTTCTGCTGCAGGCTCCAGTCGTTGTCCAGGCCGTTGCCCAGCAGCGATGTGGCATAGCTGGTTACAGGTTTGCCGTCGGCACCCAGCTGTGGGGCTAGGGTAGACTGTATGCCCCCCTTGAGGCTCCTCATGCCGTTGTCGAAGGCGAGCCAGTCGGTGCTGGAGCCTTTGGCGTAAGAGAAGTCCTTGAAGGCGGTAGAGGTGTTCCAGTTGCCGCCTAGAGAGACGGAAAAGTTGTTTTCCGCAGGAATCTCCTTTGTATTGACGATGATGAATCCGCCCGAGTAGTCGGCAGGATATTCAGCCGTAGGCGATTTTACGATGGTGAGATTGTCTATCTGCGAGCTGGGGATGATGTCGAACGAGAAGGCCCTGGAGTCGGCCTCGCTGCTGGGCACCGCTCCGCCGTTTACCCACACATTATTATATCTCTGCGACAATCCGCGCACCATCACAAACTTGTCGTCGATGAGGCTCACGCCTGGCACACGGCGTATCACCTCGCCTGCATTGGTGTCTTGGGTGCGGTTTATCTCTTGTGCCGAAACATTGCTCACGATGACGGGACTGTTCTTGGCAACCTGTATCATAGCCGCATCCGTATTACGCCTTTCCATAGCGGTTACGGTTACCTCCTTCAGCTGCTGTTCATCGGGTAGCAAGGCGATGGTGATGCCATCGGTCTGCGATGCGTCCTTCACCTGAACCCCGTCAATTTTTTGAGTCTTATATCCTACATACTTGATGTATAAGGTATATTTTCCATTCTTCAAGCCGTCGAGCGTAAAGTTGCCGTCTATGTCGGTTACCGCCCTCACGTCGGAGCCCTCCACAGAGACAACGGCTCCGATAAGTGTCTCCTTCGAGTTCTTGTCGACGACTACACCCTTGAGTTGTTGGGCTAATGCCGATGCAGGCACTTGGCTCAAAAGCAGCAGCGCAGATGCTGCGAAAAAATCCCTTTTTACTTTCATCTTCTGTCTTGTATTTCATCTTGTTTCTTTTGTTTGGGGTGTGGGGGCGGTAGGCTCCCCATAGCGGGGGGTGGAAACCGTCATACCTTTTTCCGGGTGCAAAGGTACGGTGATATTGTTGCAGGGTGATTGCAGGATGGTTGAAATACAAAGACGAAGTGAATACAAAGGTGTTACCGGGGCATCTCAGAGAGGGGGATTCTAATATGTCATGTTGAAAAAAACAATCTTTTTCTTGGCAGTTTCAACAAAAAAGCGTAGCTTTGCACTCTGAGAAACCTTTTTCGGAAAAAGCAAAATGACAATGAACAAAAGAATGCAGCTGTCGGGACTCTTGCTCTTGGCGGCAACGGCCCAGATGAGTGGCAGGGTGAAGCTCGCCTACGAGGTGACCCCCGACACGGTGAACCACTACCTCAACGTGGAACTTACCTGCGAGGATGCCAGGCAACCCTTCCTCCTGAAGATGCCCGTGTGGGCTCCGGGATATTATGTGATAGTGGATTTCCCCAAGTATCTCACCGACTTCTCTGCACAGGATGCTGCGGGCAATGCCGTAGCCTGGACCAAGGAGGGGAAGAACGGATGGAAGATAGAGCCCCGGGGCGGCACGGTGAAGGTGAAGTACCGCATCTTTGCCAACGAGCGGTCGGTGGCTGAGTGCCGCGTGGAAGACCAGATGGCATTCGTGGCCCCCAACGGCGTGTTTATGTATGTAGACGGCGAGAAAGACAGCCCTGTGAAGGTGAGCTACCGTATGCCGTCCAACTGGAAAAACATCTCTACCGGACTGAAGCGGGTGGCCCCTGATACCTTCGAGGCATCCGATGCCGACGTGCTCTACGATTCGCCCGTATTGCTGGGCAATCATCTCGTGAAGCGTTTCAGCCACGAGGGCCACGACTATGAGTTGGCACTGGAGACGCCCGACGGCTTCGGGCAGACCCATTTCGAGGAAGACTTCCGCAAGATGGTGAGCGCCACTACCCGCCTGATGGGGCATGTGCCTTACGACAACTACTGCCTTATCCACCTGGGGCAGGGGCGCGGCGGCCTGGAGCACCACAACTCGCAGGCCTGCTATACCGACGGCACCTTCCGCTTCCCCGACGAGAAGGCGTACAAGAGCTATATGAGCTTTACCACCCACGAGTACTTCCATCTGTATAATGTGAAGTCTATCCGCCCCATCGAGCTGGGGCCCTTCGACTACGACCGCGAGGTGCTTACGCCGATGCTCTGGGTGAGCGAGGGCTTTACCGTGTATTATGAGACCCGCCTGATGCTCTCTGCCGGCATCATCGATATGGACTATCTCCTCGCCGACCTCTCTGAGCATATCGGCATCATCGAGGGCCACGAGGGCCACCGCCACATGAGCCTGCGGCAGAGCAGCTACGATATCTGGCTCAACTTCTTCAACAAGGCCGAAAACGGCAAGGATGTGCGCATCTCCTACTATGAGAAGGGCCCCATCCTGGGCTTGCTCTTCGATATCGAACTGCGCCGCATGACGGCTGGCAAGAAGTCGCTCGACGACCTGATGCGCCTGCTCTACCACCGCTTCTATCTGGAGAAGCATCGTGGCTTTACCGAGCAGGAGTTTTGGGCAGCCACCGAGGAAGTGGCAGGGCAGCCTGTGCCCGTGCTACGCAAGTATGTAGACACCACGGCCGAGATAGACTATGATGCCATCCTCGGCCAGGCTGGGCTCAGGCTAGACCGCAGCCAGTGGAAGCTGGTGCGGCTGGAGAGGCCCACCAAGGCGCAGCTCAAGATGCGCAGGCTGATGTGGGGTAGTTAGACGACGGTAAGCCAGATGGCCTCGTCTCTCTCCCTGGCCTGGGTGATGCGGTCTATGAGGCGGCGTAGCCACTGCCTGGAGTTTACCACCATGCCCGCCATCTTGTTTTCGCCCACGAGGATGCAGCCCTGGGTGTCGTCGGGATAGTTGCCCGCATGGATGCGGATACCTTCGAATCCCGGCACGCCCTGCACCAGGGGGAGCCACTTGCCGAAGCGGGGCGACTTGGTGATCAGTACGGGGTATGAGCCTTCGGGTATGGCGGTCTTGCCCGGTATCTTGCGGGCCTTCTTGCCGCTCTGGCGGCTGTACCGGGCGTCTTCCTCCTGTGGGGCTAGGGGAATGCCCAGCAGGTTGCGCCACGTGGGCTCCAGGGTGTCGCATAGGTAATGCTCGGGGGTGAGCTGGCTCTCGTCTACCGTAGCGCGGATGATGCGCTTGTCGTCTAGGTGCTTGCCGGGCAATATCGTACGTAGAACGCTCTTTTTACGTTGAAAGTTGAATGTTGAACTTTGAACGTTATGATGTGCCTCTCTTTCTGTGTTTGCCTTGTCATCGAATACATAAAGCCTTCCGATGGTATAGGTCTTTTTCTTGGCTATTCGTTTTAATATTATCTCCATTGTTTTAATGTTTAATGTTACAAGTTAAAAGTTACAAGTTAAATGTTACAAGTTAAATGTTACAAGTTCTTGAATTTTAGCTTGCGGAAAATCAGACTGTCACTGTCACCGTCACCACTTTCCATCTTTACCACATATCCCCGGTGCACCCATTGCTTCAAGGCATCCTTGATGCGCTTGCGGTCGTCGTAGTCGAAGCCCTGCGAGCGGCGCACCTTTACGTAGTCTTCCTCGGTAAAGTCGTCGGGTAGGAGGGTGAGCAGGTTTTTGGGGCCTCCGGGGGCCGTGCGGCCTGCCTTCTCCTGTTCGCCGTCGGCATCGTATATCATCTGGCCGAAGAGTTTCAGCTTGCACCACAGGTCGTAACGCTCGCTCCATCTGATGAAGTCTTCGATGGATTTCTCCCACTTCATGCCGTTGGCCACGTAGAGCACGCAGGCCTTGAGGTAGGCGATGACGTTGGCACGGAAGCTAAGGTTTTCGAATACATAGTTTTGCGAGAGGCGGGCAAACTCGGCGTTCTCCTCTACCAGCTTCTTGGCGAGGCGCATGGCCTGCGGGCAGTCTACCAGTCCGCGAGCCTTCACCAGGTTGTCGATGTAGGGCTTCAGCTCCTCGTCGAAGGCGGCGTCGTAGGTACCGTATATGGGTATTGCCGAGCCGCAGGGGCGGCGCTCGATGGTGGCGAAGCTGATGCGCGAGATGGGGCCGTCGGTTACCACCCGGCTAAAGTAGTCGCGGCACTTCTTGGGGGTGCAGCAGGCGTTCCAGTTGAAGCGCACCTTGATGGTCTCGGTTACGCTCTGCACGCCCACGCGGTCTTGGCCGTAGGAGCCCAGGTCGAAGGCCAGCTCCATGATGCGGAAGTGCTGGTTGGTCTTGCCCTTGAGGGCGTCGAAGAGGTTTAGCTCGTTTACCTTGGCGTAGAGGAAGTGGCCTTCGGCCTCCTTCATGCGCAGCACGAATGCGGGGTTGGTCATGTCGATGTTTACCTCTTGTATCACGAGGCCTTCGGGGCGTTCGCGCTTGTCTTTGTTAGAGCCTTTGCGGTTGCACTCGTCTTTCCATGCCCGCTCGCGCTCGCGCTGCTCGGCATCCCTTGCCCTGATGTCGGCCATGATGTGGTTGATGGGCTGGGTGATAGACTCCTTGCCGCTTCCGGTGGGGGCGCAGAGGATGCTCATGAGGGTGGCCTCGTGCTCTACGTTGTCGATGTATCGGAAGCGAGTGTCGCAGAGGTGCGCTCCCAGGGCTGGGAATACGGCTTGCGATACGGCTGGCTGGTAGATGGAGGGGGTTCGGCTGAGCAGCAGTTTGATGAGCCGTGGCAGCTTGCCGGGCATCTCGTGGATGCGGTAGAAGTAGCTCGAGGGGTTGGCGATGTCGCCGAAGTCGTCGGCATCGTAGTAGGCCGAGCGGCCTCTTGTTAGCTCGTCCTGGCAGAGGGCGATGGCCTTGCGCACGATGCCGGGCATGCGGAGGGCTTGCTTGCGGTTGCAGGCGCTGTCTACGGTGGCGTAGGCTCTTTCCTTTGCTTCGCCGAAGGTGGGGATTACTTGCTTTATCCAGTCGCGGTCGTCGTCGCAGAGGTAGCGCATGTAGCAGCTTAGGGTGAAGATGAAGCTGTTGCGCGAGCCGTGCTGGGGCTTGCCTCCCAGCAGTTCTACTAGTTTGCTGATGAGGGTTTCGTAAGGGATGCCTTCGTATTCTGAGGGGAAGTTTTCTTGACGTTGAACGTTTTCTTGACGTTGAAGGTTGAACGTTGAAGGTTGAACGTTATGATTTGTTGAAGGTTGATTGTTTGTTTGCGCAGCATCGCCTTCCCCTTGCGCAGCTGCATCTGTGTTAACCCGTGCAATCTGTGGGAGGCTGGAGGCAGCATCGCCTTCCCCTTGCGCAGCCATATCTGGGTTAACCCGTGCAATCTGTGGGAGGCTGGAGGGTGCAGGGAGGCTGGAGGGGAGGGGCTTGTCATTGAAGAGTTCTGCCTCGTTGATGTAGAGGATGTAGTCTTCTGGCACGATGAAGGAGGGGCGAGCCAAGTCTTTCACGCAAGAGTCGTATTCCGGGTCTTCCAGCTGCTCCGACATCCACCTCTGTGCCTCTGCCAGGTTCATCCCCTGGGGGATGACGAATACCAGGCGCAAGCCCTCCAGGCTCGGCGTAACGTGCACCAGGAGGATGCTCTCCAGGGCCGCAGGATTCTTCGCCCTCAGTTCTTCACTCTTCACTCTCCAGTACCCCCTGGGGTCGGGGATGTGGTCTTTGTCGTAGATGGAGAGGCCGCTGGGGATGGCGTCGGCATTGAGGCGGCGGCCGTTGGGGAAGGTGGCGTGGGGCGTGAGGATGGGCAGCTGAGACTTCAGCCGGGTCTTCATCGTGTCGTAATCCTCCCGGCATATTTCGCCACGGCGTTTGCGCTCCAGCGCATCCTCTATCTGGGCGCATACGCCCTTCACCTGGCTACTCCCGGCAGCCTGGTGGAAAAGCTCGGGGGTGCATACCTGCACCGCCTGGCTCCTTATGCTCTGTGATATTCCAAAAGCCATAAATCGTTTATTGATTTTAGGTAAAACATTTTAAATCTTCACTCTTTACATTATTTTCCGAATGTCCTGCACCAAGATGTCTTGGAACACTTGGCCTTGGTATTCGTGGGTCTGGAAGCGAAGTTTTACTATCACCAGTTCGTCGGCATAGAGCTTAATCTGTGCGTTGTTGCCAAGCAGCACCGCTGCAAACTGGTTCTCGTACTTGCCTCCGAACTCTTGCAACACGATGTTACACTTGGCAAGTTTTCCGCCCTCGCTCTTCTGTGAATCTACCAGGAATGCTTCGCCCTGCTTTACTACTCTCATTATTTTTGTTTCCATGTTGTTTTTTTTTGAATGTTTAGTGTTGTATTTTCTGGTGAATCAGCTTGCGCCCCTTCTCCGTCCACACGAGATACATTCTGGTATGTATCGTGTCTTGCCCCACGAAGAGGTCATAGTGCGTGCGGCTCTTGGCAAGCCCCCGGTGGGCATACTCGGCATAGAGCATGTACTGCCCGCTCTGGTAGTACTGTATGTGCTTGGCGCAGAGCAGGCGGTTCAGTTCCTGCGCCGTCATGCCCAGTTCCTTGGCTATCTGCGTGGTGGTGTAGCAGGAGATGCTGTCTAGCACATTGTCGGCATAGAGAGCCTTGGGCAGCAGACGGTCTATCTCCACGTCTTGATTACGGATAATCTTCACCTTCTCTTCGATGAGTTTCTTCTGCCGTGCGATACAGGCATCCTTCTGCTCCAAGGTGGCTTGCAGTACCTGTTCGGCACGGCGGCGGATGTCTTCGGTAGTGTCGGCCCCGTGGGCCAAGATGTAGCCGCCGTACTTGCGGATGGAGGGCAGCACCTCACCACATACCCAGTCTTGGAAGGGTTCAGCCATAGGTTTGGTGGAGCGCATTATCAAGCGGTAGAGGTTTTGCTCGGAAATGAAAGTGAGGTTGTCTGTAAAAACGATGGTCTTGCCATGTTTGTTGGTTAGTTCTGAACGTACCTCAAAACTTTTGATGCCCGTTGCTTTCAGTTTTCTCTTCGCCATGCTCGTGTTGTTAAGTTCCAGCACCTTGCAGATGTCCACAAGGCAGAAGAGAGGTTCTTCACTCGCACCCGTCACCCGGATTTCACCGAACTGAGGATGCTTGAACACTTGAATCTTAAATTCATTTGTTGTCATATTCCTATATTCTTTTTAAAATGATGACTTGATACTCTTGTTTATTCACTCTATAGGAATGCCCTTCGTGATTTCTCATGTTCCTCCATCCTCTGCGCGCTGATATATATAAAGGTGTCGGCTCTTGGGAAACAAAAAAAGCACCCGAAACCAAGAAAACATCATTCTCAGATGATTTCTGATTTCGAGTGCAAAGATAAGGCAAAATCATGGGGGCGTTCGTAAACCCTATGTAAACCCCATGAAAATATATTTTTATTTATAACAGTTATCCCAGTCTATACGAGTAATCAAGTTCATCCAGTCCTTTATTTCCATGTGGAGGTCTGGATATTTCGCTTCATAGTAATCACTTACAATATGCATCGCAGGTATAGACTCACGGTATGGCGTATTGAGATAAGGCTCTATTTGACGGAGAAGTTCTTGATCTGTGATTTTTATGATTTTACCATTCTTCAAGCATAAATCTTCCGTTTGTTTCTTTGGGCCTTCATCCTTTGGTTTGTCTATAGGTTCCTCTACTTCATCTATTTTCTCTGACAAGAACAGGACATAGGCATCAAGCACATCTTCGGCATTCACACTTGTCACATAGATAGATGCTTGCACGTCTTCTTCCGCCAAAAACCGCCTGACGGCATCCTCGTATTGGAAAATAGAGTCGCAAGCAAGAAATATCTTGCGATGGCAGGAGAAGATGTTACGATTGATGAAAGTCTTGATCAACTTGCAATATTCAGCGATGTCGTTGCAACCATTTTGTTCCAAGTACTTGGCAAAGGCTGACAAATTCCTACTGTCGTTGAGCAGACGATAAGCATCATTAGCTCCCTTTCTGCGCTTGCTTCCGATGGCAACATACTCTGTGTTGTCTGGGAAATATACTGCGAAGTTTACCAAATATGAGTTGAGTTTAGAGCGAGGGAATATCAGCACCTCGCCATCATTATTGAGTTGCTTGCGAACAAACTTGTCTTCTTCATGTGCCTCCTGCTGCCCAGACAAGCGAGAGTAGAACGAGACATACGTTGCCTCATTCAACCTTTGCTTGACTACGTGCGGATTCCATGTGGCATAGACATCGTTTGCAGAATCATATCCCAAGAAAATAAAGGGGATGGGAGCGTTCTTCATCTCATTGAAATCCTCATTCTTAGGCAGTTGCGCTCGCCACACATCTTCACTTCCCTTGAAATGTGCGCTCGACAATACCTTCACATAAACATTGAAGCAGGAACCATCCACCATGATTTTACACGGCATCGTTCCTTCCACTAACTTGAAAGTAATGTTTCCCATAAGAGCTTCTTCAAGCAACTTCTTATGGTCGTTTGCTGATAATCTTGCTACCATCACATAATACTTTTAAACAACGGACTTTCTTGATAATCATCTCTTCTTTCTGGTGAGAAGGCTTGCGGTATGCCATCGAGCGAACTGGCAAATTTCACCTCTGTTACACCTGCTGGCACATCCGACTTCTTGATGTGCGGAATGTCTTTTGCACAGAAATAAGCCAACGTATCAGTAGCCTCGACATAATCAAAATGCACAGCATCCAACTTGCTAATATTGTTGCCTACGGTCTCAGCCACTATCTGATACAGATGGAAACGTTCCTGTACACCCACCTTTTGGTAGATGGCATTGAAGAGGTCACGCACAGACTTGCCACCGTTCCCTTCACCTGACTCTCTCACCGTCATAGAGGCGATGAGCAAGCGAGAACTTGGCGATGGGTTCAACTGGTCGATGGAGAAATGATGAATGCGATTCTCGCTCGATGTAGTTTTTACCTCTATTTTGTCTCTGCCCAAGGTGAAGTCAAACTTTGCATTGGGCGAAGAATGCCAAGCGTTTACCAAGGTCTCTGGGTATTTGCTTCGCTCTATCACCAGCAATTCTCCCCATAGCCCCTGCATCTTCTTAACTGGAGGGTTTACCAATGCGGAGAAAATGGTAATCAGTTTCTCCACTTCCACGGAAAGCGTTTTGCGTGAAGGCACAGGTTGTATTTTCTGTAGCATAAGTATCACAATGTCGATGAATGAGGCTTGCAAAGCCCATTCGGGCGAGCGAAGTGTGATGATGGCATACGATTTCTCCATGTCACCCTCTTCCGAAGACAAGCGGCATAACTGGTTATACTCCACTGCCAGGAGTTCACGAGTAATATTCTTGACTTGCGAGGCTGTTTCGTTGACACAAATGAAAAACATAGGGTAACTCTCGCTCGACTTACCTAACTTGTGAGGCAAGTTTTCAAGGGAAAGCACCTTGTAGGAGTCATCGCTATTGCCATGACATCCCAACGTTTTGAATTGTTCTTTGATAGTCTGTTCCATCTTATTAATCTTCATTACCGTCTGTTATACCATCGTCTTCTTGATTCTTTTCCTCGTTAGAGCAATAGGTGGTTGCCAACTCATCAGGATAGTTGATGGCAAGTGTATATGCTGTAGTTGGAAATCCCAACTTTATGATACCTTTGAATGCGATGTGATGCAACTGAATAGTGATTGAGTCTTTTTCGACTATTTTTTCATCACCAGGATAATCCGTTGAGTCTGTTGCTGATGACGGACCTGCAAACAATCGGGTATTTGGTGCAAAGCGTTTGTTGGCGAAGTCAAAACTACGGTTGCGAGGTACAGAATCCCAAGCCATCTGAATGAAGTACACATATTGCAGTGGATTATCTTGCTGACTTGACAAATATCTCAGATACCTTATCGTCGCACTCTTTCGGGAAGCATCAGGATAGTTCTTAAAGCGGAAATCTGTCAAAAATTCTATGGCTTCCTTTATAGGCAATCGTAGTCCTCTGTGAGTTCTATCCTTGGTTGTATAATTGTAAGCTAGAGTGAAATCATCTTGATGTTTCGCTAAGAAATCCGCAACCACTTGGTCATTGTGACGTATCGTTTCTTTACTCTCAAAAGCTTGCATCGCACAATTCTTTCGAAGTTTGGTATTTACCACGGAGATAGGCAGCACATCAAGTCGTGTCGGGCGAAGTTGAGGATTTAACAGGATTTGTCTCTCTGCTGCTTCAAGCGTATCACAACGAGAGAGGGTCAACCTCAATTCTTCTTCATGCTTGACATATTCCATATAGTTGTTTATGGAGCTTTGAGGCAAGAACACACGGCAACTCTTGATATAGCTTTCTTTGTAACCAAAGAATCGACAACGCTGCTGTATGGTGTCGGCATTTGTCGCGCTTACCGTATAGCGAGGCATATAGGTAGTGGCAAGTTTTTCTATGGTGAATCCACGGTTCAGCATTTCTGCCCCAACCAAGATGTGCATACTATATTTCTCCCAATCAATTTCTGTATCGGCATCCTTATCAGAATTGACCAGATAAACCTTCTTGTCGTTGAGAATATCTTTTAGAAATGGCTTGATTTCATCAAAAGTAGGGCATTCGTCAATGGAATAGAACTTTACCGCCATCGGAAAAAGAGATTCGAAATCTTTCAACAAATCTTCCTTATCCTCTTGCCCATCTGGCTTGGCAAGTAATTTGCGCCATTGGGTCAAGTCGGAATCTATCCATTTCTTAAACAATCGGTTGTTAGCTTTACTGACGTCTGGGTGAACCATCATTGATAAATAGCTAATATCTACATCCATCCATTTTACGACAATAGCAACCGCAAGTATATGAAACTTTACGGCATCTTTCAACGACTGAGGACATTTTCTTAATCTGTTTTTTCTGTTATGGAATACTTGGTCTTCAGGAATCGTTATAATCAAACCGCCATTGAATACGTCTCTAAAATATTCCTTTCCCCCAATATACCCTTCTCCTGGAGTAAGCAAAGTATGGCTCTTCGGCGAAAGAATGTCTTGCATACTGATGAGGATGTTGGCTTGTGGAGTGGCTGTATATTGCACGTATGTATTGCCAGGCAGGATAGCACGCAATTTCAGAATGGCATCGTATGTGGCGGAAGTTTCATCCTCCTCGTCGTCCACGTTCTTACTATTGGAGCGTCCATAACTATTGAGCGAAGCTTGGTCTGCCTCGTCATCTATAATCATCACGGTCTCGCCAGCCATTGCCTGTTTGAAATCATCCATCTCAAATATCTCTTTCAGATGCTTAATGTGATCATGATGTTTCAAGATAGGTATCAATATAGTAGGTTTGCTGGTCATGCTCAGATGTCCGATGATTTCCTCTGCCTCACCCACAGTAGGGTCTTTGTGAATCTTGTAGGCATTCTTACCCAACGAGTTAGATTTTATCAAATCTTTTTCCAAACGTTCCGAGGTCTGTTTTAAAAGGTTCAACTTTGTACCTGCGAAATACACGACAATCCTATATCCGTTGTCGTGTGCCAAGGCTGTAAGTCCTGTAAACGACATGGTCTTGCCGCTCTGTACATAGCCCACCACAAGATGGGTAGTCTCGTCATTGCCTACAGCATCGTGAGGATTGCAATGAGCCAATATGTCCATTGTTTCCTCACGGAGGTTTGCTGCACCTTGCGCCGTGATACCTTTACATTTCTGTTGCTCCACAAAAGAGTCGAAACATTTCCCCAGATGGACATCTTCATTGAGGATTCTTCCGTGGCGAACACCAGAAAGTACCTCTTCCGTGGGCTGTATAATCTTAATACTTTCCTCCATAGCTATACCTTTGTTCGTTTGATATATTCATTGAAATACTCCACCATCTTGGCGGCATCGTTCTCTGCCTCTTTCTTGGCGGTGTATTTGGCAATAGCCAATGTCTTTAGCACGGCGATGATGGCTTCATTCGGCTTACCAAAATGCTCAAAGAACACATGGCTCGTATTGATGTGACAAATGATGACATTTTCCGTCTCCTTGCTCACATCTACCCAAAACAAGTCAGAATCTCCACCTTCCAACTTGACTTGCAAGGTGTATTCCTCACCGTTGATTTTATATTTATCTTCGTACTCGCCATACACCATAGGCGTGCCAACAGATTGCACTACAGGCTTGGGTTGCATCTCTGGGAATAGTGTTGGAGTAGGCTTCGGTTTCACCGTAGAGAACTCGATGGTCTTTCGGGATTTTAGTGAAGAAGTGTCGTGCTTGGTTACGAGTTTTTTGGCAATCTTTTTGCGCTCATCCACACGATAACCTTCCGCCTGTGCATAGAGATCAAATTCCTTGGTATGTATCTTACCTTTCAGAGCTTCCATCAAGGCATCGAGGTTTTCCTTGTCGAGAATGTCGTTCTTGTTGAATGAAACCTTGAAGCCTTCCAGTTCCAATTCTCCAAAGATACGCTTGTAGCGTGGCGAACCCACATTGCCGCACAGCGACTTGGGGAAGTATCGCTCTCCGTTCTCTGCTCCTTTTACCACACGGCCACGGCGGAGCAGTACAAATCCATTGTTCTGGCTACTCATTTCTTTCAATACGCCAATATAGCCATGCGCTTTGTATTGCCTCAATTCGAAATCAATATCTTTCCTCCAATACACTGGTGTACCACTCGTGTCCTTATAGAACGGTGCCGTCAGAATCTCTGGGTCTTTGAACTCCAACAACTCCTCATCTACCACAAGACGCATCTCTCCATTTCTGAGCGACATACGGTAGATGCTTGCCAAGTCTTTCTTTATCTTGGCAATGCCCTGTGACTTAGGCGAGTTCTTGGTGAGTTGACTAATCGTAAAGATGGTATAATGCTCCGTGACAGGACGAGCTACATGCTCTACAGGAAGAGTGTTCAAATCGTTTGTGGTCACTTGGTTGAGGTCGAAATGGATGGTGCGTTCTTCAGTCTCGTTCAGGGCCTTGGTCTTCACCTCCCAAACTTCTCCGAGCCAACAAGCCGCCGTTTTGAACCCCATACCAAATTCATTAAGCCCAGTATTGTTCTCTGGTGTCTTGGCTGGCATAAAAGCCGTTTGGTACCGGCTCATGCTAATGCCACAAGCATTGTCTGTCACTCGTATCTCTTGTATTTCCTTGCCAGTAGCGTCACGGACAAACTCAATGGTTACAGAAAAGCAATAGTCGCCATTCAAGGCGTGCAACTGCTCCTTGTTGTCACGATATGACTGCAAGGCATTATCCACGAACTCAGCCAACACGTTGGATGGCGTGTTGGTCAAGTCCTCGAAACGGCCATACATATTGGCACCTATGCTGATGTTTACTGATTCTATAGAATTATTCATCTTTTTATCATCCTCCCTGCTATAAGTTGAACAATCGTAACGTTGACCGCATTTCCCAAGGCTTCGTAACATCGTGAGATAGTAAGTGAAAAGCCCTCTCCTGAGAAATGCAAATCTTGCATACCTTGTATCTTGGAAGCCTCGTGTACGGTCATATACCTACCAGTCTTCTCGCTTCCGATCCTCGATTCCTTCGGTAGTTTTATCCAAGGAAATATCGGAATCTGCGTTCCCACGAGGTTGAGTGCTGGCGAGAAAGTTGGCAACTTGATGCGTATGCCCGAAGCTCGGAACTGAATGATTTTGTCATCCAGCACAGGGGCAACATCACCACAGTTCCATTCCATTTTCTGATGGCTTGGGGCAAAGTCCTTGATTTTTTCCTTCCAAGGGTCGAGCCATTCCTTGTTTGCCTGATAAAAGTCACGGTTCTGCTGTATGTATTTTTGTTTCCAAGAAGGGAATTTATCCACATCTTGCCTTGAATAAGGCGGTATGCAAGCCAAGCAGTTCTTTCTTGTTTTCCCCGTTATCGGCATTCCGAGCGTACCTTTTGCGCCACGAAGTTGCTCCAGAGAACTGCAACTTGGGGTCTTGCCATCCTCGTAGTCGTAAGTAGCCCCAAACTCCATCGCCCAGACAGGAAACGTAGGCACCTTGACATGATGGTCAGCACAAAGTCCCAAGAATTCTCTCCACACATCCAACTGGTGACGAGTATCTGTCTTCAAATGCTGGTAATTCATCTCGTCAGGATCGATAATGCTCTTGATGTTGCATTCCACCTCCTCATGTCCTTTAGGAAACTCAAAGCCCTCCAGACAACCGAAATCCTCATTCTCACATACGATATAGATACGGCGACGATGCTGTGGAATGCCAAACTGGTGGGGCGAGAGCAATTCTTCCTTGACTTTGTAACGACGACTCTCAAGAGCCTCCTTAATAGTCTTCCATGTGTTACCGTCATCATGCCCTTTCAAGTTAGCAACATTCTCCAAAAGTACATACCTTGGACGGTGGGCATCTATGATGGCACAAATGTTGTAAAATAAGTTTCCTCGGTCTTTGTCATCGTTGAATCCCAGTCGCTTGCCAGCTTGGCTGAATGGCTGGCATGGGAATCCTGCACACAGGATGTCGTGGGCTGGAATATCTTTAGGCTTGATGGCGGTGATATCGCCCTCTATTTTGTTGATGCCGCTCTCGGTCTTTCCTTTCATCTCGGGAAAGTTGATGCTGTAGAGTTTGCGCAAGTCCTCACGTAGCTCAGAGGCAAACACGCATTCGCATCCCATCTGCTTCAAAGCCAAGTGAAAACCTCCTAATCCAGCAAACAAATCTATAAACCTCAATGGTGCTATGTTCTGTTTCTCTCTCATCCTTAGTGCCTATTAAAAATATCTGTCATTTTCTGGAGCATGTTCTCGAAAATTCTTAGGTGCTTTTCGAGTTTTGTGCTATCGGACAACGACCTTGACAAGTCTTTGTCGTAACCACTTAAGTCTATGTTCATTGCTTGTCCCATTGCAACCATAAAATCCTTCTTGCTGATTTTCCTTCCGCTCTCCTCCGTAAACATACCCATTTCATAGAGTACATTGAGCACACGGATGATGTCTATCTTAGCACCTGTGCGCTCTGTAAGATAAACGGGGCTCTTGCTGGTGACAGTAGGGAGCAATATGATTCTCTCCCGTAGAGGTTCAATCTCCCTTGCCAGTTGCATCTTACATCTGCCAAGGCTTTCGTCTTTCTGCCCGGAACCCTCTATGAGCGTGATGATGAAGGAATAGATCCAGAACTTCTCTGCGTCATTGTCGAACGTCTGTTCGTTGAGATACTTCTTCACTCCCGACATGCTGCCACGGCAAAGTCGCAACTCATCATAGATTTGATATACCCGATTGAAGTATTTCAAGTACAGTGTATCGTCATCAGCCCAATAGTTGCCATCCAGCAGGGTGCAGTATTGGCGATAATTCAAGTCTTCGTTGATGAAACTGTCCAGTTTCTTCTTGGGGTAGTCATCCCTGTTGTCTATGATGCTCCGCAGGATTTGTTCGTTATCGGGAACGCAGTCTATCGGCTCACCCGAATGGTGGGCATTGTACTCCATCCCAAGGATGTAAAACAAATAGCCGAAGGATTCGTCCTCTCTAATGATACAGAAAAGCTCTCTTCTCACTTCTATGGAAATGTCCTTGCTGATTTCTCCTTCCAATTTTTCAAACACAGGTTTATCTGGCTGCAAGGCATTGCCTCTCTCGAAGAGTTCTTTTTGCAAGAGGTAGTGCTGGTAGCGGATGTCGGCTGATAGCCGTCGGTTCATGTATGCGTTGGTTGCTTCCTTGTCTTTTCTGAGGGGCAACAAATCGTCTATGATTTGCCCCACTACCGCTGCATACTTCAACTCTTGCCTATGCAGGTTCAAGTATTCTTTTGCTCGCATTAGCTTATGCTCCTCTATCAAAATTAGTCGGTTTCTTGGATGGTGTATTTGGCAGAAACGCTATTCTTACCCATATTGGATGTCTCTGCTTTCAGAACAAAAGGGCCGTTACCATTGCATACAGATAAGCGGGCACTATTATTACCTTTACTGAGTACTTTGTCACAATAAGCATTGACTTCTACTGTCGTACCAGGCTTGAATGGTCCAAAAGTGCCATCCCACGACAAGGCATTTTGAGATACAGAACAGTGCCCATTTTCGCTGATATACTCTATGCTTACATAATGGATATAGGGACTTCCTAAGCCTGTAAAACTGACTTCATACTTGACGTAATAATGCGCAACATCTTCCTCCTTCTTCTGATTATCGTCGTCATCATCAGAAGAAGAACAACTGTTCAAAATAAAAAAGTTGGTGATTAAAAAGAGTATAGCAAAGGCTATACTAAGTGCATGTTTTCTACAGTGAGGCTCATGAGAAGCCTCATTCTTTACTGTTTGCCATCCCTTGTGCCACAAAGTGGGGGGGGTAAATCTGCTGATATTCATATCGTTATATTGTTTAGATAGTTATACTACGTTATTATCTGCTTCAAAGGTATAAAAAATAATCGAGAAACACGAAGGTTTCGGGCAGAAAAATAAAAAAAGACATTCACAAAAGGTTCATTTATCAAAACCTCCGTGAATGTCCATACTTCTTGTTGTTTATCTCTTGTAAAGAGAGAGTTACGGATAAAAAAACTCCTCTTAAATCTTCATCCCCCTCTCAAAAAAATGGGGTGACTGGTGACGGTGACAGTGACAGTCCGGTTTTCCGCACCTCCCCTCTGAGGGAAAAAGGGTGAAAGAGAAAGTTTATATTTATATATATATATAAATATAAAAATATATAATTAACAATTCTTTACCTTTTCCCCTATCTTCGCCCCACCACGGCAGGGGGACGGGGAGGTGCGGAAAACCGGACTGTCACTGTCACCGTCACCAAAAGAGGCTTTTTACTTTTAACTTGTAACTTGTAACTTTTAACGTTATGATATGTTTTACTTTTTAACTTTGAACATTCAAAGTTACAACGCAAGTTAAATGTTACAAGTTAAATGTTACAAGTAAAAAGTATATTTCTCGGGCGATAAAACTATGTTTCAGGGGGCAAAAGTCGTACCGCCCTCGCATTATAACTACATTTGCGGGGGTGTGCCGAAAATCGCCCCTTATCACACCTCGAAATTTGGCGGTGCCAGGAAAAAGCCGTACCTTTGCAAGCAGAAAACTTTGAACGTTGAAAGTTGAACGTTATGATTAGCTTTCAGCTTTCAACGTTAAAAAAAAGCATATCATAACGTTCAACTTTCAAAGTTCAACTTTCAACGTAAAAAGAGACATTCAACTTTAAAAACCAAAAAAGACTATGGCAACTAACACTAAAGGAACCCTCAAGTACAGAAAGATTCAGCGCACCCCACAGTCGGGCGAAAACGCTGGCAAGAAGAAGTGGTACGCCACTGCAGTAACCGACCGCGAGATGTCGTTCGAAGACTTCGTGAGCCACATCTCCGACCACGGCTCCCCCTATTCCCGCGGCAGCATCCACGGCGTGCTGATGGATGCCCTCGACCACCTGCAGGAGCTAATCCTCGACGGCAAGAGCGTGCGCCTGGGCGAACTGGGCCTCTTCTCCATGGGCATGACCTCGCGTGCCGAAGACACCCGTGCCGACGTAACGGCACAGAGCATCCAGGGCGTGCACCTCATCCTCCGCAACACCCGCACCTGGAGCAACGCCGAGCTTACCAAGAAATGCAAACTGCAGGAGTACGGCACCTACGACTCCTCTGCTGCCGGCGACGACGCAGATGGCTCAGGCGGCTCCGGCGGCAGCACCTCAGGCGGCAGCACCTCTGGCGGCAGCACCTCTGGCGGCAGCACCTCGGGAGATAGCACTTCCGACGGCAGCAGCTTTTAAACTTTTAACTTGTAACTTGTAACTTTTAACTTTATGATATGTTTTACTTTTTAACTTTGAACGTTCAAAGTTACAAGTTCAAAGTTACAAGTTCAAAGTTACAAGTTCAAAGTTACAAGTTAAAAGTTACAAGTTAAAAGTTACAAGTTAAAAGTTACAAGTAAACTAATACCACTATCTATGAAGAAAGAAACCTGGAAAACCATCCTTCAGATAGCCATCAGCTTTCTCACGGCTATCGCCACCACGCTCGGCATAACGAGTTGCACGGCAATCTGATGCTCGCCAAGGCGGGCATCCTGAAGCAAAAAGAAAAGGGGACAGACGAGTCATCACGACGACTTGCCTATCCCCATTTTTTTACAATTTTCTCAGCATAGCCAAGGCATAAAGGGCAGGATGGTGACATGCCTGACGGTATCCTTGTCTTCCTTTGGGGGTGACAGGTGACAGTGACAGTCCGAAATTCCGCCCCCCTGCCCCCGTCCTGACGCAAAAAAAGAAAGGAGTAAAACTCATCGCTGAGCTTACCCCCCTCCGCAAGTTACAAGTTACAAGTTAAAAGTTAAAAGTTAAAAAGGAAGCCTTCAACTCATCCACGCTCACGCCCAGGGTGGCGGCATTGGCGGTAACACGGGGCAGGGCTTGCGCCATCTGCTCGAACGAGGTTACGCCATTCTTGGCGGTGAGCTGTATCTTGTCTTGTATGGTTTCGGCATCGCTCCATGCCAAGCCGTAGTTTTTGATGACGGTACTGGTTACCTTCACCACTTCCTCCAGGTCGGCGATACCGCCCACGCTTGCCTTGACACTCTTTTCGAGGTACTCTATCCAGTTGTCCTCCGTCACGCCGTTACTGATTACCTGGTAGAGACCGTTGGCAAGCTGGTCGCGGGGCCACGGGGATGGTCTTGGAGAGTTCCGCCACCTGCTCCTTGAGGTTGGCAAACTCCTCACCGCTCTTGCCTGCCATCGTGTTGGCAGCAGCCATCGCACCGCCGAAGCTTCGGCTTTCCTCGGTCAGCGTATTGAGCGAACCGGTTATCCCGTTTACGGCATCCTGCAAACCATGCAGCGCAAAACCCCAGTCGTTGACGCTCTGCAGGGAGCGTTCTATGCTGCTACGGCTCCGTTCTACCGTTTCGCGGAGTTCGTCTACCGCAGCAGAAGCCTGTACGGCCTGGTCTTTGCCGTTAACCTTCAGATTTATCGTAAAGTTGACCTTGTTTGCCATTATAATGCCATTTTAATTTGGTTATATCAATATTATTCCGTATATTTGCGGCATGTTTAACATCATACACTACACATTATGGCAGACTACAAAGAAGATGACAGGGTTTCTATCCCTGCACTCATCGTCGTTATGAGTATCATCGCAATGATTATTTGCCTCGCCTTTTGGTGGGTTACGGCTTTCTGGATAGCCTTTATCGTACTGCTCATCGCTGCGGCGGTTGGTGTTCTCCGATCGCCGGACACTGTTATGACACGCCTTCCCTGGCAATAGCCACGTCGTGTTTTCCCTATTTTAATCCTACACTCTCCTTAGCCTTGCGGTACCGTTCTATCAGTGCCTCACGGCTCAGGGGTGCCTCATTCTTCCCTTTTCCCTCTTCACTCTTCCCTCTTCACTCATCACTCTTCACTTTCAGAGGGGGACTGGAAAGAGATAGCCAAAAAGGTTTCGGGTAAATTCGAGGGACTCATGAAGGCTCTTTTCCGCCAAAAGGGCGCGCACCTCGACATCTCGATCCTCACCACCGACAAGGCACAGGATTTTATCCAGACCCACACTGCCATCCTCGACTCCACCTTCCAGAAGGTAGAAATGAGCGACCTGATGCGTCAGCGGCTCTCACGCTCCAACTATGTCTTTTCGGGTATGAAGACCTTCCATGAGCTCAACGAGGCGTTCCCCTCGCTTCTGGATGAGAACGGCGATAGAAAGACGTTCGAACGCTTTTTGAACGACGTTCGGAGCATCGACGAAACCTACAACCGCAACTACCTGAGGGCTGAGTACAACTTCGTACACCAGTCGGCACAGATGGCAGCCAAGTGGGAACGCTTCGCAGAAGACGGCGACCGCTACTACCTGCAGTACCGTACGGCGGGCGATGACAAGGTACGCCCGGAGCACGCCGCCCTCAACCGTGTAACCCTGCCCATGAGCGACCCCTTCTGGGAAACCTACTACCCGCCAAATGGATGGTCGTGTCGCTGTTCCGCGGTACAGGTACTCAAGTGGAAATACGACAAGACCGACCCTAAAGAGGCTATGGACCGTGGCAAGGAGGCACTGGACGGCGAACGCTACAACATCTTCCGATTCAACAGCGGCAAGCAGCAGAAAGCCGTACCCGATTATAACCCCTATACCATCAGGCGGTGTAATGACTGCGATGTAGCGAAGGGTGGAGACATAAAGCTCGCTAATTATATTCCAGAAGGCGACTTGTGTGCCGCTTGCATAAAAACTCGTACATGTTGGGAAAGAAAACAAAAGGACTCCCCTGAAGTATTCTATGAGTGCGAGACCAAACGTGGCAAGGTTCGTGTAAGCTCCAAGCATGGCAAGACGGAGAAGAAGGAAAACGTAAGGGTAGCTACCTACTTAGCAGAAAAGCATAGATACGAAATAGACCTTGTCGCCAACCCTTCCGATCGCAAGACTGCCGATAGTCTCAATAGAACATTAGGTATAGAGCAAGAATATAAAGTTAACGCCTTACCTACAAAGAGTTCTATTGATAACCTTATCCGAAAAGGAGCCAAGCAGGCGCACGACTTAGTATTGTTCGTAGATTCTGACATATCATTGAGCGAGCTGAGCAGTGCTTTGCATGACAGAGTAAGGAGAACCGACATTCATTCGATAATGGTGGTTGTTGACGGAAAGGATAAAACATATACTTACGATGAAATAGTCGCAAATGGTTTCAAAATAAGACAGGCAGACTTAAAGTAATCAAGTCTGCCTGAATGTGGGGTCCAAACCTCTTACGAGGAATGATCCGCTGCAAAGATACAATAATTATTTTAAACCCGCAAGAATATGGACAAAAATTTTACGACGGCTCCGTAAAGAAGCAAATATCATCAATCCGCAGCCGCTATTACCGACCAGCCCCGGACGCTAGTAGGAACCAAGCCCCGTCGCTAGTACCGATGAGCCCCGGTCGCTAGTAGGAACAAAACGGCTGCATAGTAACAACAATTTTAAAACCTAAAAACGACAATGGTAAACTACAGCATTGCGATGATGGGCAACCCTGCCAAGCAGGAGGAAAAGCGTATAAAATGTAACAATATAAGTTATTTGCAGACACTGGTGAAATCTTGAATTTCTTAGTTAACCGTTCCACAAATGCTGCTGCAGAATCCCTCAATGCAAAAATCAAAATGC
>CAVDKC010000039.1:0-20693 GCA_963609615.1 Oribacterium sp.
GATGGCAGCAAGTCATGCAGTTGTCGCCAGAAACCAGATATTCGTCCACCTCTTGTTCTATCTTCTTCATCACCCGCTCATTGAGGCACGAGCGGGTAATGTGCTGACGGTCGTAATACCGTTGACAATAATCGAAAAGGATTTTAATCTTCTGGGCAATGAGCACATGGCTGTATTCGTCTATCCCCCACTCCAGTTCCTCCCGGATGTCGGCAAGGCACTTCTCCACCACCACCTTCTCCCGCTGCGACAAGTGGAGCGACTCCTTGATGTTGTAGGCGAAGAAGTGGTAATTGCGCTCGAAGGCATCGGGCAGATGCCTTTCTAGCCAATCGCCGCAGAAGCAGAGCACGGGCAAAGAATCGTTCCCCATCCGCTCCGCATACTCGCTACATTTGCCCGGACGGAAGAACAGCAACGTGGCGTCCCGGAAGTCGCACGCCGTACATCCCGTACAGACACGGCTCTCCCTGCCCTGCAGTATCACCACAAAGCACTGGGTCAAGTCGGATGTGTTCATCTCACATAAAGTAGTGAGACGAACTAAAGGATGCAGTTTGCAATTTGACATTACTGTAAGGTTTATGAAACAAATGAATTCTTCACTCTTCGTTCTTCACTCTTCACTTGAATTCTTCACTCTTCGTTCTTCACTCTTCACTTACTTTAACTCCTGCGATAAGCCGTAGGTGTCAATCCCGTGTTCTTCTTGAACACACGGTTGAAGTGCTGGGAGTACTGGAAGCCGAGGTCGTAGGAAATCTCCGTCACCGTCTTCTCCGACCCCAGGAGCATCGACTTGGCGAGGTCGATTATCTTGTTCTGGATGTATTCCTGTGCGCTCACGCCTGTCTCCTTCTTGATGAGGTCGCCGAAGTAGTTGGGCGACAGACAGATTTTGTCGGCAAAGTACTTCACGGTGGGCAATCCCTCCATGTGTGGCTTGTTGCCAGTGAAGTATTCATCCAGCAGATTCTCAAACCGGGTGAGCACATCCTTGTTCTGCACCTCGCGGGTAACAAACTGGCGGGAATAGAATCGCATGCAGTAATTGAGCAGGAGTTCGATGTTCATGGAGATGAGCCGCTTGGAGAACTTGTCTATCGGCCGGTTCAGTTCTATCTTGATCTTCTCCAGGCAGTCGATGAATATCTGCTTCTCCTCGTCAGAGAGGTGCAGTGCCTCGTTGCTGCTGTAAGAGAAGAACGAATAGTGGCGCATCTCCCTTGCCAGCGGCGTGCCCTTGATAAGGTCTGGATGGAAGAGGAGCCCCTTGGCCTGAGGGCGCACGTCAGGGTTCATTACCACATGAGTAATCTGCCCTGGGGCAAAGCTCGTCACCGTGCCCTCCTGGTAGTCATACTTCTGCCTGCCGTAGCGCACGATGTTGCAACCCAGGTTTTCCTTCAAGTAGATTTCATACAGTCCGTGATTTACTGTATATTCCTGCGGGAACCTGGTGGCATCCTTCAAGTCGAACACCCCCACCAACGGATGCTGCGTTTCGAATCCGTGCAGTTCGCAATACTTATCTACAGAATTAAGTTTGATGATTTCTTCCATATCTCCTGTTTTTTCGTTTACACTTGCAAAAATAAGAAGAAAATCTCAAACCGCAATGCTTCGCCGGATAAAATCCGTAAAAACGTTTAATGTTCCTATAATTTCGGTTAGACTTGATAATACCAAGCGTTTGCCTATCTCTACAGCATTTAGCTCTGGATGAGACAAGAATATTAAAGAAATGCCTTTAGGCTCGGGATCTTCATATTCAAAACTTTCAAAAGACACATCTTCATCCAAAGATGGCCAATAAATTCCTTCATCGTCCATCTCATAATCTTCACGTTGCTCATGACTAGCGTTTTTCAAGCGCTTGTAATACAGCAAAGATTGCCACAATACCCTTCCGTCGTCTGTCTCGCCATAAATACGTTCATCAGCAAACCATATTTTTTTAATCTTCATTTTCACCTCCTTCTTCTACGCTACTGCCAAATATGTGAAAGAATTTCGTTTTTTGGAGCAAAAAATCGTAGAGACTCATCATCATGATACCCTCCTCATTATAGTTGGAATAATACCTGTCACCGACGATTATCATCTTCCGGAAGCCATCATTCACATTCAATAATGAGGCTTGCTCTTGGTCTACTTTCTCCTTGTCAGGCAAGGCGTAAGCCGACTGGATGTAGAGACGCTCATCGTGGCGATTTACCACAAAGTCGATTTCGAGGTTGCGACGTTGCAACTTACCCTCCTCATCTCGCTTGAATCTCTCCACTACGCCGACATCCACACCATAGCCTTGCTTGCGAAGCTCGTTATAAATGACATTCTCCATGATATGGGTGAATTCTATCTGACGGAAGTCAAGCACGGCGTTTCTGATGCCCAAATCCTCGAAATAGTACTTGGTGCCAGCACCTATGTACTTACGGCCCTTCACATCATAGCGCAAAGCCTCGGAAATGATAAAGGAATCTTGTAGGTATTCCAAATACTTGCTGATAGTTTTGGTAGTTATCTCTACTCCACCTACCGACTTAAACGTATTGGAGATTTTCAAGACATTGGTACAAGAACCTATCGTAGATGCAAGGAGACGCACTAATTCTTTCATTCCTTCTGGATTCTTCAAGCGATTACGATCCAATACATCTTTCAGATAAACGGTCTCATAGATTTCTCTGAGATAGTTCTGCTTGGCTTCAGGGCTTTCCATCTGCACTACAGCAGGTAATCCACCATAGAGATAATAGGTTTCCAAAGCTGGTTGTTTCTCACCTCCTATCACCTCGTAATATTCAGAAAAGCTCAATGGATGGATGCGAATTTCCCAACCTCGTCCTCTGAACTCAGTGATAATATCCTTTGACAAAAAGCGAGCATTAGAACCAGTTACATACACTTCTGCATTCTCTACATGAAGATAAGAATTGAGCACATCCTCAAACTCCTTTACCATCTGAACCTCATCTAAGAGGATATAATACTTATCCTTATCTACTATCTGACTATCGATATAGTCTAGCAAGGCATCAGGGTCACGGAGTTTCTTGTTACGACGGTCTTCAAAATTTACCTGTATGATATGGTCTTCCGCAATACCTCTCCCAAGTAAGTGCTTGCGAAAGATATTGAAAAGAAGAAAAGACTTACCACAACGGCGGATGCCAGTAATAATCTTTATCATCCCATTTCCTTCTGCAGAAATGAGTTTGTTTAGATATTCCTTACGCTCAAAATACATAGTTTACTCCTATTTTTCGTGTCTTGACACATTTTTTGGGAGCAAAAGTACGTTTTTTACTTGATAACGCCAAGCTTTTTCGTAGATTTAACTCTCTAAGAACGTAAAAAAGGGCACGATTGCTCGTGCCCAATAGCAGAAATCTATAAGAAGGCAAGTACTGCCATCGTTGCCTAATCGATGAGATGTAGAAAAACACACCAATATCTAAAACATTTATTTGCCATCGCAAATCGCAAAGAATGTTTTTAGAGCTTAATAAATATGTGTACTCTGACACATACTATTAAAACTACTGCAAGAATCACTTCTTCCACCATAATTTTAATTTTTAAGTTATTAAAAATATTCATCTGCACGTCTTAGACTCATCTATAATCCGACATATTTTGTCGGACTAATCCCTTCAGGTAAACTTTAGCTCATCTGCCTTACTTCCTCAAATTCTCGACAAAGGCAATTATATAATTGTTCCCAAAACAAAATATCCAAGAAAGAGACATCACATGAATTTCCTGTTGGAGCCGGATTATCATCGCTATACTCTACATCGAACATATATGTATTGCCCTCATAATAACAAGGCTCACAGTAATCTGGCAATTCTACAATCCCCTCATATTTAAAATAGCCGATACAGACAAGATACTCTATGCTATAGTCTATTTTTCGTTTGAACTTTGGATTCAAATGATACACCGCACGAATATAACCATCCTTACGTTTTACCCCTTCCTTTACTCCCAAAAGCGACAGTAACTTTAAAATTGCCTTTGCATAGTACATTCCAAAAGTCTTTTCTGAAGCCGCAATTATATTTGCAGGAGCAAGCTTGTCAACAGCCAAGACCTCCTCACAAAGCCATTTATAATCCATTTCCATAATATCGTAATTTAGAAAATTAGAGTATACTAAAGTTGTTGAAAGCTATTGAACAACAACTTTCTTCACGCTACCATCACTGTACTTCACGATGTTCAAGCCCTTCGTTGGAACTGATAGTCGCTGACCATTTACGGAATAACGAGAAACCTCCTTGGCTCCATTTGAAGTGGTTACCTTGTCGATGCCAGTAGGATCATATTCTACAATATTCTCGAAATAGCCAAACTCAGAAAGCCAATAATCATCATAAGTTCCTTTTGGTACATAAACTGTACATTTCTTCGCATCACAGCCATAAAATACGTTGCTTCCCATTTTTGGAACATTCTCCGCATAAACATAAATAGAAGTCAAGCCACTACAACCTTTAAAGGCAGAACTACCAATGGAAGTTAAACCTGCAGGAAGAGATAAGCTGGTCAAGCCACTACAACCTTTAAAGGCAGAACTACCAATGGAAGTTAAACCTGCAGGAAGAGATAAGCTGGTCAAGCCACTACAACCTTTAAAGGCAGAACTACCAATGGAAGTTAAACCTGCAGGAAGAGATAAGCTGGTCAAGCCACTACAACCTTCAAAGGCAGAATCACCCAGTGCATTATCATAAGTATAACTATAAATGTAATAAGCTCCTCCTCCATTCACAATTTTTGTTTCAGACAAGTCCAAAATTGCGAGTTTTCCATCTGTTTCTATATCACGATCACTATAGGAAACACGACCTGCCATATAACGTATTACTCTCCAATCCGTGCCATTTATCTCACCAATAATCTTCAAGTTAGTAATCTGGGCTCTCTTTGTGCTTCCAATCTTATCGGGCAAAGTACCAGCCTTGTCCAACTTGACTATAACTTGTTTAGTAATCAAGCCATCGTCATCTGCTGCTTGAATTGACAAGCAGCCCAACACCATAAATACTACTGCAAAAAGCAGCCCTTTAAATGTAAAATGTCTCATATCAATATACTTTTAAAATTATAACACATCTATTACTTGAATACTTGTAAGATTGCTAACCTTTGGCTCACCTTTTTCCCCCTTACTTAATTGGCAATCACAAGAGAACAAAAAGGTTTGCGTAAGGTAGCCATCACCTTTCTGATACTCTAAACGAGCATGTCCTTTTACATCCCAATGCTGGTTGTCAGAAGGGAATAAGCAAACTGTTCCTATCTCAATGTTAGCACTTTTAACCTTAACTCCTGTCATCTTTCCCATGAAAGAAATCGAAGAAACGTTATTTCGGACATAAGCAACAATAGCCGCTTTATCCCCATCAACATCAAATGATAATTTTGGTTGTACCATAGTCTTTACTTTTTAATGTGAAACAATCAGTTATTTACACAACAAAAAGAAAGCGTGAACTTGCCTGTTGCTCATTTCACGAACTGAGGCCCTGGCAAGCCCATCATGTCGAAACGAACAACTTCGAAGCTCACGCCGATATGATACACTTATCCCTATACCGATTGGGACACCCTACTTTGCGTAGGGTGCCACATCAGTAAAGAGATGTGGATATACACATCCCGAGAGCATCTACCGTTGCATAGCCATTGACATGATGTTGAAACTGCCAGGTTTCAGTTCGTCAAGAACTAAGCGCATAGTAAACGCACCTTAATATTATGTCAGACACCTCCCCATCCCAAAACCACGCCTCGACCATCGCCATGATTCACAGCTAAAAGTCTCGGCATCGGCGTGAGCAGAATTGGTATCTGCGTGCAAAGATAATGAAAATAATCGGAAAGTAGTATGCTTTTCGATAACTTTTTATTGAAGAAACAAAAGAAAAGTTTGTGTGAGGGCACACAGGAACATAAAGACATAAAGAAAGGGCGGAAAAACAAACTGTTAACTGTTACCTTGTTAACATCAGCTTGTTCTCCCGCTCTTTTAACGTTATCCGCCATAGAAGCCATTATTGCTCATTTTCGACCATACCAAAAACATATCCTGATAGTTGTCTTTAATAAACTCACGGATGATTCTTAGTTCTTTGTCTGTTAACACACCTTGTTCTTTGACAATAGTATCGCCATTTCCTTTTACAAATAGTTTAGCAGAACCAGATTCCGTCAAACGCCTATCACTAGCATGCACATGCATCGCCTCCACTATGCAATGGGATGTAAAATACAGGTAATACCCACAAACCATAAAGTCGTAATATTTAGGCATAAACTTCCTCCATGACTTTTTTATTCCTGTTCCAATACTTTAGGACAATATTGATTTCTATATCATCCATATTTGTTTCCAGCACTTCTCCATCTTGTGCTATGACAAGGGCATGGAAAGGAGCATGGAGGTTAACAATGCGGATACTGTTTTTCTCTGTTTGAGAGAAAGCGTAACCACCGACTATCATACTAGCACTTTCCGCTATTGCTTGTTTCTCTTTCTCATTCATAATCACCTATTTTTACAGTTTTTATCGGTTCAAGGAATGACTTTGAATCTATATATAAATTCTTTAAAATTGGAGACAGGTCAATATAATCCTCCGTAAGACCTAAGCCTTCATAATCTGCCATAACAACAATATAGCCATTGTCCCACTCCTTTATATCCACATAATGCTTAAGACATTTTGGGGAGCGGAACCTAATGTTATTGTTGCCATAACGAAAGGAAGTCATATCTCCATGATTAGAGAGTATCGCTTGCGAACTACGATTTGTCTTATCCATTTTATCCTCCTCATATTAAAGGGTTATACTTCTCGTTGCAAAGATAATACTTTTTGTTCGTAAACGAGCCAAATCTATACAAAAAAACACTTTTGGCTGATTTAAAAGCAAAATTCTATTTTGACTGACACTCTTGGGGGCTAGAAAGACCTGAAAAAGGGCGGAAAAACAAACTGTTAACTGTTACCTTGTTAACATCAGCTTGTTCTCCCGCTCCTTGACTTTCCTAAAATCTTTCATTCGGAATGAATAGTTTTGCCCTAAACCTTTCATTCAGAATGAATAGATTTCGATTTATGATTATAAGAACAAATCATCTAGGACGACACTTGCTTGTACAGAATATTGGTTTATTCCTGGGGCAATGCCCTGTGTCGTAACCAGAACAAGATGCACCGCCTTTTTGGTCTTGCTTACCTGCTGAAAGACCATACGCTTGCGAGCCATCTCCTGCGCATATTGCGATGAGATGGAATATGCAGCATCCGAATACTTCATCTCACACAAGTCAATGATGCCATCGTTTCTATCTATCAGCATATCTATCTGAACGCCAGCATATCCCTTTTCCTCGTTCGGTTGGCATCGCCAAGAATACACACCAGTGAGCACGCCACTGATGCCTAGTCTCTGTTTTATCTGATCAACATGCGCAAAGCATACTCTCTCGAAGGCCAACCCACACCATGTGTTGTACTTCGGCATTCCATGGATGCTTTGCCAATAGTTAGCCATTTGCTGATTCCCCTTCACAAACTCGAAATAGAATAAGGTGAAAGGGTCTATCAGTTGAAACAACGCATCCTTCGTCTTCTTGCCCAGCGCATGGTACTTGCGAATGAAGCCGCACCATTCCAAGTCTTCGAGGAGGGAAGAAAAGAAACCACTTGAGTCCATCTCTACAGCAGAAGCAAGTTCGTCTCGTGTCAATCCCATTTTCTTACTCGCCAAAGCTGTAACAATATTTATATAAGGTTGAGGACTAGAGAACAAAGAGGCATAAAGCATCTGAAACTCATCGTGCAAATCGCCGTCTTGCGAAAATACTAGGCGGTCTACTTCTTGGGCAATGCTATTACCAGATAGAAGAAGACTCCAATAATATGGTACTCCTCCGAATATCATATAAGTCTCTAATATTTGCATTCTGCTCAATGCAAGATTCTGTGCCTCCGCCATCTTTTCACACAATCCTAGAGTAAATGGCTGCAAAGCGATACGATGAGACAAACGATTGTGAAGTCCACCCTTGTTCTTCAATATCTTCTTAACCATCCATGCCGTGGCACTACCACATACAATAAAGACAATATCCTTGCGAGCCGATGCCCAACCATTCCAAAAGGCTTCTAACTCTGACAGAAAGCCACTCCGAGGTGCATCCATCCAAGGCAACTCATCAAGGAATACCACTTTCTTGCCTTCTGGCAACCCTTCAATGTATCGCTCCAACTCAAAGAAAGCATCAATCCAACTTCCCAACTGTGGTACATCTTTCAAACCATGACTTTTCAGGGCATTTCTAAAGCGAGCCAACTGTTTGCGAGGAGACGTATTAGCTGCACCTGTAAATTGGAAGGCAAACTGATAGTTGTAAGCCTCTCTTATCAAGAAAGTCTTACCCACACGTCTTCTTCCATAGACAGCAATAAACTGAGAATACTCTGCACTAAGAGCATCCTGCAAAATTTTTGTTTCTTTTTCACGTCCTATCAGCATACCTTTTTTGTTTTTATAATAATTACTTACAAGGATTTCATATCGTCCTTTTCGAGTGCAAAGATAACAAAAAATGCGTTTATTACTTCCAAAAGTTGTTTTTTTTTTGAATTTTGGAAGCAACAAACACAAAATAGATATAAAAAGAGCGGGAAAACAAACTGTTAACTGTTACCTTGTTAACATCAGCTTGTTTCACAGATAAATGTCAGAACCTACTACGCTAACGCCATTTTTATAGGGTTAGCGTAGTAAACTTTTTAATATTCGCCCAGCAACTTCTCTGCCATCGCCTTGCCCAATGCCTCGCACTGTGCCTTTACTTCTGGGGTTATCGCCTGCTTCATATCCACAGGTTCGCCCACTGGCTCGAAGTGCAATCTCGTATCGTTCCACTCCTGAATCTTTGCCACTGCCTTGCTTGCCCAGCAATGAGAGCCGAACCAACCCAGAAGGTGGTTCTTGATGTCCTTGTTGGCTAGCTCGGAAAGGAAGGTTTCCATCTCGTGATAAAGGCCGGCATTGTAGGTAGGAGCGCCCACTATCAAGCCCTTGTAACGGAAGATGTCACGGAGGATGTAAGAGTGATGCGTCTTCGAGATATTGTAGAGCACGATGTTCTTCACGCCAGCCTTGCTTGCCGCACGGGCAATAATCTCTGCCATGCGCTCGGTGTTGCCGTACATCGTGCCGTAGCAGATAACGAGGCCCGGCTCGGTCTCATACTTCGACATCCGGTCGTACATGCCGATTACCTTCCCGATGTGCTCGTGCCATACGGGGCCGTGGGTAGAGCAGATGTAGTCCAGTTCCACGCCAGCCAATTTTTTCAAAGCATTCTGCACAGGCACGCCATACTTGCCCACGATGTTGGAGTAGTAACGTACCATCTCCAACCAGAAGCCATCGCAGTTTATCTCCGTGTCTATCACGCCACCGTTCAAGGCTCCAAAGCATCCGAAGGCATCGCCTGAGAAGAGCACCTTGTGGGCGGCGTCGAGCGTTACCATCGTCTCTGGCCAGTGAACCATCGGGATGAGCACAAAGCTCAGGTCATGGTGACCGAGCGAGAGGGTCTCGCCGTTCTTCACCTCCACCACGTCGTCGGTAACGCCATAGAAGCCCTGGAGCATGCCGAGGGTCTTCTTGTTGCCTACAATCTTGATTTTGGGGTAATACTTCTTGATGAGGGCGATGCTGCCACTGTGGTCGGGCTCCATGTGGTTGATGATGAGGAAGTCGATGGGGCGGTCGCCGATTACCTCGCGGATGTTCTCCAGAAACTGAGTGAAGAAATCCACCTCTACGGTGTCTACCAGTGCCACCTTGTCGTCGTCGATGATATAGGAGTTGTAGCTCACTCCGTTGGGCAGGGGCCAGAGGCCCTCGAAACGATGCTTGTTGCGGTCGTTTACGCCCACGTAATAAATTTTGTCGGTAATTTCTGCCATATTCTCACTGTTTTAACTGCTTTTATACCTTTTTACCTCTACAAGAGTTCTTTCTGCTTCTTCTCGCCGAAGTTCTTCGACACATAGTTGTAGATGTCCTTGCAGCACTCGGCGGAGTACTCCTGCGCCGATGCCAGCAGGCTGTCCCATTGTGCCTCGGTTAGACCTCGGTCGATGTCCTCGCGGGTAATGCCGTCCTTGATGAGTCCGAACACGAAACCCGCATTGAAGTTGTCGCCTGCGCCGATGGTGCTCACCGTCTGCGTCTTCTCCGAGGGGTAGCTCTTGGCAAAACCGTTCTCGCCACGCACCTCCACGGGGTCTGCTCCCTGAGTGCAGATAAACTTCTTGCAGTAGAAGCTGATTTCCGCCTTGTACACCTTGTCGGCCTCGGGCTTCTTGTAGAGGATGCCGAAGTCCTCATGGCTACCGCGCACGAAATCGGCGAGCTCCAGGTTCTCTATCAGGTTGGGCGTAATCTTCATGATTTCGTTCTGATGAGAGGCTCGGAAGTTGACATCGTAGTAGAGGATGGCTCCGTGCTCTTTGGCGTACTCCAAGAAGCCGCTCACCTGCGGGCGCACCACGGGATTGAGGGCAAAGAACGAGCCGAAGATCACGATGTCGCCAGGCTGGATGTCGGGGGTAGAAAATTCCAGCTGGTCGTGGGGATGGTCTTTATAAAAAATGTAGTCGGCATTGTTGTGCTCGTCGAGGAAAGCCAGCGAGAGGGGCGACTTCGACTCTGGGAAGATGCTCACGTTGTCGGCGTTCACCCCATTGTCTCTCAGAAACTGAATCACGTATTCGCCGATGCGGTCGTTGCCTGCCTCGCTGATAAACGAGCAGTTCACTCCCGAGCGACCCAGCGAGATGAGGGCATTGAAGGATGAGCCACCTGGCACTGCCTCTATCGGCTTGCCGTTCTTGAAGATGATGTCGAGCACCGTCTCTCCTATTCCTATTACTTTACGCATAAGTTTTTCTTTTGATTTTAGAAGGCAAAGATAATCATTTTAGCGATAATGCAAAAAGAAAAACCTAAGTTTTTATCTTTTTTTATTATTGCGATGTTTACGATGTGGCCAAATAAGCGTAGATACTCTGGGGCTTTCTGCATACATTCTGCGTAAACAAGCAATGAGGCGATACTCTTGTCTGCTAGAGATAGAATATCGCCTCATTACCCTCGTTGAAGAGGAGGTCGAGGATGCTCATATTGGGCAGGAAGCCGTGCTTCTGCTCATAGACCTGATAATAACGCCGGGGGGTGAATTCGGGGTCTGGGAGCGGATGCTTCGGGCGAATCGCATCGCGAAAATCCTTGATACGTTGAACGTTGAAAGTTGAACTTTGAAAGTTATGATTAGCCTCACCTGGCAAAAGTTCACCTTTTTCTTCGATGTTTAGGTCTTCACTCTTCTGATTGAGCTTGTCTGAAATATTCACCTTCGGATAATATTCGTCTGTGACCGAGATTTTCGGGCGAATGTCCAGGAGTTCTATCATCTTTTCCATGGTCTCCATATTGAAGTCGAAGAGGAAGTCGTATTTCTTCTCATAGAAGGGGCGGATGTCGTCCTGATAATACTCGAAGAAGGGGCTTTCGCCGTAAGCAGAGAGGAGGGCGTTCCAATGTACGTGGCGCCAGTTGGCATGGTCGGAGATGCGGATGTCTTTCATCGCCATCGACGTGTCGTGGTTGGTGGGGATGGTGAGGGCGAGCGGTCCGTTGGTGGTAGGGATAACCATACGGTTGCGATAAGTCTGCTTGATAAAGCTCTCATGGCGCTCTATCAGGCACTCGTCGTAACGGTTCAGCTTCTGGTACCACTGGATGGGGCCGAAATATGTGGAGGAAAGAAGGGTCTTCAATGTTTTTGAATGTTGAAAATTGAACGTTGAAAGTTGAATGTTGAATGTTGAAGGTTGAAAATTGAACGTTGAAAGTTGAACGTTGAAAGTTGAAGGTTGAATGTTGAAAATTGAACGTTGAAAGTTGAAGGTTGAATGTTGAAAATTGAACGTTGAAAGTTGAAGGTTGAATGTTGAAAATTGAACGTTGAAAGTTGAAGGTTGAATGTTGAAAATTGAACGTTGAAAGTTGAAGGTTGAATGTTGAAAATTGAACGTTGAAAGTTGAAGGTTGAATGTTGAAAATTGAACGTTGAAAGTTGAACGTTAAAAGTTAAAAGTTAAAAGTTAAAAGTTAAATTGGGCTTGCGCCCTAATACAAGAGAATTCTTCACTCTTCGTTCTTCACTCTTCACTCCCAAACTCTTCACTCTTCACTCCCAAACTCTTCGTTCTTCACTCTTCACTCCCAAACTCTTCACTTAGATTCTTCACTTAAAAGAGTTTATACGCTTTTCCTATCATCTGATGCTTATGAACGAGCTGTTGTCCCTTTCTTGACGTCTTGACAAGATAATAGCGGCAATCCTTGCATCCGCACCGCTTGCAGCAGATGGTAGGGATAATGTAGCGCAGAGTGTCTAGCTGGAGCGTGTCGCCTGGCAGTTTTTCTATTCTGCCAATATAGAAGGTTTCCGAGGCGATTCCCTTACGCTGGTTCTTGCGTAGGACTACTACCGAATCGGCGAAGACGATGATGTCTCCTCGCCCGAAATTCTCGCAGTTCATCCTATTCACTATCACCCGGTTGCCCCCTTTTAAGTGTGGAGGCAAACCTCCCTGGGGCACCGTGAAGACAGTGAATACATAAGTGCGTACCGCCCAAGCGAGGAGCAATGCCAGCACCAATGCCAGAATGAATTTTGCAGTAGCCTTCAATTTCTTTTTCGGTAGATTATTTTTGGCTTATTTATGAGGAAGCCTTTACCGAGGCTTCCTCACAAACTTTACTTGATGTTGTCCACGAAATTGAACAAGCGGTTCCATCGGATGCCCGAGAAGCCCGGATGGTCTGGGCTGTGGCTCCACCAGATGAAGATAGGCTTGCCTACGATGTGGTCTTCTGGCACGAAACCCCAATAACGGGAGTCGGCCGAGTTGTGGCGGTTGTCGCCCATCATCCAGTAGTAGTCTAGCTTGAAGGTGTAGCTCTTTGCCGGCTTACCGTTGATAAGAATGCGGCCTGCATTGTCTACCTTCAGGTCGTTACCCTCGTACACCTTGATGCATCGCTCGTAGAGAGGCAGATTCTGCAAGGTGAGAGCGATGCTCTTGCCCTTCTTCGGAATCCAGACGGGACCATAGTTGTCGGCTGTCCAACCCGTATAGGCGTTCAGCGGATAGAGGTTGCCATATTCGTTCATCGGATTGATAGAGATGCTCTGCACCAATGCCTTGTTGGCCTTCAGCGCATTGTAAGCAGCCTTGGTCAATGGGATGACGCCGCTCTGGTTGTACATCAGGAGGTCTTCGTTGGTAATGCCCAGCTGGTCGGCGAGGTCGACAGGGAACTCGCCCTTCAGCTTCATCTTGTAGGTGTACTGCACGTTGTCGGGCTCCTTGTTGGCCTTACCGTCGAGGTACACGATGCGGTTTTTGATTTGCAGAGTCTGTCCCGGCAAACCCACGCAACGCTTCACATAGTTCTCCCGGCGGTCGGTAGGGCGGCTGATAATGTCGCCATACTCGCCTGGCATCTGCTGGATGTAGTTACGGCCGATGGCGTACATCTGTTCGAAGTAACGGCGCTGCTGCAATGGGTTCAGCTGGCGCACATCCTGCTGCTGTCCGTTCTGCTCCAATAGTTGGTCGCCTATGCTGTACACCATCTGGTAGTAGTCGTTAGCCTGATAACGCTCCTCATTGACGAGGGTGTCGCCCGCAGGATAGTTGAACACCACGATGTCGTTGAGCTTCACATCGCCCAGTCCCTTCACGCGGCGATAGTCCCAATGGGGCCATTCCACGTAGCTCTTCACGTTGACCAGCGGCATGGTGTGCTGGGTAAGCGGCATGGTAAGCGGAGTCTCGGGGATGCGGGGACCGTAGCTCACCTTGCTCACGAAGAGGTAATCGCCCGTAAGGAGCGACTTCTCCAGGGAAGAGGATGGAATCACGTAGTTCTGGAAGAAGAAGAGGTTGATGAAATACACCGCCACGAGGGCGAACACCAGGGCATCGACCCAACTCATGATGAAGCGCACGGGGCCTTCCTCGTCTTTCCACCACTGCCAGCGTATCTTCTTGGTGATGTATACATCAAAGATGAAGGGCACCACGATGAGCCCCAACCAGCTCTTTACCCAAATCAGGAAGGCAAGATACAAGACGAGCACGATGGCAAACTTAGCCCATTGCACCTTCATATTGAGTTTTTGTTTCTGCTTATCTATCATGATGCTTAAAACTTAAAGAGGTCTGATGTTGTGAGCAAACCACTGTGGTTGGCGGTAAACTCTGCGGCAAGAACGGCTCCGAGAGCAAATCCCTTGCGAGAGTGGGCACTGTGCTCGATGGTAATCATGTCGGCCTCAGAGTCGTACATCACGGCATGGATGCCTGGCACTTCGCCGTCGCGCACGCAGTTGATAACCAAGTCGTCTTCCTTGATGTCCTGGTCGCCCTCGTCATGATGGCCATCCTCTGTCCAGTAGGTTACGCCGCGCTTCCAGTCGTTCTTGCGGTCGATATTGTCGATGATTTCCTCTGCCAGGGTGATGGCTGTACCCGAAGGGGCATCGAGCTTGTGCACATGGTGAGTTTCCTGCATGCACACAGAGTACTGTGGAAATCCGTTCATAATCTTAGCCAAATAGCGGTTTACGGCACTGAAGATAGCCACACCGATGCTGAAGTTGGAAGCCCAGAAGAGGGTCTGCTTACCGTCGGCGCAGAGTTTTTCCACGTCTTCCTTATGGTCTTTCATCCACCCTGTGGAGCCACTTACCACTTTCACATTGTGAGCGAAAGCCTTCAGGTAGTTGCCGTAGGCTGCGCTAGGGTTAGTAAACTCGATAGCTACATCGGCTGAGCAGAACTCAGGGCTGTCGATGTCCTCAGGATTGTTCACATCAATCTTACAAACGATTTCGTGGCCACGCTGTAGGGCGATTTCCTCAATCATGTGCCCCATCTTGCCGTAGCCAATCAAAGCAATTTTCATCTTTATCTTGTTTTTATTTGTTTCTTTCGGCACAAAAATACATATTTTTCTTCGAATAACCTTCAAAAAAACTACTTATTATAATAATAAATAGAAAATTTTGGTTATTTTTGCAGTGATTTAGGGCTTTCGGGCTCATTTTTAGCAACTAAACAGAAGAAAACATGAGCAAATACATTTTCGAAACCAAAATGGAGGTGCGCGACTATGAGTGCGACATCGAGGGCATCGTCAACAATGCCAACTATCTGCACTACATGGAGCACACCCGCCACCTTTTCCTCCAGAAGTGCGGACTCAGTTTTGCAGAAATGCACCGTCGGGGAGTGGATGCAGTAGTGGCCAGGATGAACCTGCAATACAAGACACCGCTGCAGTGCGACGATGAGTTCATCTCGCGCCTCTGGCTGGAGAAGCAGGGAGTGCGCTACGTATTCCACCAGGACATCTTCCGTGCCAGCGACGAAAAACTTTGTCTGAAAGCCACCGTGGAACTCGTTTGCCTCATCAATGGCAAACTGGGCAACAGCGAGGACTACGACAGGGCGTTTGAGGCCTACTTCTGCCAGGAGTAAGCCCGGACTATCCTCACACATTCCCGCAACGGCCAACTGTTAGACATTACATCCCTTCCGCCCAAGAACGAGCGAAGAACTTGCGACACACAGAAGAGACCCGTCACCCCCCCAACTACATCATAAACCTAAACTATTATGGAGCATTTACTTCACTACGTGTGGAAGCACAAACTCTTCCCATTCACGCCCCTCACCACCACAAGAGGCCAAACGGTGGAAGTCATCGACCCCGGACTGCACAACCGCAACGCTGGTCCCGACTTCTTCAATACCAAGATCAAACTGAACGGTACCCTCTGGGTGGGCAACGTGGAGATTCACGACAAGGCTAGCGACTGGTATCTGCACGGCCATGACAAGGACGAGCGATACGACAACGTCATCCTGCACGTCTGCGGCTCCATCGACACCGAGGCGAAAAACTCGAAGGGCAGTGTGCTCACACAGATGCAGCTCAGCATCCCCGACCACGTGCTTCGCCACTATCAGGAGCTGCTCACCATCGACCAATATCCCCCTTGCTACCAGATTATCCCCTCACTCACCAGGCTCACCGTGCACTCGTGGATGAGTGCCCTGCAAACCGAGCGCCTGTCGCAAAAGACGGAGGCGATAGAGGAGCGGGTGCGCCGATGCAACGGCGACTGGGAGAATGCCTATTTTGTTACCCTGGCCCGCAACTATGGCTTCGGCATCAATGGCGAGGCCTTCGAGCAGTGGGCACTCCATCTTCCCCTGCGCGCCGTAGACCATCACCGCGACGACCTCTTCCAGATAGAAGCCATCTTTATGGGGCAAGCCGGACTCCTGGAGCTGGGCACCATCCCCGAGCGGTACCAGAAGGAGGCTCTCAACGACGGTTATTTCTCGCGGCTACGCAACGAGTACCTCTATCTAGCCCACAAATTTACGATGCAGCCGATGGACTACAACCTCTGGCGGTTCCTCCGCCTCCGCCCGCAGAACTTCCCCCACATCCGCATCTCCCAGCTGGCTAGCCTCTACTTCAATCGCCGAGCCAGCCTCAGCCAACTGCTGGAAGCCACTACCGTAAAGGATGCCAAATCTGTGCTAGCCACATCGGTAACCCCTTACTGGGAAACGCACTATACCTTTGGCAGCACCAGTGTGAAGAACGAGAAGCATCTCTCCCCCTTCTCGCTCAACCTGCTTGTCATCAATACCGTGGTGCCCATCCTCTTCGCCTACGGCAGGCATCGGGGCGAAGAGAAATACTGCGACCGGGCCTTCGACTTTCTGGAGGAGCTGAAAGCCGAAAACAATCACATCGTGCGCATGTGGAAGCTGTGCGGACTGGAGGTGGAGAACGCCGGCGACTCGCAAGCCCTCATCCAGCTCAAGAAGGAATACTGCGACAAGAAGGAATGCCTGAGGTGCAGAATAGGATACGAATACTTGAAAGTTGAACGTTGAAAGTTGAAAGTTGAACGTTGAAAGTTGAACGTTGAAAGTTGAAAGTTGAAAGTTGAAAGTTGAAAGTTGAAAGTTATGATTAGCTTTATTGCTAAACAATAGCTAAGGCTTACAGCTTTCAACAAAAACATTTCATAACGTTCAACTTTCAACGTTCAACTTTCAACGTAAAAAAACGTTCAACTTTCAACGTAAAAAATATGGACCAACAAGAAATACTCAATACCATCCTCCTCACCCGGCTCAACTATTTCAGCCTTGCCGGGATGCTGGAATTATACCGAAGAGTGGGCTCTGCCACACTCATCCTAGAGCATAGGAATGACATCCGAGACATCCTGCCCGATGCCTCCGACAAACTCATCCATGCCCTCCAAACGTGCGACGAAGCCCGCAAACGTGCAGAAGCAGAACTGGAATACGACCTGCGCTACGGCATCCAGCCCATCCCGATGAACGACGACCGATACCCCCAGCGGCTCAAAAACTGCGACGATGCCCCCCTGATGCTCTTCTACAAGGGCAACGCCAACCTCAACCAGCAACGGGTCATCAACATCGTGGGCACCCGCCAATGCACTCCCTACGGCGAAGACCTCATCCGCCGTTTTATCTCAGACCTCAAGCAGCTCTCCCCACGAGTCTTAATCGTGAGCGGACTTGCCTACGGCGTAGACATCCATGCCCATCGCCAGGCTCTCGCCAACGGCTACGAGACTGTGGGGGTATTGGCGCACGGACTCGACGACCTCTATCCCAGCCGACACCGGGAAACTGCCATCCAGATGATAGAGCACGGCGGACTGCTCACCGAGTTCCTTACCCAGACCAATGCCGACAAAATCAACTTCGTGCGCCGCAACCGCATCGTGGCAGGAATGTCGGATGCCTGCATCCTCGTAGAGAGCAAGGCGAAGGGCGGAGGCCTCATCACCACCGAGATTTCGCAAGCCTACAACCGAGACGTCTTCGCCTTCCCAGGCAGGGTGGGCGATGCCTACAGCGAGGGCTGCAACAACCTTATCCGCTCGAACGGTGCCACCCTCATCACCAGTGCCTCCGACTTCATCAAGGACATGGGGTGGCAAGACGATGCCAAGCTGATGCAAGCCAAGCAGCAGGGCATCGAGCGTAGCCTCTTCCTGGAATTTTCGCAAGAAGAACAAGCCATCATAAACGTCCTGTCGAGAAACAACGACCTGCAAATCAATATCATCTCCGTACAGAGCGGCATCGAGATAGGCAGGCTCACCTCCCTCCTCTTCCAGTTGGAAATGAAGGGAATACTGAGAACCTTGGCAGGGGGAATGTACCATCTTTTGAAGTGAAGAGTGAAGAGTGAAGAGTGAAGAGTGAAGAGTGAAGAACGAAGAATTCATTTGCCTATTCTCCATTTCGCTCTTCATTCTTTCCAAATCCATGATGTTACAAGCCAGTTTCTCTACTTCTTCCTTTCTTTCTTCTTTTATTTCAAAAAAAAGGTGTAATTTTGCACGCAAATTTACAATACAACAAGAATGACTTAAAGAGTTCATATCCTTTCAAACTATAGGATTCTTCACTCTTCGTTCTTCACTCTTCACTTAAATTATGAAAATAGGAAACATAGAATTTGGCCCCCAGCCCCTCTTCCTCGCTCCGATGGAAGACGTAACGGATATTGGCTTCCGAATGCTCTGCAAGCGTTTCGGGGCTGCGATGGTCTATACGGAGTTTGTGTCGGCAGAAGCCCTGGTGCGCTCCATCAAGTCTACCGTCAACAAGCTCACCATCAGCGATGAGGAGCGTCCCGTGGGCATCCAGATTTACGGTCGCACCGCCGCCGACATGGTGGAAGCGGCAAAAATCGTGGAGCAAGCCCATCCCGACGTGATTGACATCAACTTCGGCTGCCCCGTAAAGAAGGTGGCAGGCAAGGGTGCCGGGGCAGGAATGCTCCGCAACATCCCCCTGATGCTCGACATCACCCGAGAGGTGGTAAAGGCGGTCAACGTGCCCGTGACGGTAAAGACCCGACTGGGATGGGACAGCGACAACCTCATCATCACCGACCTGGCCGAACAGCTGCAGGACTGCGGCATCCAGGCCCTTACCATCCACGGCAGAACCCGCAGCCAGATGTACACGGGCGAGGCCGACTGGAGCCTCATCGGAGCGGTGAAAAACAATCCTCGCATCCATATTCCGATTATCGGCAATGGCGACATTACCACTCCAGAGGAGGCCAAGATTGCCTTCGACCGCTATGGTGTGGATGCCGTGATGATAGGCCGTGCCACCTTCGGCAGACCATGGATTTTCAAGGAAATCCGTGATTATCTAGACCATACAGGTGCCGACCCACTGACCGTGGATGAGAAGATAGACCTGCTGGAAGAGCAACTGCGCATCAACATCGACCGCATCGACGAGTACCGAGGCATCCTCCACACTCGCCGTCACCTAGCCGCCTCCCCTATCTTCAAGGGCATCCCCGACTTCAAGCAGACTCGCATAGCCATGCTAAGAGCCAATAAAGAGGAGGAGCTAAAGGAGATATTGAACGAATGCCGAGAGAGAATCAAGACTATACAAAAAGGATGAGAGAGACTTACAACGCCTTTCTCATCCTTCTGTCAATCTCACTTTACCTTATTCCTTCCTGCATTATTACTAAAGTGTGACTATCAGAATATCCCGACAAAGAAATAAAGATAATCCGAGGAGTTCTCAACGGATTTGCTTTTATCTTACAGAACAATTTTCTAGACAATTGGCTAATTTCATAAAACTGATTGTCTTGATGCCCAAAATGATGTAAATTCAAAGAATCAACAAAATCTTGCTTATAAAAGCCATCATCATACACCTCCTTTTCTAGGTTAAACATATAATGAGTACCTTCCACATCTTCAATCTTTATACGACACAAATTGATATCTGAACCGAAGTTGAGTCTAAAAATGCTATCTTTAGCAGGCAATTTGATGATTCCCAAATAAACTCTATCTTGTTCAATTTTAATCTGCTTTGATTTTACATTCAGTTTTGGAAAAACTCTAACTGGCATAGAATCCGAAGTTAATCCATAAGAATGATTTCGCTGATATTCCCATCGCATATTTGCCAATCCAACAACACTAAGAACCAACACAACGACTAAGAGGAGTACGTATAGTAGGTTTTTAATTTTCATGTCATACAGAAATTTAGTTAATAATAATTGACTGCAAAATTAAATAAACTGTGCAATATAAACAATACCTAAAACTTATGATTTTGAGGAACATCATCTTCTTGGATATTATCTCATAAGATGACCTTGGAGTACAAAAACACATTTTTCGCTTAATCTGCAAGAAAAGTGCAAACTAAGCTTGTGTTTTTATGCTTAATTTGCACTTTTTGTGTAAAAAAGTAGGATTCCACTGTATTTTTTGCGAGGAAGGCGTGCAAATCCCGCTGTTTTTGCAATTAAGATACGAGTATAACTATCTGATTCGCTGATAGAAGTTAAGTTTTTCCAAACTAAGCCTATTTTTTCAAGCTTAATTTGCAAACTGCCCTCCTCTTTTATCTCATTCCTGCCTTTTCCAAAATATTACGAGCCATTAC
>CAVDKC010000040.1:0-20612 GCA_963609615.1 Oribacterium sp.
TTAGCCCTCCCTTGAATACGTGTATCCCTTTTTCTAGATGACTGAGTAGTTACTGTCAAACATCTTAAGTGTTAAAAGTTCATTGCGAACCAATTTAATGGCACTTTATACTAGATTTGGCCTTGGACACCTGCTCTGTAGGATGTCATTGGAGAAATAAGCAAGTGTTTCTACCGTTCAGCTGATATTGTCTCTCTGTCTCTTTCGTATAGCAGGCGAGACCATACACTCCATGTATAAGAAGTCGTATTGCGACCTTCTTATACATGAAGTGAAGAAACTAAAGTCCGTCAAAGACACGTGCTTCATAAAAGAAAGAATGCTGTTGCAAATAGGCAATAGGTATTCTGCCACGTCGGCCGCCCGTCCCCGGAAGACCCCTTTATGCATTACTTCTGACGGAGATAGTTCATCCCGAAATTCACGGGGCAGGCGTTGCTTACCTTCTCGGTGTACTCAGCCACCTTCAGCGTAACGGTGCCCTTGATGGTCTCCACGTCGGTGCCAACCAGGAAGAGATAGTTGCCGGCATCCACCTTCCACTGGCTGTTAGCCTCATCGAAACTGGCGAGGTCACGCTTTTCGAGTGTCATCTTCAGGGTCTGGCTCTCACCAGGCTTCAGTTCTCTTGTCTTGCCGAAGGTCTTCAACTCCTTGGCAGGCTTCTCGTAGGCACCCTTGGGAGCGGTGACGTAAACCTCTGCCACCTGCTTGCCAGCCACCTTGCCCGTATTCTTCACGGTAACGCTCACCTCGATATTGTTGCCATTGGCCTTCACCGAAGGTTTGCCAAACTCGAAGGTAGTGTAGCTCAAGCCATAACCGAATGGATAAGCCACGTTTTTCTGGAAGGTGTCGAAGTAGCGATAACCAATATAAATATCCTCCTCGTGGTTGTTGAAGTCAACGCCAGGCTTTGACCCTTCCGACATATTCGTATAGGTATACATATCATACTTCTTGGCGAAGTTGGCTGTAGAAGGATGGTCGTAGACAGAAATAGGCCAGGTCATGGTCAACTTACCCGATGGATTCACCTTGCCCGACAAGATGTCTGCCACAGAATTTCCGCCCTCGATACCCGGTTGCCATGCCACAAGAATAGCATCCACACGGTCTCTCCAACTAGCAGTCTCCATCACGGAACCCGAGTTAATGACCACAATCACCTTCTTGCTTTTGGCATGGAAAATGTCTGAGACACGGAAGATCATGTCGCGCTCATCCTGTGTCAACTCAAATTCACCGATGATGTTTTCCCGGTCCATTCCCTCGCCTGCCTGACGACCGATGGTGATGATGGCAGCATCAGCGCTAGGCTCCTCATGAGCTACACAGCGTTCCGTAATCTCTATTTCATCCAACTTGGGCTGACCTTGGTTGAGGAACCACATCATAGGATTCTTGTCTGCCTTTAGCTTTGCCTTGGCATATTTCACGTAGTTCTGATAAATTTCGGTAAGCTGAGGAGTAGTAGATACGCCGATGTTCTTCAAGCCCGTTACCATATCCACGGAGTAACCCACATTTACCGCACCACTTCCAAGACCACCCGAAAGAAAGTCGTATGAATTGACACCGAAGAGGGCTACAGTCTTCAAGTCCTTGACTGGAAGCGTAGCATCATTCTTCAAGAGCACCATACCCTCGGTACTGCTTTGGCGAGTAATGGCAGCATGAGCCTTCAAGTCGGGTTCACCACTATACTTATATCCCTTGAAACGAGGAGTCTTGACGATGTATTCTAGCATACGGCGCACATTGCGGTCTACGTCGGCGATATCGAGCTTGCCTGCATTCACAGCCTCGACGATAGCCTTCACCTGGGCTGGATAACCTGGCATCATCAAATCATTGCCCGCAGCTACCTCCTGCTCTACAGGCAAGTCCTCACGGATACCTATCCAGTCGGTCTCCACGATACCCTTGTATCCCCAGTCATTGCGAAGGATATTAGTAAGCAAGTCCTTGTTGCCCTGTGCATAGATACCATTCACCTTGTTATAAGAAGACATGATAGTCCAAGGATTCGACTTACGCACCATCATCTCAAAGCCTTTCAAGTATAGCTCACGAAGGGCACGCTGACTTACTCGCTCATCAATGTGCGTGCGTTGGGTCTCTTGTGAGTTGACCGCAAAGTGCTTGGCACTCACTCCTACCCCTTGGCTCTGCACCCCCTGCACAAAGGCCGTACCCATCAGACCTGTCATGATGGGATCCTCTGAGTAATACTCGAAGTTACGTCCGCAGAGCGGATTGCGATGCAAGTTCATACCAGGACCGAGAACGACATCACACCCATACTCCAAGGTTTCGTTACCAATAGCCATACCCACGTTACGCATCAACTCGGTATTCCAAGTAGACGCCAAGCAAGTACCGATAGGGAAACCTGTGGCATAATAAGTACGGCTATCACCATCACGATGGGTATCGATGTGGACACCGGCAGGACCGTCACACTGCACAGTGGCAGGTATGCCCAGACGAGGAATTGCCACGGTAGTGCCGGCAGCACCTGGCACAAACTTCTTTTGGTGGCCGAGCATGGCACCGCTACCCACGAATCCGTCGTTGCCACCTCCCACTAGCATCTGGGCTTTCTCCTCAAGGGTCATCGCCTTGAGCACTTCGTCGATGTTGTTGGCATTGAGTTTTGGGGTTGATTGTGCCATCATCGTAGCAGACAATACACCCACGGCTACTGTTAGGGCAAGTTTCTTGTACTTCATATTTTTCTAGTGTTGGTTAGTTGTTGTATATTGTTTTTTTAGTTATTTCCAGAAATGTCACTTTGGTGAATTCGCAAAGCAAACTGCTGTAACATTCACTGTTTGACGGTGCAAATATAATAAAATAAGGTGGAAGCACCAAACATTCCCATCTTTTTCTTTCTGTATCTTACGATAAGAACATGCAAAGGCAACATATTATTCATGAAAGGCACAAAGCAGGTGAACGACACGACACAGACACCATACATCTATCAACAGGCACAGATGCGACTCGACATCGGAGAAAAGATTACTCACTTCTACAACATTTCCAAACAGCTCTGGGAGCAACAGGTAACAATGCCTAGAAGACATCGAGATTCCAGGCTGGCAAATCATCCCCGACAGTTCCGCCACCATCATCAGCTATCCATGCCTACTCGCCAAGGCTAACTTCAAGGGCAGAACTTGGTATGCTTGGTACTCGGAAGACATACCCATCTCCGAAGGTCCTTGGAAACTTTATGGCTTGCCCGGTCTGGTTCTCCGTGCCTACGACCAGCAACAACAGTTCTACCTGAACGCCATCGGCTTGGAAGATCTCAAAGGCAAGGAATCCATGAAATATGGCAAGAGCGAGAAGAAGGCAGAAATCGTCACCCAAGCCGACCTCACGAAAATCAAGCTGCGCGAGAGTGCGTATGCTGATTTTGCACTCGCTCAACGGAAACATAAAGAAAGATGAGAAGAAACAATTTGTAAATGGAGCAATATGTAATGTCGAAGCACAGGTCTTCAATAGTGCCCCCTATACTCATGAATGTTTCAAAGTCTATTAACAACCACAATATGTAGGAGAAAACACACGTTGCGATGGATATGATAAACCAATTCTTTATAAAACTATAATATTTACACATGTTACGCATTTTTGCTTGAAAATTTAGTGTTTTTTACGAGACCGACAATAGATTGCAGCATGAATGACGAAAAATCGCCCATGGAGCCGCTATTTTCGCCTATAAACCAGTAGATAAGGCTCATTTGTAATTTCGAGGGATTCATACCTCAAATTTTCCGATTCATGATGATTAGGCTTGTGTGAACAAAGAAAACACTATATTTTTGCACTCGAAAAATTTAAGTTTAATCAAAAATAAAGGTAAATGAAAAAGTTAATTTTAGCAATGTGTACAGCTTCACTTCTGTTCTCATGCGCAGATGATGACAGCCTAAGTACAACCCGAGTTCCATTGGCAGACAAAAGTGGCATTGAGATTGTTGCAGTTTCCAATGGAAGTATTGTGCAAGGTACTCGAACTTTGGAAAATGGAGAGCTAGCTCTAAAATTTGATTCTGAAGCGAGTTTCCAAAAGTTTAAGAACGAGTTGCTTAACGAATCTAGTTTTGCTAGAGCAGAAGCCATTAGCAAGTATGGTATCAAGAATCTTTATGATTTAGCTGATGATGCAGACGAAGAGCTTGAAAAGATTGGTAATGAAGCAACATCCCTATCTGATTTCAACGCTAAATACTCAGTGTATAAAAAGAAATATGAGGGGTTGTTAGTTACTGACGCTTCTGATAATTCTGATGTATCATTATATGTTCCTAATCCAGAATCTCCAGAGTCATATATTGCAAATAAGGATGGCTATTATGTTGTAGGTAATGAGGTTCGAAAAATCAGTGTAAATGCCAACAATTATCCAACTCTTCCATCTACTCCTAGTCAGAAAGCACCATCACAGGAAGGAACAGTTGCAGGCACAAACAAAGTTGAACTTAGACCACTTAGTAACAAGAAGATATTTTTTGAAGCATATGCTCAAGGTTATTATCTTCGAGTAAAGATGAGTGCCAAAAAGCATATGTGGTATGGTTGGAAAAATGACCCAAACCGCCAATATTTCTTTGATTCCTATCTTGACAATAATTTTGTCTATCTCGGACAAGGAAAATATGGGCAGGAAGCCATAGTAAATAGACTTCCAAGATATATCTTCAATAACAAGAAGGCTGTAAAAAACGGCTTTGATATCATTTTGGGCAAGAGACAGACCGCAGCTAAATTTACAGGAGAATTTCATGTATGGTCAGACTTAACTTCTGAGCATGACAAAGATGGAAATGACATAACGGAGAAAGTTGGTAATTTTGTTATGCCAAAGTGCTTGGAAAGCAAGGCACAAATTGTAAAAATAGATATTCTGTAAAATTATGAAGAAAATTAAATTCGCAATGCTTGTTATGGCAAGCATTACTCCACTTTGTGGCATGGCACAGCAAAAGGTTAAAGTTGATGTGCATACTGGTGCTAATTTGTCTGGATTCGCAGGTGGCAATTCCTATGCAGCCCAAGATAGAAAAATGAAAATGGGTGCTAGTGTAGGTGTTGGTGTATCCTATGAAACAAGCAAAAAGTTTGTTTACGCTTCGGGAATAGATTTTCTGATGGCTGCTGGTAGTTATGCTGCCATGTCGGACTATCTTTATAATGGTGGTCTAACAGCTGCATTCCCTTCTGTAAATTCTAGAGAAGTATCTGTGCAAATTCCAATCAAGTTTGGATATAATTTCACTTTAGGTGAGAAGTTGCATTTCATTCCTTCTGTTGGTGCTTATGGTAGATTTTCCATGGTTTCCATAAAAGGAAATGTGACAGAAAATGCTGAAGGAAAGTCTGAAAACAGCTTCAAATGGAATTGTTTTAACAGCTATCAGCACAATACTAACCATCTTGATGCTTATAAGCGTTGGGATATTGGAGGCTTGATTGAAGGAAAGTTTGTTTATGCTAATCACTATGCTGTCACTATAGGTTACTCTCGTGGCTTCCTCGAAAAATCACAACAGTTCAAGTTCAAGAACCATAGTTATCATCTGACATTAGGATATACATTGTAATTGCTGACATAATTTTGGTAGTCAAACTGAAATGTTTTGAGAAAATACGAAGTCGTCAAGTCATTGGACAAAGGATTCGGTTTTTCATTCAATTTCTGTTTGACTATATTATTGTATGCAATCAAGAGTCCACTTGAAAAAGTGTCCTCGTTAAAAGTTTAACATACATGAGTCCACTTGAAAAAGTCAGTGCACTATCAATCTGAAAGTAAAACTAAAGAGGGATTCGTGTGACCTTTAGGTCATATGAAGACCGAGTTGTACGGACACTGGGCAACAAGTATGGGGATTAGCCCTGTTCTGCGCCATAAATATTCGTCGTCTCTAGTAATCGAAATAAGCTTAGACCGCGACGACAAGACGGTCTGAGAAATAAAAATCGGTTGGGAAACCATCCGAAATCGCTCTTTGAAACACTGAAACTGTCACGTATGGGCACTATTAGGGCTGTCCGCCAAGAAAACAGGTTTTGACGGACTATGCGGAATGGTATTAGAGGTGTGCAGTTCGTGTCTGGCTGGCGGAAGCCGGCGGTGCACGTGAAGGCTGGATAATCTCGACGGTCTGCATCCTGCACTTGCAATGTGGACAGATGCCAATCTCCCATCCTTTCTCCTCGCATATCTGCATGTAAGACTTCTTCTTTCTGACCTTCGGTACGGGAGTGCCGCCAAGCTGCACCTGCACCTTGCGCACCTTCTCACGGTTGGACGGCGAGAGCAGCCCGTAATGGCGGATGCGAACGAAGGCGGGAGGCAGGATATGGAGTGACAGCAGGTGAAGGAAATCGGTGGCATGCATTGTCATGCTCTTGTGCTTTCCGTCCTGCCTGTAGTCCTTCCAGTCATACGTCACCTTTCCGTCATCGGGATTGTAGTCCAGGATGCGCGAGTTGCTGATGGCCACGCGGTAGGCGTAGCGTCCGATGTACTCCAGCACCTGGTTTACCCCTTTTGCCGGAGGTCGGCTGTAGACCACCCATCCCTTCTCCATGCACCGCTTGCGGATGTCATCGGGAAACGCTTTGCCAATATCCTTGAGGGCGGACGTGAGCAGGTCCATGAACTTGGCGCGGAACACCTTGCTGAGAGCCTGCACTGGAAAAAGGAAGCTCTTCGCTTGTCTGCCCCCTCGAGGGGATGCCACACGCCGTCCTTGTACACACCTCCGCCAGTCACGACGCAGTGGATGTGCGCATGGTAGTGGAGGTTGGAACCCCATGTGTGGAGAATGGCCGCCCTGCGGTTCCTGCCTGCCATAGAACTTCTTCAAGGTGCTCCATGTATAAAAACTTATTCTGTTGGCTCTGCCAGTGATGCTTGTTCTGCCTGGATGCCGAAGTACTCATTCAGCTCGGCAATGGCGGCACCATCAGTGTTGCTCAAATCCTTAACCAGCTTTCCTTTCTCCAGCAAGAGGATACGAGTGGAGATGTCGGCTACAAAGTTGAGGTTGTGGCTAGAGATGATGACCGTAGTGCCTTGCTCCTTGCAGATACGTTGTATCATGTGGGCGATGCTCATCTGTGAGGAAGGGTCAAGATAGTTGAAAGGTTCGTCAAGAAGGAGAACCTTCGGATTGACAACCATCGCCCCGATGATGCCTATCTTCTGCCGGTTGCCCTGCGAGAAATCACGGAGGTACTTCTTCGTTCCCATGATTTCATCGTGCATAAACCCCTCGAATGCAGCCAAACGTTCCTTCAAGGTCTCGTCGTCAATGCCATAGACATCGGCGATAAAAGCGAAGTATTCCTCTGGAGTGAGGAAGTCGATAAGGAAACGACCGTCGATGTAGCTGCCCGTATATTCCTTCCAGACCTCACTCTCGTTGACTTTCAAGCCGTTGCTCTCCACAAAGCCATCATCCGCCTTGATAAGGTCGAGGATGAGACGGAGCAATGTGGTCTTGCCTGCGCCATTGTTACCTACCAAACCTATGAGTTCACCTGATGCAATACCAAGGTTTGTAATGTCGAGAACGGTATTGCCATTGTATATCTTCTTGAGATTCTGTATCGTTATCATTTCAATGTTAAGTGTTAAATATTAAACATCAAGTTAGGCTCGCACATCATCGAGATTCATTAATTTTCCATAAACTTCTCCATACGTTTGTACTTTTTCGCCTCAAAGAGGGCGGCAAGTTTACCTACCGTCCATCTGTGAATGGCTACGCTCATGATACCCAGAGCGATACAAGCAATACACCATACCATTTCGCCGAAGAAATAATAAACGGCAGCCAAAGCACCAAGTGGCAACAGGAATGCTGCGGCATAGAGATTAATCTTTAGGTTGGCCCCCTGCATACTGAACATAGAGCTGGAAAATATCTCCAAGCGAGAAGAGAAAAGGCAAGTTGGCAGATTGAAAAGATTGATGAACACAGACAAGCCCAATGCGCCTATCAGCGTAAAAACACTGATTTCATCGCTGATAAACACGAATGGTACCACTAGCAACATCGCTATGACACTCACGAAGCAATAGTAATAAAAGCAGTTCTGCAACATCTGCGATACCCTTACAGGTTTCGTCATCAAACCATGAAAGAAGTTTGCCTCCACACCAAATGTCCACTGCGACAAGCATGTGGCAGGCAAGAGTACAGCTCCCACCACATAGATGACGAGTGGAACTGAAGACATAGCCTCATCACCAGATTCCGCTGGCATGAACGCAAATATATAGGAGTCGAAGAGGAAGATGCCTGTAACGAGCAGCACCATATTGCGGATGCGCTTCGCCCTCATCGTTCCGATATACTGCAAGCTGAAAAGCGAGATGTGGTTGAAACCACGGAACCGGCTCACCTTGCGTTTCTGCTCATTATATATCTTCAGATTATAGAGATAAACGGTGAGACCAGCGAATACAGCGAAAGCCAAGACAAAGAGCCCAGTCCATATCATCCACACTGGGAATACGCTACCTATTATCATACATCCTACCAATAGGACATACATTCCCAACCAACCTAGCACCAAAGGCCACTTGAACATAAACTCCGTAGCTTTGCGATAGCAGGTGATGTAGACACCATTGACATAGGAGAAAACAAGAAACAGGAAGAAACTGGCGACTACCTGCATGGCACTTGGCAAAAGGAAGACAAAGACTGGCAACATCAGCACCGGGAGCACATAATTCCAGAAACTCACCACATTGGCAAGCAAGAGGAACCGGTCCCAAATCTTCTCGGGTACAGGGCGTGACTTCACATAGTCGTCCATCGCTGTGATGTCTCGCTTCATCACCATCTTCATGATGATGTCAAGTACAAGCATACCGATGACTATTCCTGCACCAAACGTTGCAGGCAAGTCCTCCGCATCCAGACTTCCTCCATCTTTCGTGTAGCTCTGGTAGAAGCTAACCCCCATCACCACATAGAGAAAGAGGATGTAGCTGCCCACGATAGCATCTCGCTTGTGGAAGTTGCGTCGCTGCTGGAGCCACCATAACTTTAATAGTAATTTCAACATAGTTATCATTAATTAGCGGATTCCGGCTACAAAGATAAGCAAAAATATCCAAATCCTCTTTTAATCTGACGGAAATAACGTAAAAATAACGTTATTCTAACATCATTGAAAAAACGAAAACAGCACCTCCTTCTCGAAGATGCTGTCCTTTTCTAAACTAACCAACATTAACTTGTCGTATCAACTATTCATCAAAACTATAAAAACCTAAAACTATTCGTCTGTCTTAATGGGCAAGATCTTGCCTTCCTCATCATAAGAGAGCAGGACCACCTTGGCACTACGAAGCCAAGTGGTATCATTCGATGGCACACAGTCGTGGTGGAAGAGATACCATTGTCCCTTATACTCACAGATGCTATGATGGGTAGTCCAACCTACCACAGGTTCCAGGATAACACCCTGATAGGTGAAAGGTCCGTAAGGATTGTCACCTATAGCGTAACAAAGGAGATGAGAATCGCCCGTGGAATAACTGAAGTAATATTTGCCCTGGTACTTATGCATCCAACTCGCCTCGAAGAAGCGATGAGGGTCATCGGCAGGGAGCACGTTTCCTTCTTCATCCACGATTATAATAGGCTTTGGCATCTCGGCAAACTGTTGTACATCGTCGGTCATCAGGGCGACACGGGAAGGCAACGGAGCTTCCTTGCCCTCTGGCAGATGCTCGCACTTGAGTGCCTTATTATTCTTGTACCACTGGAGTTGTCCACCCCAGATACCACCGAAGTAGCAATAAATCTTGCCATCATCGTCCTTGAACACGCAAGGATCGATGCTATAAGACTTGCGGATAGGGTCGGCATTGGGAATGAATGGCCCCTCTGGCTTGTCTGCCACAGCCACACCGAGGCGGAACACACCATTATAGTCCTTTGCCGAGAAGATGAGATAGTACTTGCCATCCTTCTCTACCACGTCGTTGTCCCACATCTGCTTCTCTGCCCAAGGCACATCCTTCACGTCGAGGATTACGCCATGGTCGGTAACCTCTCCCTCCATCACGTCGTCCATAGACAACACATGATAGTCTTTCATCTGGAAGTGGCCGCCATCATCGTCGAAGCACTCACCACTGTCCCAGTCGTGGGATGGGTAAACATACAAGCGGCCGTTAAACACATTGGCAGAAGGGTCTGCCATATAATCCTTTGGGAATAAATATCTTGCCTTCATTGCTATTTTATTTTGGAAAATTCGATATTCTACATGATTACTCAAACAACTGTTCTATATCCTTCACCACTGGCTTCGCCTGATTGTTGCGGTCGAAGAGCAACGGGAAGTTGGTTCTGCCTGCCACTGGCCAACCATTAAGCCAAGAGTTACCATCTGAGACGCCCCAGAAAGTGACACGGCTGATGACATCCTTATGGCGCTCGATAATCTTGAAGAGATCGAGATAACGCTGGTTGAAGAGTTTCTGTGCCTTCTTGTCGAGACCATTCACGTATGGGTTGTACTTCTGCTGAAGCTCAAACTTCTGGCTAATCTCCGCACCGCTGAAACCTTCAGGATTAGGGAGCATATTGATGTCAAGTTCGGTCAACATCACCTTCACGCCCTCGGCAGCAAAAGCATCCATGCTCTTCTCGTATTCCACATAGTCAGGATAATTATAGCCATTATGGCTCTGCATACCGATGGCATCAATGCGGAGTCCCTTTGCCTTCAGGTTACGAAGCAACTTGACGTACATCTCACGCTTGGCAGGCTTTGCCATGGAATAGTCGTTGATGTAGAGCTCGGCATCGGGGTCTGCCTCATGGGCAAACTGGAAGGCAAGCTCGATATACTCAGGGCCTATAATATTATAATAAGGTGACTTGCGATAGCTACCATCATCCTCAATAGCCTCGTTTACTACATCCCAACCTTTCACCTTACCCTTATAATGAGTAACCACAGTCATAATATGGTTATACATTCTACCTATCAAGGTCTCGCGGCTCACCAACTTTCCTTCCTTGTCGGTAAACATCCACTTAGGTGGCTGCGAGTGCCATACGAGGCAGTGGCCTATCAAGGTCTTGCCGTTCTTCTGCGCCCAGTCTGCAAGCTTGTCGCCATCCGCAAAGTCGAAGCGATTTACTTCAGGGTGGTTTTCCTCACCCTTCATGCAGTTCTCAGCCACTACCTGATTATATTGCTCCCTTACCAAAGCCTCGGCAGCAGGATCGAGACCATCAACCAAGTCTGTATTGACGGCAGCACCCACTAAGAAGTACTTGCCCATCACATCCTTAAGCGGTTTCAACTGTTCGGCCACTAAAGCTTTCTGCTTCCCCTTCTTAGCTGTTTGCTGAGCAAACCCTGAAGAAACGAGCAACAAACTCACTGCTAAAGTCATTATCTTTCTCATATCTTTCATTTATCTAATAATTGCTTGATTATTTTTTTACTTCTATCATGCTCCGCATACGTTTGCCACGAATCATCTGCCAATAGGGCTTTCCCCACTTTGAAAATTACTACGGCAGGAAAAACTATTTTCCTCGGCAGGGAAATATTTTTTCCTCGGCAGGGAGACTTCTCCATGTCGGGAGGCATCGTATAGAGCCTCACAAGTTTCGAAACTATATCTTTACATTCAATTCCTCGCCTCTATCTTCTTGTTGATGTCATCGATGACCTCATCGGTCAACTCATACTTCGAGATGATAAACATCGCCAAGCCCAACAAGATGGCAGGAATGATACATACCAACCAGCGGATACCCTCCTGCGCCAAAGCACTCTGCTGCTCCAAGTCGTTCATGAAGTAAGCACCTGCGGCATTGCCTACCGACATCATGGCGAAGGCGGTGATAAAGAAGAGAGCCACGACACGAAGAGGACGATTGTGGAAGAATTCAGTCCACAGGTCGCTCACCTTCACATTCTTGGTCTCACTCTCCGCCATCACCACACGCTCCTTCGTCTGGGTAAAACAGAACACTAATAGAGCAAAACCTACGAGCGCATAGATAAGCATCGCCACAAACCAAGCATTGCTGTCGGTAGGAAGCGAGTTACCCTGTTGAGCTGCGGCTGCCTGATACCCCGTCCAAGCGAGCACTGCACCAGGTACCACACCACCGAGTGCCATACCTGCCTTATAAAAGATACCCGTCAGGGCATTCACAATACCAGCGATACGCTTGCCACTGGTATATTCGGCATAAGAGATTACCTCTGGTATCAAAGCCCACATATACCCGGTAGCCACAATGACACCGGTAGACTTGATAAACTGGGCAATGTAAACGAGGGTGATATGATCCTTCACCGGTCCCATCTTGCTGATGACATAGAGCATCGCCATGCCTACTATCGCCACAGTGAGGAAAATGTAAAACATATTCTTCTTTCCCACCTTCTTCTTGATGGTAGGCACCAAAGGCATGAAGATGAACGAAGGAAGAGAGCCTAAGCCCATGAAGAGAGCCATCTCGATAGGCAGGTCTTTCGCTGCAGCAAGAATGGCCACCAAGATAGGTACTCCGGCAGAAACACACAGACCGCCTACATTCGCCATGAACATACGGACAGATGTCAAAATGGTGATTTCATCGGTGTCACGAGTCAGCGACGAGTTCAACGCTCCGTATGGTACATTGATTAATGTATAGAGCATCGACAACCCCACGTAGGTTACGTAGGCATAAACGAGTTTGACTGTATCCGTATGCCCCTCCATACCATTCCAGAAACAGAGGATGGCCAGCACGGTAAGAGGCAAACCTGCCAAGATGAGGTAAGAGCGATACTTACCCCAACGAGGATTGTGCTTATCTACATAGGTTCCCACCAATGGGTCCCAAAGCACATCGACCAAGCGCACCACCAAGAACATGGTGGCTGCCACACCTGGGTTCAAACCGTAGATGTCGGTGTAAAAGAACAACAGATACATGCAGATGGTCTGGTAGATGAGGTTTTGTGCCAAATCACCAGAACCGAAGCCGATGCGTTGTAACCAGTTCAGTTTGTAGAATCCCTTGGATTCCTGTGATATTGTTGTCTGTTCCATACGATACTTTCAGGATGATGTTTTTACCTTTAATATGAACATATATTCTTTCCTATCTCAACTTCTCTGCGGCAAACTTGCCCATTGCCTCATACCCTATCGGATTGAGGTGAAGCCAGTCGTCTGAATATTCCTTTTTGAGGCGTTGCGGGTCTTGTGGATCTCTGGTCAATTCGTCAAAATCAATGATTTCATCGAAACATCCCCCATTTCTAATCCACTCATTTACGGTCTGACGGATGGCCTCGTGCCAGAAGGAATACCAGCCGTTTCCCTTGGTCGGCGTGATGGTGGCGCCATATACCTTGATACCTTTCGCCTTCGCCTTGTCCACCAGTACCTTATAGCAAGCTATGAGAGTATCTGCTACATGTTCGTAGTTCTTGCTGGAGCAACCGATGTCGTTGGTTCCCTCGAAAATGACAAGATGGGTTACACCTGTTTGTCCTAGAATATCACGGTCGAAACGTTTCATGGCAGGTTCGCTCAGTCCGCCTTCTACCACACAGTTTCCACCAATACCCAGATTGAGCACACCATATGGTCGTTCGGCATTGAGTGCATCCGAAAGGAAATCGGTCCAACGGTTCTGCATATTGGCAGTGCTGCCGCGTCCATCGGTGATGGAGTTTCCGAGGATAGCCACAACTGGAGTATTTTCTGTTGTCTTCACATCGATGGCTGAAAGGTTGTACCAGTGGTCGGCCTTCTCTTGACTTCCAAAAGCTGCATCTGCAGGTTTCACCGCCTTTCCCTTTACCTGGCTTACAATATAAGAGGTAGTGCGAGAACCACGATGGGAAGTTGCGTTATCTGGGGTCTGCTTGCCATAATCGATGGTGACGGTGAGACGCTGTCCAGACTTCAATGCATACTTCAGTTCATCAGAATAGATAGCTTTGCCTGGAGCGATAGTTACGCTCTTCTTGCCAGCAAACTTCAGATACTTTACGGTCTTGGCATTGATTCCCCAGTAGCCAGACTCATCGGTATCGGCGATATAGACTGCCAGGATGTCAACAGGTGTCTTGCTCTGCTCGTTGCTCAGTTTCAGTCGCAGTTCGTTACCGCCAAAGGAGACATGTACTATCTGTCGGCATGACCGATTACTTAGGCTTGCCTTGGGCATATCCCCCTGTCCTGTCCATTCCACCGCTGTAGCCCATGTACCCTTCCACACGTTCTGTGCAGAGACTGGATTGCTGAAGGCTACCAACAGCAGTCCCAGCAAAAAACTTCCTATCGTTTTCTTCATCATTGTTATTACGTTTTATATGTACTGATTGTTTCTGGATGCAAATTTAATAAAATACCACGAAACTATGATTGTCGTGTAGTAACTATAATATTTCTATTTGTTTCATGGCCGAAATATATCCATAAAAAGACAAAGAAACAAAAACAAATGAAACATATTGTCTCGTTTTTATTTGTTGCATTCAGAGTTTTTCATTACTTTTGCAGCCATAACCTTCAATAACTAGAAAAGGAACACCTAATTAGATAAAGAACCATTAAACGAAACAAGATAAAAGCATGAAATATACAAAACACCTCCTGACGGTATGTCTCACCCTCGTCATATCTCTGATGATGTGGGCAGACAGCGGTGAGCTCTTCACTTCGAGCAAACTCTCCAGTTCGCTCATCAACTGCCTTGTACAAGACAAGTATGGCTACATCTGGATTGGTACAGAATATGGACTAAGCAAATTTGACGGCTACCGGTTTACCAACTATCTACACGATGCCCAGGACACCACTTCCATCACCGACAACATTATCACCAGTTTTCTCGTCGACAAGAAGGGGAATCTATGGATTGGCTGTGCCAAGGGACTCATGAAGTACAACTATGAGACCAATGATTTCTCTCGCCTTCGCTTCCCCGACGGCAGAAAGCCTCGCATCTATTCGCTCGTAGAGAGCTATCGGGACTGCATTCTGATGGGTACGGCCGGTTACGGACTCTATTCTGTAAGAAACATTCACAAAACAACCAGCAACAAGTTTACCATCCAACAAGAATACCAATATGCCGAGCGAGACTCGGACATGTTCTTCACACATATATACGAAGACAAGCATCATTATCTATGGCAGAGCAGTCACCTCTCCACCTTTACCCGTTTCAGCGAGAGCAAGGGTAAGGTGATTCGCAAGGACTTCAAGTCACCATATGGCGCACCCGTAGCTTTCATCCAGCGTCGCCCACAAACCATGCTCATCGTCTGCATGTATGGCATCATCTATTACAACTACGCCACAGGCAAGATAGCAGATGCTGGCTACGATTTCGGTCCTTTCAAGAACAACATCACCATTAACAATGCCTCCTTCGACCATGAGGGTAATCTCTATATCAGCACCTCTGAGCATGGAGCTCTCATCATCAAGAAAGGAAGCAGCAAGGCAGAACAACTGGAAAACAGAAACAGTAACTTCAACCTGTCTACCGCCTTTGTCAACGACATCTTCGAGGACAAAGACTACAATCTCTGGATAGGCTGTTACAAGAAAGGACTGTACCTGCTGAACCAAGGCAAGCAAGCCTTCCGCAATTGGAGCTTCTCTGACCAAAACTATATTATCGGCAGTTGCGTTTCGTCTATCGCCCCTGGCGACAACGGCGAGACCTGGTGTTCCGTGCAGAACAGTGGCGTATATTGCTTCGACTCTTCCGGCAAAATCATCGCTCACCCAGACTCTCCTACAGGCACCTGCATTATCTACAAGGATTGCCATGGCAGATACTGGATAAGCAACGGAAGTGCCCTTTACAGTTACAATCCGTATACTGGCACCTACCAGCAGAAGTTTACCTTTACCAGCGCAGGTATCTATGGTATGACCGACGACCAACAAGGCAACCTATACATCTCAGTCTACAGTAAGGGACTATATATATATAATGTGGGAACCGAAAAGGTCAAGATACTCAATATGCAACAAAGAGGCGGGAAAGGACATCTCTGCAATGACTGGGTACGCAGCATGACACTCGACCACACAGGACACCTCTGGATAGGCACCTCCAACGGTGTATCTTGCCTGAACACCAAGACCTACAGCTTCAACGATTACGGCACAGGAGTAATCCTGAAGAATCACCAAGCCAACGGCATCTGCATCGATGACAACGGCAATATCGTCATAGGAACAGAAGAAGGTATCTACCTGTACAACAGAAAGAGCGGAAAGACCAAACCATTCCCTCACGCAGAAGCCCTCAAGGGCAAACAAATATGCAGTATCATCCGAGACCACAAGGGCGACCTTTGGATAAGCAGTACTATGGGTATCTGGCAATATGAGTACAAAACACGCCATTTCATCGGACATATCAACGGCAATGGACTTATCACACGAGAATACGCACTAGGCTCTGCGATTCATACAGCCAACGATCTAATCGCCTTCGGAACTAGCGATGGAATCACATCTTTCTACCCAGAAGTGGTGAAAGCAAACAAAATGGAGATGGGGGATGTATACCTCACTAACTTCATCATAGACGGCAAATCAGCAAACTGCATGAGCGACAACTATAGAATACCTTATTCTCAAAATTCGTTCACTTTGGAGTTCTCATTGCTCGACTATAAAAATACAGACAATATCAGCTTCCAGTATCGCATCAATGATGGTAACTGGAGCAGTACCAACGAGGGGACCAATGCCGTATCCTTCAACAAGCTGAAGCCTGGCAAGTACACCCTTGAGGTAAGAGCTTACGCCAATGGCGACTATTCGAAGAAGACTAGAATTATAACACTTACAGTAGCCGACCCTTGGTACGCATCTACCTTGGCATATATCACATACATCCTTATACTGCTGAGTCTCGCTACCTATATAATATATACATACGAGCGTAGAAGGAAAGCAGACCTGGAAGAGACCAAGATGCAGTTTCTCATCAATGCCACGCACGACATCCGTTCGCCGCTCACCTTGATTATGGGGCCGCTCAACAAGTTGAAAGAGAGAATTACAGACCCTGAGGGCAAGCAAGACATCAACACTATCGACCGCAACGCCCAGCGACTACTACTACTCGTCAACCAAATTCTCGACGAGCGCAAAATAGACAAGAAACAGATGCACCTGCATTGCCAGAAGACCAATCTGAAGGAATTCTTGCGTGGTATCGTCTCGCTCTACGACTTCAACGCCAAGGAGCGCAACATCATGCTCTCACTGAAAGAAGACGAGAGTCTTGCAGCCAAAGACGGTAATGTACAGGTATGGATAGACCGCATCAACTTCGACAAGGTAGTCTCCAATCTGCTGTCGAATGCGATGAAATACACACCAGACAGCGGTAAAATCGACCTTTTCATCGGAAAAGACGAGCAAAATGCCATCATCCGGATTCAGGATACAGGCATTGGTATCAATGAAGAAAAGCCAGAGAAACTCTTCCAACGTTTCTATCAAGGCAACAACAGTACTGGGCTACGCATTGAGGGAACAGGCATCGGCCTAAACCTCTGCAAGGCTTTCGTAGAGATGCACGGAGGTAAAATCACGGCTTACAACCGCACGGACGGTACGAAGGGAGCATGCTTTAAGGTAACCTTACCTCTCGGCAACAAGCACCTGCAGCCAGAAGAGATTATGCATGAAGAAGACCTCAAAAAAGCCGAATCCATCGATAAAAAGGTCCAAGCCAACCGAAACTTCAACATTCTCATCGTAGATGATGATGCAGAAATCGCACATTATATCAAGAACGAGCTAAGCGACTGGTATCGTTTCGATTATGCCTGTAACGGCAAGGAAGGTCTCAAGATATTACTGACGGGCAAGTACGACCTCGTTATCAGCGACGTGATGATGCCGGAGATGGATGGCATCACTATGCTCAAGAGCATCAAGAGCAACAGCAACATCAGCGATATTCCTGTCATTCTGCTCACCTCAAAGAGTGAGGTAGAAAACCGTCTGGAAGGTCTACGCAAGGGAGCAGATGCCTTCCTTGCCAAACCATTCAGTATGGAAGAACTGCATATCCTGATAGACAATCTCGTGGACAATGTACGCCGCATCCGCGGCAAATACAGTGGTGCACAGGGACAAAAGGACAAGATAGAGCAAATCAAGGTAAAGGGCAATAACGACATCTTGATGGACAGAGTGATGAAGTATATAAACGACCATCTGACCGACCCAGATTTGAGCGTAGAGAAGTTGACGACCGACGTAGGAATCAGCCGTGCCCAACTACATCGCAAGCTCAAGGAGATAGCAGGCGTATCGGCGGGCGAGTTTATCCGCAACTTACGCCTGGAACAGGCTGCCCGACTCATCGAAGAAGGACAAATCAACATCACCCAGGCAGCATACTCTGTAGGCTTCAATAACCAGACCCATTTCTCCACAGTCTTCAAAAAACACTATGGTATGTCGCCTAGCGAATACGCAGAAACAAAAAGAAACGAGAAATAAACACTGAATATATAAGGATAAGGTATTTTTTCGTAAATTTGCAGCAGTGATTTTAACAAGCACCTAGTAATCGACTAACAAACTGCAACGATATGAGAAAATACCTTATTGCATTATTTACTGTATTGGCATCATTGAGTGCCAACGCACAAGACAACGGCTACTCTCTTTGGCTCGGTAAATCTTATGCCAACTCTTGCCAAGTAGTTACCACAACAGAAGACAACGCCACCGTAAAAATCGCCAAACAAGAACTGGAGAACAACTGGCGAGGCAAGACAGTGAACCTGAAGATAGACCAAAGCCTTAACCTAGGAGAAGGCTACAATATCTATGCCCGCCCAACCCATCAGGGCGACAACATCGAGTATAAGGCTACCATCACCGCCAGCACCCCCATTGGCTTGCTGTATGGTGCATACGAGCTGATTCGCCTCCAGAACACCGATGCCTACAACACAGGCAGCGGCAACCAGCACAACTTCGGCAAGACCATCGATGAGACCGAGACCCCACAAGTAGGACTCCGCATCCTCAACCATTGGGATAACCTCGATGGCAGCATCGAACGAGGCTATGCAGGCAAGAGTATCTTCAAATGGGAAGAAATCAAGCTCGGCAAGAATGGCAAGGGGGGCAGCATCAGCAAGACGCTGCACGACCGCCTCACCACCTATGCCCGTGCCAATGCCTCACTGGGCATCAACGGCAGTGTGCTCAACAATGTAAACGCATCGCCTAAGATGATGACCGCCGAATATATCAACAAGGTAAAGGTCATCGCCAACATCCTTCGCCCTTACGGCATCCGAGTTTACCTCAGCATCAACTTTGCTTCGCCGATGGCTCTTGGCTACACCAAGACCGCCGACCCTCTCGACAAGAAGGTGCAGCTTTGGTGGCAGAAGAAAGCCAAGGAGATTTACCAGACCATCCCCGACTTCGGAGGTTTCCTCGTCAAGGCAAACTCTGAGGGGCAGCCTGGACCGGGCGACTATCACCGTACCCATGCCGATGGTGCCAACATGCTTGCCGATGCATTGAAGCCATACGGTGGCACTGTGATTTGGCGCAGTTTTGTATATGGAGCCAATCATAAGGGCGAAGACCGCGTGAAGCAAGCCGTAAGCGAATTCAAAGACCTCGACGGTAAGTTCCACGACAACGTTATTCTGCAATCGAAGAATGGTCCGCTCGATTTCCAGCCACGTGAGCCATACGCCCCCATCTTCGACAACATTCATAAGACTCCACAGATAGCCGAGCTTCAGATTACCCAAGAATACCTTGGACAATCTAAGCACCTTACTTATCTCGCACCAATGTGGAAAGAGTTCTTCGACTTCGTATCACCCAAGAAACTGGTAGGCATCGCTGGCGTAGCCAATATAGGCGATAACAATAACTGGTGTGGGCATCCATTCTCGCAGGCCAACTGGTATGCTTTCGGCCGTTTGGCGTGGAATCCATCGATTTCATCGGAAGAAATCGCCCACGAATGGCTCATTCAGACCTATGGCTGCGATGACGAGAAGTTTACCAAACCTGTAGAAATGATGATGATGACCTCACGTGAAGCTTGCGTCAATTATATGATGCCACTTGGCTTGCACCATATCTTCAAGTTCGACCACCACTATGGACCAGAACCTGACGGTTTCATCGCTACTTATCCATTGGAATGGTGCCCCGTATACTACCACAAGGCAGCTGCAAATGGCGTTGGTTTCGACCGTTCCAGCAAGGGTACAGATGCTGTAGGCCAGTACCCCGAACCATACCGCAGCCTGTACAACAACATCGAGACTTGTCCTGAGGAATATCTCTTGTGGTTCCATCATGTACCTTGGACATATAAGATGAAGTCAGGCAGCACCCTCTGGCAGGAACTCTGCATGAAGTACAACCAAGGTGTGGCTATGGTAGAGGTATACCGTGACTTCTGGCATACGAGTGCCAAGCAGTATATGAAGGGACACGAGCAGGAATGGCAACATACCGACTCCCTGCTCAATGTGCAACTCGACAATGCCAA
>CAVDKC010000041.1:0-20218 GCA_963609615.1 Oribacterium sp.
AGGGTATACTGTAAACATTTTTCTTTCCACATAACACTGCTACGGCAGGGAGACAGCTCTCCCTGCCGAGAAAAAAATATCTGCCTGCCGAGGAAAAAAGTTTTTTCTGCCGTAGTAATTTTCAAAGTGGGGTATGCCGCTTGAATACAGGCAATGCGTCGGGCTCGCCCATGTAATAAAAAATCGCATGTAAGACGGATATCCCCATATACCTTGACGAAAACGAAACGACTCCCGATGAACAACAGATTTACGCCCAATGGCTTCACCCATGAGAGCGTATCTATGCTTAAGGCACACACTTTTGCAGGTGACCCCATATTACATAGGCGATGGAATGTCAAAAAATGGGGTTAAATAAACAAAATATAAGGGCAGCTTTCGCCAAACCACGCTAAATTTGCGCCTAGAACTAACAAATCTATAAACCAAAGTATTAAAACATGAACAACAAACTATTTTTAAAGGAATCGGTTTTGCCTGTTACGTTGTTTTGCTTCGCATTGATGTTCGCTCCGGTATGGGGGGGCAACCAGATTAATGCCGCAACAAACATAGTTCAGCAAGCTAGAACGGTAAAAGGTACTGTCGTTGACAATACGGGTGAACCGATTATCGGCGCAAGTGTAAAAGTTGTGGGTACTAGCAATGGTGCCGTGACCGACCTCGACGGTAACTTCGTCTTGAACAATGTTCCCAAGAGTGCGACTGTTGAAATCTCCTACATAGGATATACAGTCCAGAAAATCAATGTTACAGGAAAGAGTGAACTGAAGGTGACCTTGCAGGAAGACAACAAGGCCTTGGACGAGGTAGTGGTGGTGGGTTATGGTGTGCAGCGCAAGAGCGATGTCACCGGCGCCTTGGCCCACTTGGATTCCAAGGACCTGAACGCCATGCCTGTGAAGGATGCCCTCGAAGGTATGCAGGGTAAGACGGCAGGTGTGGACATTACCAACTCCCAGCGTCCGGGTACGGTAGGTAGCATTACCATCCGTGGACAGCGTTCCATCGGTGCCAGCAGCGACCCTCTCTATGTGGTGGATGGCATGATTATCCAGAATGGTGGCATCGAGAACATCAACCCTCAGGACATCGAGAGCATCGAGGTGCTGAAGGATGCTTCTGCCACTGCCATCTATGGTGCCCGTGGTGCCAATGGTGTGGTGCTTGTAACAACTAAGAAAGGTAAGTCGGGCAAGGTGAGCCTGAACTATGCCGGTACGGTTACCTTCTCCACGCTCCATGATGTCACCAAGGAAATGAATGCACAGCAATGGCTCGACTATGCCCGACGTGCAGCCTATAATTATGGTAGCTATGGTGATGCAAATGCTGAGTTTGCTCCCGATTATGCAAGTGACAAGAAACTCTTCGGAGGTGAACCTGCCAGTTGGACAAATATCGAGAAAGCATGGGTGGATGGTGTTTATCATCCAGAGTTGGTCGGTTCTTTCGACTGGACTTCCTATGGCAAGCAGACGGGTATTACGCATGAACATACCCTAAGCGCATCTGGCGGTACAGACAGATTCAATGGCTATGGATCTTTCGGCTATCTGGAGCAGAAGGGAACGCAGCCCGGACAGAATTACAAACGATTTACCTTGAACACTTCATTTGAAGCAAGACCTGTCGATCCCCTTACTTTGGGTTTCACGATGAATGCGTCGTATGGTGCACAGGATTATGGATACAGCTACTCGAAGTCTGTGACAGGTGCCGGTGATTACTATAACGCCTTGAAGTCTATGATTCCATGGACAGTGCCCTACGATTCTGACGGAAACTATATCCGCAATCCATTTGCTGGCAATGTCAATATCATCAACCCTATCGACGAGTTGAAATACAATACCAACAGGCGTACCAACTTCCGTATCAACGGCAGTGCATACGCCCAGGTCAACTTTGGAAAGATTTGGGCACCGCTGGACGGCTTGCAGTATCGCATCCAGTTCGGTCCGGAGCTTCAGTACTATCGTCTGGGTATTGCCAATGCCGCCGATGGTATCAACGGTGACGGCAACAACGTGGCTCAGTACAATCCATCCAACAAAGTGGCTTGGACGCTTGATAACTTGATCTACTACAACAAGACCATCGCCAAGGACCACCGTTTCGGCATTACCCTCTTGCAGAGTGCCTCCAAGTACCACTATGAGAATGGAAACATCAAGGCCAATGTGGCCAGTGCCGATGAGCTGTGGTGGAACACCAGCTCTTTGAGCACACCTTTGATCTATTCCACGGGCTTGACGGAAACTCAGCTGGCTTCTTATATGGCTCGTCTGAACTATACATACGCCGACAAGTATATGCTTACAGCCAGTGTGCGCTCGGATGGTGCCTCTCAGTTGGCTGCCGGCCATAAGTGGGCATCCTTCCCGTCGGTGGCTCTCGGTTGGCGTATCGACCAGGAGAAGTTTATGAAGAAGGCCGACTGGGTCAGCAACCTGAAGCTTCGTCTGGGCTATGGTATCTCTGGTAACTATGCGGTTTCTGCATACGCCACACAGGGTGCCGTGCAGTCGAATGTGTATACATGGGGTGCAACCACTGCCGTGGGCTATCTGCCGTCAGATGCTTCTGCCAAGACTCCCAACAAGATGGCCAACCTCGACCTCGGTTGGGAGAAGACCAAGCAGTGGAATGTGGGTCTGGACTTCGGTTTCATCAACAACCGTATCAGCGGTACGGTGGATTTCTATCACAACAAGACCACTGACTTGATTATTGCCACCACGATACCTTCTCTTACTGGATATACCAGCACTTATGCCAACGTGGGTGAAACATCCGGTTGGGGTGTTGACCTGCAGCTGAACGCCATTCCTGTAAAGACCAAGGAATTCACCTGGAACACCAGCCTCACTTGGACTATCGACCGCAACCGTGTGGACAAGTTGAACAATGGTGTGGAGAAGAACGTGAACGACCTTCTCTTTGTAGGAGAGGAAATCGGAGTTTATTACGATCTTGTATACCAGGGAATTTGGAAGACTTCCGAGAAGGACGAGGCAGCCAAGTATGGGCGCAGTCCTGGCCAGATTAAGGTCGCTGACTTAGACGGCAATGGCAAGATTGATGCCAACGACCGTGCCATTGTGGGCAAGGTGCGTCCTCGCTGGTCTGGCGGTTGGCACAATACATTCAGCTACAAGAACTTCGAGTTGTCATGTTTTATCTATGCCCGTTGGAAGTTTACTGTCAATAAGGGTGCTGAAACCCTTGGCGGTATGTACTCCATGCGCGACCTGGACTATTGGATAGCCGGCACAAACGAGGATGCAGAATATTACTCTCCAGGTTCAAACGGACAGGCTGCAGATGCTTACTCGACTTCCATGGCTTATCAGGATGGTTCTTATATCAAGATGCGCAACATCTCTTTGGGTTACACATTCCCCAAGAGCATTACCGGAAAACTGGGCATTAGCAACCTGAAGATTTATGTTCAGTCCATGAACCCATTCACTATCTATAAGAAGTGCAAGTGGCTGGACACCGACCTCTTGAGCTATGACAACAACTCTACCTCTTATGGTTCCGGTACAACCATCAAGAGTTGGGTGATCGGATTAAATGTTGGATTCTAAATTGGACTTTCGTTATGAGAACAAACAAGATATTATTTGCCTCTCTGCTCTTGGGGGCGACATTGGGAACAATGACATCCTGCGGCGACTCGTTCTTGGACGAGCAGTTGATTGCGGAAAAGGGTACAGCCTATTTCAATACAGAGACAGGTCTCAACGACTTGGCTACAGGTACTTACCAAAAGTTGAAGTTCAAGTTCAACTATATTTGGGGCTACAATATGTACAATATGGGTGTCGATGAGTTTACGGGTGGTGCCAACGATATGGCCGCTTGGAATCATTACGCTGCAGACTTGAACTCTGGCGAGACAGCCTCCAACCAGCCTTTGTGGGACAATATGTTTGGAACCATCGAGCCTGCCAACATCTTGATACAAAACGTTCAGCAGTATTATGACAAAACGAACGCCAAGTACAACAATCGTTTGGGTGAGGGCTATTTCTTCCGTGCCTATGCCTATTTTGAGTTGGTGAAACAGTTTGGCGGTGTTCCTTTGAAATTGGAACCCAGTAATAGTAAGATCAGTTATACGTACACCCGCAACAGTGAGGAAGAGTGTTACGCACAGATTATCTCGGATTTCGAGAAGGCATACGAGTTGTTGCCTGAGGAGCCGGAGGGCAAACAGCTGGGACGTCTTACCAAGTCGGCTGCCGCCCATTTCCTGGCCAAGGCGCACTTGTTCCGTGCATCGGAACTTTATGACTCTTGGAACTCTTCCTATAAGGATGCCGACCTCTCGGCTGTCATCAAGTATGGCGATGAAGTGATCAGTAAGCATCCGTTATGTAGCAATTTCCAGGATCTGTGGGACTATACGGAGCCTGATGGTGCCAACGAGAAGGTTGACGAGGTGGTTTTGGCTGCCCAGTTCTCGGACAACAGCGATTCCTGGGGACGTTTCGGTAACCAGATGCATCTCTGCTTCCCGTCCGTTTATCAGAACTTGGCCGGTATGAAACGTGACATTTCCGGCGATCGCGAGTTCTCTTACGTAAGTGCCACGGAATATACCATGCAAGTATTCGACCGTGTGAACGACTCTCGTTTCTGGAAGTCATTCATTACGAAGTATGGCTGCAATTATACCAACGGAGCGCCTTATTGGATTTCAACGACCAAGAAGGACAATGACTATGAGATAACGGACGAAATATACAAGGCTCATCCAGAGTATTATCCAGATGGTATCGAAATCCCTACTGCTAAAAATCAGGGAAGCAGACGCTTCAAGGGGGGTGAGATAGGTATAAAGTACATAGTCAATAATCCTGGTGACACACGCTTTACACCTGCCTTGAATGCGGATGGTACGGAAAACAAGTCTGAGGATTATGTCTTGAAGAACGGTAAGCTTGTTCCTGAGCATACTTTCGTGCGTTATTATGCAGGGCAGCCTTTCCAGTGGAACGTTGCCAAGGACAACACCACTCACTCGGGTAACTATTACACCATCTATCCACACAACCGCAGTGTGGCGCTGAGTAAGTTCCGTGACGGTTCCCGTAACGCCATTGCCTCTCAGTTCGGTTGTCGCGACGCCATTATCGCCCGTTCAGCCGATGATGTGCTGATGGTGGCTGAGGCTTACATCCGAAAGCAGGACTACAGTAAGGCCATCACTTACCTGAATATGGTTCGCGACCGTGCCGGTTATGCCGAGGGTGAGGACCGTTCTATCAGCCGAGACGGCGGGCAGGCCTATAAGAAGAACAGTGTCTGCACCAACAAGGGTGGAGGCTATTCTGCCGAGGGTGCCATCTATACGGAGGAGAACACTTACTTTGAGTCCAACGACATTCCTGTGACCACTGCCGCCACCAAGAGTTATATGCACCTCAACAGCGTGAGCGACATTTTGAACTCGGCGGCTGATACCCCCATCTATGAGGCATTGAAGTGTACTTCTGATGCCGACAAGATCATGTGCTTCCTCTTGAACGAGCGCACCCGTGAGTTGATCGGCGAGAGCCAGCGTTGGGAAGACTTGGCACGCACCAAGACCCTGGAGGCTCGCTGGAATGCCTTCAACGATGGTTCGGAGCGTGGAATCGGCAAGTTTGACCCTGCCAAGCATTACTATCGCCCGATTCCTCAGTCGTTCCTCGATGGTATCACCAACGGGGGTGGTGCCAACTTGAGCGATGCAGAGAAGGAGACTATGCAGAACCCCGGTTACTAATAGAATTCAAATATAGAAAAGTTCTATATTCTATACAAAAGGGCGATACTTTGTTTTGGTGTATCGCCCTTTCATAATGGTAATGAATCCTTCATTTCCTTTCAGTCTGTAAAGTCTTTCCTGTTTCAGCCAACTCTATGGCGAGTGCTATAAATATTTGAAGTAGCCATAACTTTTTCCCTTAGCTTCCCTAAGGGGCAAACATTTGACAAACAATCCTTCGTTTTGATTAATTAATATGGTATTTTGAACAATTTTAATAGCCTAATATCAAATAAAAAGCTTAATTTTGCAACCAAATTGACAATCACTTCAAAATATAATAACAATGACTAACAGAACAATGATCGGTAAGATAGCACTGGCGTTTGGTGCTTTGTTTGCAACGATGCCTCTGGCTGCCAAGGATTTTGTTTGGTTTGACGGCAACAAGGCGGTGAGCTATTATATGCAGAAAAATGTGGATCCTGTGGTAAAGGTGGCCGCAGATATGTTTTCTGCCGATATGCAGGCAGTGACGGGCAAGAAGGCGATGGCTACCGATCAAGAAAAAGCTGCTGTCATCAAGGTCGTAGAATTGGACAAGGCTTCGGCTTCCTCCAGGAATGCTTTGGCGAAGCAAGGGATTCCTGTGGCCGAGGTCGCTCAAAAGATAGATGGTTTTCATATATCAATAAAAGGTAATCAGATTGTAATCGTTGGCTCCAATGGTAGAGGTGCTGCCTACGGCCTGTTGGAGATGTCCCGTAAGGCGGGAGTGAGTCCATGGGTATGGTGGGGAGATGTGGTGCCAGAGAAGATGCAGCGTCTCGTCATCGACGATGGATTCACCACCTTGCAGGGGGCATCGGTGGAATATCGTGGCATCTTTATCAATGATGAGGACTGGAGTCTGCGTCCTTGGAGCTACGGCAACTTCGAGAAGGCTGATTTTGGCACGATAGGTCCCCGTACCTATAAGAAGGTGTTCCAGCTACTGATGCGCCTCAGGGGCAACGCCATCTGGCCAGGTATGCACACAGGCACGAAGGCGTTCTTCACGATACAGGGTGCCAAGGCGGTGGCTGACAGTTGTGGTATTGCCATCGGATCATCGCACTGTGAGCCTTTACTTCGCAACAACGTCGACGAGTGGGACGAAGCAAAGCGTGGTCGCTTCAACTATATCACCAACAAGCAACAGGTGCAGGATTACTGGGCCGGGCGACTGAAGGAGGTGAAAGGCTCTAAGGGCGGAAACCTGCTCACTATCGGTATGCGTGGCATCCACGACGGAAGTATGGAGGGCGTGAAGACGATGCAGGAAAAGTTTGATGGCTTGCAGCAGGTTATCAACGACCAGCAAGACCTCATCCGCAAATATCTCGGTGCCCCCAGCAAGCAGACGCAGGTATTCATCCCCTACAAGGAAGTGCTTGATATCTACAACAAAGGATTGAAGGTACCCGACTATGTAACCCTCATGTGGTGCGACGACAACTATGGCTATATGACCCGCCTGTCGGATGCCGAGGAGCAGAAACGAAGCGGAGGTGGTGGTATCTATTATCACCTGAGCTATTGGGGCAGACCACACGACTACCTGTGGCTTACCACCACCCAGCCTGGACTGATATACAACGAGATGAAGGCAGCCTACGACCACAATGTGCGCAAGATGTGGCTGGTAAACGTACACGACCCCAAGGTGGCTGGTTATGACCTGGAACTGTTTATGGATATGGCTTGGAACATCCACAGTGTGAAGGCTGGTACTATCAACAATCACTACCAGGCTTGGCTCTGCAGGCAGTTTGGCGAGAAGACAGGCAAGGAACTGTTCCCTGTGATGCAGGAATTCTACAAATTGTGTGGCGAACGCCGTCCAGAATTTATGGGATGGAGCCAAGTGGAGGTAGACAAGAAATTGTATGATAGGGGCTTGACACCTGTTAGAAACTCTGAGTTCTCTACCACCGCCTTTGGTGGCGAGATGGATAGATATTTGGATCGTTATGCAGCCATAGCATCGCAAGTGAAGCAGATTGCCGCCGAAGTTCGTCCAGAACTGAAGGACGCTTATTTTGCAGCCATCCAATACCCAGTATTGGCTTCCGATGCCCATGTCCGCAAGATACTCTGGGCACAGAAGGCACGCAGCTACGCCAATGGAAGTACACTGGGAGATATGTTTGTCAACAATGCGAAAATCTATCATGCCGTGGCTCAAAGCCAAAATGCTTATCAGGAGATTCGTGACCTGACGGCTTATTATAATGACAAGATGGCAGGAGGCAAGTGGGCACGTTCGATGAACATGCGTCCCCGTGACTTGCCCGTGTTTGCAGCGCCAAATGTTCCAACCTTGTTGAATGATGCACAGGTGAAGGAATGGCTGGCGAAGCCGTACGCCTCGCAGTCTTGTGAACTGGATGCCGACGGCACCATCGCCCACAATGCCTGTGATTACCAGAAAGCTTCTGCCGGTGTGGAAAGTGTGCAGATGTTGGGTCACAGCATGAATGCCGTGGCTCTGCCTAAGGAGGGAAGCCTGGAATATGCCTTTGAGACAAACAAGGAAGGCGATGCCGTGCTTCGGATAGCATTGATCCCTACCCAGCCCAATGACAAGGGCGACCTCCGTTTCTCTGTGAGCGTGGACGGTGCCGAACCTATTGTGTTTAGTCTGAAGGAACCTTTCCGCTCGGAGCGTTGGAAACTCAATGTGCTCAGGGGACAGGCCGTGAGGGAGTTGAAGTTGGATGCTTTGAAGGCTGGTAACCATACCTTGGTTATCAAGGCTCTCGATCCTCATATCCTTATCGACCAGTGGATGATCGACTACAATCTGAACCGCAAGTTCTATCTCTTCCCCGTATTGTCCAATCTGTAGGTTTTTAAAAATTATCACTTATAAACGAAACTATGATGAAACGAACATTTATCGCCATGACAATGATGGCATCAACGATGGCTTCTTTTGCCCAGGTGGCAAAGCCAATGGAAGATGTAAACCATGTAATCGACAATACGGTGGATAGCCTGAACAAGGCGATGACCGCACGCATCCAGCCCGGTTCCTCCCGCAAGGGCAACAATCCTGTGCTCTTCTTGATAGGCAACTCCACCATGCGCAATGGCACATTGGGCAATGGCAACAACGGTCAGTGGGGCTGGGGGTATTATGAGCATGAGTTCTTCGACCCCAACAAGATTACGGTAGAGAACCAAGCTCTTGGCGGCATGAGCAGCCGTACCTTCTACAACCGTCTGTGGCCTGATGTACGTAAAGGCATCAAGGCGGGCGACTGGGTGATTATCTCCATCGGCCATAACGACAACGGTCCTTATGATAGCGGTCGTGCCCGTGCCAGCATCCCTGGTATCGGTAAGGATTCGCTCAATGTCACCATCAAAGAGACGGGCGTGAAGGAAACCGTCTACACCTATGGTGAGTATATGCGCAAGTATATCAACGACTGCAAGGCTCTCGGTGCCCATCCTATCTTGATGTCGCTCACCCCTCGTGATGCCTATGATGAGAACGACAAAATCATCAGGGTAGACAAGACCTTCGGTCTCTGGGCCAAGCAGGTGGCTGAGCAGGAAGGTGTGCCCTATGTAGACCTGAACTCCATCTCTGCCGACAAGCTAGACAGCTATGGTCACTGGAAGGAGAAATATCACTTCTTCACCGACCACATCCATACCTCTCGCTTCGGTGCGATGATGAATGCCCGCTCCGCCGCCGAGGGATTGGCAGAGAGCAAAGACCCTAACTTAGCAGCCCTTCAGGCGATGATGATGAATGTGGCTTTGCCAACAGAGAACTTCCAGCGTGAGCCGGGCAAGCCAGTTGTGTTCTTTACCGGCGACAGCACCGTGAAGAATGCCGACAAAGAGGAAGACGGCATGTGGGGCTGGGGATCACAGGCTTACACCATCTTCAATCCCAAGAAAATTACCTGTGTGAATGCGGCAAAGGCAGGACGCAGCAGTCGTTCTTACCTTAACGAGGGTAGATGGGAAAAGGTATATAACAGCCTTCAGCCAGGCGACTACGTGCTCATCGAGTTCGGACACAACGACATCTGTTCTTTGACTGATAAGAAGATGCGTGGATCCATCCCTTGTGCCAAGGACACATGCCACGTCTATCAGATGGAGGAGAGCAAGCAATATGAGGTGGTTTATTCTTTCGGCTGGTATCTCAAGAAGTTTATCCAGGATGTGCGCGAGAAGGGTGCTACCCCCGTCCTTGTATCCCTTACCCCTCGCAATGAGTGGCCCAACGGAAAGATGGAGCGTCGCAATGACACCTACGGCAAGTGGTATCGCGAGGTGGTGGAAGAGACGGGCGTTGCCTTCCTCGACCTCCACAACATCGCTGCCGACTCTTACGACAAGATAGGCAAGGAGAAAGTGAAGGAGTATTACAAGAAAGATCATACCCACACATCCCTCAAGGGCGCACAGCACAATGCCAAGTGCGTGGCCAAGGGATTGAAGAAAATGAAGAGTCCGTTGGCTAAATACTTGAAGTAGAATGATGAAACCAATCAAAACTATATATGTTGCGCTGTTGGTGAGTGCTTTGTTACAGCCTTGCCGCGCCTCGGCGCAAAAGACACCTGTCTGCCAGATGGAACGGATAGGGCGGGGAGTCGTGGCACTTCCTGCCAGGGACAAAGGGGTGTTCTTGAGTTGGCGACTGCTCGGAACGGATAGCCAGCAGACTTGCTTCGACGTGGAGAGGGACGGCAAGGTCATTGCACACCATATCAGAAAGACCAACTTTACGGATGTGCAGGGTTCGGCCGAGAACACTTACCGCATCATCACCTACCAGCAAGTGCCTAAGATGGATGCTTCGGCAGAACGTGAAGTGTCGGAAGCGGTAAAGCCTTGGGGCGACCTCTACCGTTCACTTCCAGTCAACCGTCCCGAGGGCGGCGTGAGTCCTGATGGGCGTGAATATACCTATTCGCCCAACGACTGTAGTGTGGGCGATGTGGATGGCGACGGTGAATACGAGCTTATCCTGAAGTGGAGTCCGTCGAACGAACATGACAATTCGCACAATGGATATACGGGCGAGGTGATTCTAGACTGTTATAAGATAGACAACGGTAAGCAACTCTGGCGTATCCGTCTAGGTAAGAACATCCGTGCCGGTGCTCACTATACCCAGTTTCTGGTTTACGACTTTGATGGGGACGGCAAGGCGGAGATGGTTTGCAAGACATCGGCAGGAAGTGTGGATGGCAAGGGCCGCTTCGTCAGCGAGGCGGCTACCGACAGTGAAATACAAAAGATAGACAATCAAGCCGACTACCGCAACAAAGCGGGCCGAATCTTGACCGGTCCTGAACTCCTCACCGTATTCAATGGCGAGACGGGCGAGGCGGAGCATACCATCTGGTATAATCCCAACCGTGCCTTCGGGGTAGGCAAGGACGTAGCCGAAGGGGAAACATTTGAGGACGGATGGCCTGCTTACTCATCCCTTTGGGGTGATAAGGCCAACTATGGCAATCGGGGCGAACGGTATTTGGCCTGTGTGGCTTATCTCGATGGTGCAGACAAACGACCGAGTGCAGTGATGTGCCGGGGCTATTATACGCGCGCTTATCTTTGGGCGGTAGATTTCGATGGCAAGCATCTGAGCACCAAGTGGCTTCATGCTTCAGTCTCCCCTCAGCAACCTTCGGCTTATGGACAGGGAGCGCATAACATCTCCGTGGCAGATGTGGATGGCGATGGATGCGACGAGATAATCTATGGCTCAGCGGCTATCAACAATGACGGTACCTTGCTCTATTCCACTGGTTTGGGACATGGAGATGCCCAGCACCTTGGCGATTTGGACCCAGACCGTCCCGGTCTGGAGTTCTTCATGGTACATGAGGAATATCCCTATGGTTCAGACTTGCGGGATGCCCGTACCGGCGAAATCTTGCACCGCACCTATGATAAGGAAGATACAGGCAGAGGAATGGCTGCGGATATTGATGCCCGTTATCGTGGCTGTGAACTTTGGAGTCTGGATACTCCTGGGGTTAGGGACATCAAGGGGAATCATATCACAGGTTCGGCTGATAAGGCTGGAAAATACAGAAACCCCTCAAAGCCCGGCGCCAGATGGCCTGCGATGAATTTCCGTATCTATTGGGATGGCGACTTGCAGGAAGAACTTTTGGCAAATGGCGGAGCTCCTCATTTTCCTCCTTACCTCCAGAAATGGAACGGCACGGAAGCCGTACCTCTGCCCTTGAGCAATGGCAAGTATCTCCGTGATATGGGACATTCGGTGAGCAACAACTGGTCGAAGGCTACGCCCAATTTGCAAGCCGACATCCTGGGCGACTGGCGTGAGGAACTCATCTTCTGGGACGAGAGCGACAGTGCCCATCTCAATATCTTCACTACCAACGAGCCGACACCCTACCGTGTGCCTACCTTGATGCACGACCACGTGTATCGTATGGGTATCGTCTGGCAGAATGTGGCATACAATCAGCCGCCGCATCTCGGCTATTACTTGCCCGACTATGCCGAAAAGGTGGAGTAAGAGAACATAAATATAAGGTAGATAAGCAATGGTGACAATCAAGAGTACATTTTTGTCTTTTTGGGTACTGGCCCTTTGTGGCATATTTATGTCGATGCCAGCCGAGGCTCGTGAGAAGAAAAGCCTGAACTTAGGCTGGAAGTATCAAGAGGGTATTGTGGAGAATGCCCAGTCGGTAGGCTTCAATGACAAAGGTTGGCAGACTGTCAACCTTCCTCATGATGCCCAGGTGGCAGGTCCTTTTATCCAGAAAGGGCAGGGTGCCAGCAGTCGAAATGGCTTCCGTCCGTTGGGGCGAGGCTGGTATCGCAAGACCATCCAGTACGACAAGGCTTGGCAAGGCAAGCACATCGTTTTGGAGTTTGAGGGCGTGTATCGGGATGCCAAGGTGTATGTCAATGGCAAACTTTGTGAGGGAAACTATCCGAATGGTTATCTCGACTTCGAATTTGATGTAACCGACAAGTTGCAGCCGGGCGAGAATGTCATTGCCGTGAGTTACGACAATACTTACGAGAAGAGTAGCCGATGGTATAATGGCGAGGGCATCAACCGGGATGTTTGGTTGCATGTGTTCGATGAGGTACATGTGGCTCGTTATGGTACTTTCGTCACGACCCCTAAGATTACCGCTTCTATAGCCAAGGTGAACATCAAGACCGACATCAAGAATGAGCGAACCGACTCCGTGCTTTGCCGATTAATCACCGAGATAGTGTCTCCGGAAGGGAAGACGGTGGCAACAGCCGAGGCTGTCGCTCCTTTTGCAGGGGGTGAGACCTACCGGTTTAATCAGAATGTCCTGGTGAGTTATCCCCAGCTATGGAATGTTGGGGAGGGAAAGATGTATCGGGCAATAAGCCACGTCTATGTACAGAAAAAAAAGTATGACGGAAATGTTAGAAAGCCCTTGGAATGGTTTTCTAATGCCGTTCAAACGGCTGGAAAAGCAGGTATGGACATTCCTCAGAATGCAATCGATACCTATGAGACTCCTTTTGGAATCCGCGAAATCGAACTGACTCCCGACCAAGGTCTCTTGGTGAACGGCAAGCGAGTATATATAAATGGTGTGTGTCTGCATACCGACTTAGGTCCTTTGGGCACGGCTTCGTTCGAGGAAGGCTGGAACCAGCGTCTTTCTTCCATCACCGATAAACTGGGCTGCAATGGCATCCGCCTTTCTCACAATGCTTATCCTAAGTATGTGCTCGACTGGGCAGACCGCCATGGCATCCTCGTCGTGGATGAGTTCTTCGACAAGTGGGACGAGAGTTACTATGGCAAGGGTGTAAAGTTTGGCGACCTTCATCTCCGTGATGTCCGCACCCAGATGCTGCGAGACCGCAATCATCCTTCCGTCTTCATCTGGAGCGTGGGCAATGAGGTATATCACCAGATTCAAGTGGAGAAGACGCGTACAACGGGCATCCAGTTGCTGAAGACCCTTTTGGCTGAGGCTCACCAGATGGACCCAACTCGCCTTGCCACTTGCAGCCAATATCCTAACCGGTATGGCAGTATTACCAAAAAGCGAAACGAGAAACGTTTCTTGCAAGCAGATCCGCACCAGTATGAGTTTTATACCGATGTGGTTTGTACCAACTATCTGGAGAAATTCTGGGATGAAGACCACAAGCGGTTTCCCCAACTCATCTTCATGGAAGGCGAGATGGCGGTAGGCGACTTGGGGTATGACTTCTATAACTTCGACCATTCTTATCCCGTGGGACAGTTCTATTGGGGCGGCACCGATTATATCGGCGAGTCTTTTGGATGGCCATCGAAAGGATGGGTGCGCGGACTCGTCAGCTTTACCAATCATCTGAAACCTTTGGGGTGGAGCGTGAAGAGTTTCTATGATACAGGGAAGCCGATGGTGAAGATTATCACCCGTCCAGACAAGGGGCAAGGTGGCTTGGTTTGGAACGACCTCAAGATGACTTGGATTGCGCTAGATGAGCATTGGAATTATGCTGATGGCGACCAACTCAAGGTGCAGGTGATGAGCAACTGCGATGAGACCGAACTTTTCCTCAATGGTAAGAGCCTCGGCAAGAAGCAACTTCCTCCTAAGAACCAAGCCCCCGAATTGGTATGGGATGTCGCTTACCAAAAGGGCGAGTTGAAAGCCATCGGATATAATAAAGGTGTGAAGGTGAGCGAAGATGTGCTTGTCACGGCAGGAAAGCCTGCCAAGATTCTCGTCCATGTGAGTAAGAACCAGTTGAAAGGAGATGGTATGGATTTGGCTTATCTTGACTATACCGTGGTGGATGCCCAAGGCTATGTTTGTCCTGATGCCGTGAAACTCGACTTCGAAGTGAAAGGACAGGGTACGAATGCGGGCGTGGCCAATGACGATATGATGAGCGACGAGCCATGGCAGGGCAATAGCCGCAGCACCTATCGAGGCAAGTGCCAACTCATCGTGCGCTCCGCTGCCCTTGCATCAAGCAAAGAAGGCAAGATTACAGTTAAGGCAAAGGTAAAAGGTTTGAAGGCCTTGACAACTGTGATTCCCGTACTAAAATAGCAAAATAAAGAGTCTGACTGTACGCCCCGTTTGGGCGGTTTGACTAGGCAGAAGGAACCTTCCCCATGCCAAAGGATATGTAAATATGGTGAGATTAGGAAGAATACTTAATTTGTAGGATATTAATAGAGACAAAAAACGATGAGAAAGAAAAATATTGTAGCAGGCTTGTTGGCAGTCTTTTTCCCCACGATGCTCTGCGCACAGGTCACTCCCCCTATTATGGGATGGAGTTCTTGGAATACTTTCCATGTCAATATCTCCGACTCGCTCATTCGTACACAAGCTGATGCTATGGTACGCTTGGGGTTGAAAGATTTGGGGTATAACCATATCAATATTGATGATGGATTTTTCGGTTGGCGTGACTCTACAGGACTGATGCATCCGCATCCCAAACGTTTCCCGAATGGCATGAAGGTGGTGGCAGACTATATCCACAGCCTCGGGCTGAAGGCTGGTATCTATTCCGATGCGGGGGCCAACACCTGTGGTTCGCGATACGACAATGACGAGAATGGATTTGGGGCTGGCATGTATGGGCATGAGTTGCAAGATGCTCGTCTCTATTTTCATGATTGGGGCTATGATTTCATCAAGATTGATTATTGTGGGGCTGGAACTTGGCTCGACCTGGAGGAGAAAAAACGCTACAAGGCAATATGTGATGCCATTAAGCAAGAGGCTAGGCATCCCGTAAGTATCAATATCTGCCGTTGGGCTTTTCCCGGAACATGGGCTAGGCAGATGGCTACTTCTTGGCGTATCTGCACAGACATTCGCCCTCGATGGGATTCCATTCTGAAGATTATCAACAAGAACCTGTATCTCTCCGGTTTTGTAGGTGATGGTCATTATAACGACATGGATATGTTGGAAATAGGTAGAGGACTCAAACCCCATGAGGAAGAGGTACATGTGGGCATGTGGTGCATGATGAGTTCGCCTATGCTGATAGGTTGTGACCTCAACTCACTCAACGTGCAATCACTCTCTTTGTTGAAAAACAAGGAATTGATAGCCATCAACCAAGACCCACTTGGATTACAGGCATACGTAGCTTTGCGCCAAGGAGATGGATATGTCTTGGTCAAGGATTTGGAAGAATTCCATGGTAAAGTGAGGGCTGTTGCCCTTTTCAATCCTTCGGATAGCGTGATGTCTTTCTCTGTTCCACTTTCTGAATTAGAATTGGGTGGTAAGGTAAAGGCAAGAGATGTTATTCGCCATCAAGAGGTTAAGATAAATGGAGATAGATTTCTAGCTGAGGTTCCTGCTCATGGTGTCAAGGTGTTTAGAATGGAGGGAAAGAAACGCTTGGAAGCCATGCGCTATGAGGCGGAATGGGCTTTCCTCTCTGCTTATGATGATTTGGAAAAACGCAAGATGCCCGTCAAGTATGTTCCCAAGGAAGGGGCGAGTGGCGGCATCTGTGTGGCAAACGTAGGCGGTGAGGAAGCCAGCTATGCTGAGTGGCGCAACGTGTGGAGCGATGAGGGCGGAACTTATCTTCTGAAGGTAAGGTACGTGGACGAGCCTCGCCTCAAGATGATGCTGAAAGTCAATGGCGTTGAGAGCGGTAGCATGGAAACGGGTGTTCTGTCTGATGATGCAAAAAAGGTAACTTTCAAAGAGGCAGTTTTTCATGTCACTTTGCAGAAGGGTTATAATTGTGTCAAACTTTATAGTCCGTTGACATTGATTCCAACTTTGGATTGCTTTACCTTGGAAAAGATATAATTCCTTGATATCGACTTTATTTCAGAAAGACTTGGGCGTAATGAAAAGATTTATATTGATATTAAGTTTGCTCATGTCCTTGGCTTCGGTAGAGGCTAAGGTTTGGATTGGTCATCCCACGGTGGAGGGGCGTACAGAACCATTGGGCTTGGATATGTCCACTCCACGGTTGGGATGGATGCTGCAATCTGACCAACGGAATGTGGTGCAGAAATCTTATCATATCATAGTGGCTTCTACTTGTGATAAAGCTGAGAGACATGAGGGGGATATGTGGGATAGCGGCATCGTGAAATCTGGTCAATCACAGTGGATAGGGATGTCTGGCTTGAAACTTCTGCCTAATCATGAGTATTATTGGAGGGTACTGGTTAAGACAAACAAGGGAACGACTGATTGGTCTGTGCCTCAAAGATGGTCTATGGGTATGATGGATATGCCCTGGAAAGGTTATTGGATAGGCACGGATTCTCTGTTCCATGGAGAATCTGACAGCAAGCATTCTCGTATCGCGGCCCGATATTTGCGTAAGGAATTTAAAACCTTGGGAAATATACGGAGAGCGACCGTGCATGTGTGTGGGCTAGGTTTGTACCAACTTCATATAAACGGCAGAAGAGTGGGGAATAGCGAACTTGCTCCTCTGGGAACAGATTATAACAAGACCCTTATTTATGATACCTATGATGTAACTCATGCTTTGAGTTCAGAGAATGTACTGATGCTGACATTGGGCGCAGGCAATTATTTTGCACCTCGCCAGCATTATCAAACAAATGTACGCTCTACATACGGAAAACCTACGGCATTGCTCAACTTGATAGTGGAGTATCAAGATGGACATACTGATACACTTGCAACTGATGAAACTTGGCGATTGAATGTGAATGGGCCCATCCGTTATTCCAACTTCTATGATGGAGAAATGTATGATGCAACGCAAGAATTGGGCGATGTTTTCAATTTGAGTTACGACGATAGTCATTGGATGCAAGCTCAACGCATGACTGCACCCCAAGGAATGCTAATTGGCAACTTGAGCCTACCTATAGTTGTATACAGAACTGAGAAGCCTATGAAAATTAGGAAAGCGTCGAACAAGCGTTATTTGATAGACTTCGGTACCAATGAGGCAGGACGAGTATGCCTACACTTTAGTGGCTTGTCAAAGAATGATAGCATCAAGATAAGGTATGCTGAATTGTTGGAGAAAGATGGCAATTTGCTTTATGCCAATAATTTGCGCTCAGCAGAGAATCTTGATACTTATATCAGTAGTGGCAAGGATGCAGACTGGACAACGGCTTTTACATATCATGGTTTCCGATATGTAGAGGTGCAAGGCTTGGAGGTACTATCGGAATCTGACATCAAGCGTGAACTCTTGGCAGACGAAATGAATAAAGACGGTACCCACTTCTATGCGGAGGAAAATGGGAAACCATCTCTTTTAAACCGATTGGTGGAGAATGCGAGGAGAGGAATCCGTAGTAATTACAAGGGAATGCCTTTGGATTGTCCGCAAAGAGACGAGCGAATGCCTTGGCTGGGCGATCGCACGACAGGAAGTTTAGGTGAGAGTTACTTGATGAACAATCATGCGCTTTATGCCAAGTGGATGCAAGACATCGAGGATTCGCAAAGAGAAGATGGGAATATCTCGGATGTATCACCTTCCTATTGGCGACTCTACACGAATAATGTCACTTGGCCTGCAGCTTATCCTTTCGGTTGTGAGATGCTTTATCGACAATATGGGGATGATGCTCCTGTTCGTGTTCATTATGATTCCATCAAACTATTCTTGGCATATATGAGAGGAAAGTTTTGCAAAGATGGTTTGATAACCAAAGATAAATATGGTGACTGGTGTATGCCGCCTGAACGGTTGGACATGATATTCAGCAAAGATCCGAACAGAATCACCAATGGATCGTTGATGAGTTCTTGTTATTATGCTTATCTTTGTCAAATGATGGCAAGTTTTGCGGAGATTCTCTGTATATCGGAAGACTGTTTGCACTATAGGCAGGAAGCTACAGACATGATTGCAGCTATTAATCATACTTTTCTAAGAGATGGAATGTATGACAACAATACAGTAACTGCCAATCTTTTGCCATTGGCTATGGGATTTGCACCAAAAGAAAGTCGGGATTCAGTGGAGCGACATCTCCTGGAACAGATAATTGCTAATGATTACCACGTTTCTTGTGGTGTGATTGGCATCCAATGGCTGCTGCGTTATCTGTCTGATAGCGGACATGGTGACATCGCATATAAGATGGCTACCCAGACCTCATACCCTAGTTGGGGGTATATGGTAGAGAATGGTGCCACCACGATATGGGAACTTTGGAATGGAAATACTGCCGACCCTGCCATGAACAGTGGCAATCATGTGATGCTCTTGGGCGACCTCTTGCCTTGGTGTTATGAGCGATTGGGAGGTATCAGACCTTTGAAACCTGGTTTTAAGGAAATAGAAATTAGCCCAGATTTCAAGGTCTCTATATTAGATAAGGTGGAAACATCTCATCTTTCTCCCTACGGACTTATCAAGAGTTGTTGGGAACGAAAAGGGGAAAAACTATTGTGGGATGTAGAGATTCCTGCCAATACTTCTGCGGTGCTTACCTTGCCGAATCATAAAAAGATAAAGGTAAAATCAGGGAGATTTCAATATGTTGTAAATGATTAGGCAAAGTCCTTGATAAATAAAGGCGAACATTCATGAGCTTGCAACTTGGAAAGACAGAAGCGTCAAGAGAAAGGGTGGTCATCGTTTGATGACCACCCTTTCTCTTGATGGGGATATATGGATGAGATATTTTCCGTCCGATTCTTTTATCTCGAGGAACATACTTTGTGCTTAAAAGTGGGTACATCAAATTTGACAGCCTATTTAAGAACCTTGATCTGCTGATATAAAAATCCAACACCTATGTAAAAACATCAACCACACTACTTTTTTGTATCCATATTTGCCCATATTAGAAAAATGTATTACCTTTGCAAGCATCAAAGACCTAATATATTAAAAAACTAAACATGAAATATTGCATTTTAACTGTATTGACATTCCTATTAGGATTATGCCAGGTGCAAGCCCAGTCGTTCGACCAGATGGCTGGCAGAAGCCTTTCGGCGAAAGACGGATTGCTGAGCAACCAGGTGTATGACATCGTGCAAGACAAGCAAGGGTTTGTTTGGTTTGCCACGGTCAATGGTATCTCTCGATATGATGGCTATTCGTTCTTAAACTATAATATGCTGAATAGCCCACGTATGTCTCAGGTGCAAGCTGCGCTTGGACACATTCGTTATGATGCCCAGAACGACCTGCTGTGGACCAACTCCTCGCTGTTCAATGTGGCTTGCTATAGTCTGAGAAATGCGAATTTCGTAGATTATACAGGTCGTGGGGAAGAAGATGCCGTTTAGAAAAATCCGACTTTGTAGTACACAGTGACGCAAATTGAAAAAGCTAACGCACTGATACTGCAAGGAAAACAGGATGCTTAAGTCAAACTTGGGTTAATCTTTGTTTATATGGAAGATGAATATTGAAAAATTACCCTTTTGTGTAGTGGTTGTTTTAAAAAAC
>CAVDKC010000042.1:0-19503 GCA_963609615.1 Oribacterium sp.
CACCTACCTGCACCTTGCGTGCCGCAGCACCGTTCAGGCAGATACAACCGCTGCCACGTTCACCTTTTATTATATAGGTCTCCAATCGTTCGCCATTATTGTTGTCTACGATTTGCACCTTTTCGCCTGCTATCAAGCCAGCCGCATCCATCAAGTCCTCATCAATGGTAATGCTGCCCATATAATTAAGGTTGGCCTCCGTTACCGTCACACAATGTAGTTTACTCTTCAATACTTCTATCTGCATTTCTCTCGTCTCTTTATACTATTACAACTAGGTAGAAACATCTATACCAGAGCATCAACCCTTATATCTGATATGGTCGATAAGACGGATAGGAGTCTTGCCGCAATACACGGTGATACATCCCACTACGTAGGCAGAGTCGTCCCAAGCCTTAACATCCTGCAGACTGTCGCCATCCACTATCTGGAAGTACTCCACCTCCAGACCATCCACGGCATTGATGTCTGCCACCACCATGTCATGAGTTTCGGCTACAGTGTGAGTCTTCGCATACTCCACACTAGCCTGCAATGCCTTGTAGATGGCAGGAGCGATGGCACGCTCATCGGCAGAAAGCAAGGTATTGCGACTACTCTTGGCAAGACCGTCCTCATCACGGACGATAGGACACTCTACAATCTGCACATCACTCCCGATGTACTTCACGAGCTGCTTGATGACAGCTATCTGCTGCCAGTCTTTCTCACCGAAATAAGCACGAGTAGGACGAACGATATAGAAGAGGCGGCTCACCACCTGGCACACACCATTGAAGTGACCTGGCCGCTTGGCACCCTCCATCACCGTACTCACTGGCGGGAACTCAAAACGACGCTCATCGGGAGTAGGATACATCTCCTCTACAGAAGGAGCCAAGACATAATCGGCACCACAAGCCTCCAAGAGTTTACAGTCGGCATCCAGGGTACGAGGATAACGGTCTAAATCGCCCTGGTCATTAAACTGTGTAGGATTCAGGAAGACCGAAACCACAGTGACTCCGTTTTCCTTTACACTGCGCTTCACGAGAGAGGCGTGCCCCTCATGCAGTGCACCCATTGTAGGCACAAGCCCAATTTCCTTTCCCTCCTTGCGAACCTCGAAAAGTTCATTCTGGAGGTCAACAATCTTATTGAATACTTTCATCTTTTTAATCTGTTTTCGGGGTGCAAAATAACAACTTTTTTCTTAAATAAGAAAGAAATATCCTAAAAAAGTGCTATAATAGCCCAAAAATCTTCGATTTCGTGAGAAAAATGCCGTAATCTGAAGTTTTTTTTGTACCTTTGCACGTAATTCGTAAGAATAAAATTTAAATTTTATGACAAAGAAAGTACTATTTATCAATCAGGAGATCGACCCATACGTAGCCGAGACTCACATGTCAATCATGGGACGCGAAGTACCTCAGAAGATGCAGGAAGCAGGTTTTGAGATTCGCACCTTTATGCCTAAATGGGGCACTATCAACGAGCGTCGCGGGCAACTCCACGAGGTCATTCGCCTGTCTGGTATGAACCTTATCATAGATGAGACAGACCACCCTCTGATCATCAAGGTTGCATCTATACCAACAACACGACAGCAAATCTATTTCATCGATAACGACGACTACTTCAAGAGCCGCCAGATGGGTACCGACGAACAGGGCAAGGAATATACCGACAACGGCGAGCGTGCCATCTTCTTCGCACGTGGCGTGCTGGAAACCGTCAAGAAACTCCGTTGGCAACCCGATGTCATCATCTGTCAGGGATGGATAAGCGCAGTAGTACCGTTCTATATCAAGACCGCATATGCAGAAGAGCCTTCCTTCGCCGATTCCAAGGTGATACTCTCGCTCTATACTAACGAACTGAAGGGCGAGCTGGGCACCAACTTCAAGCAGTGCGTAGAGTTTCGTGATGCCAAGGCAGAACTGCTCAAGGACTACAAACAGGACTTCGACTTCATCGAACTAGGCAAAATGGGCATCGACTATAGCGATGGTGTCATCGAGGGCGAGAACGAGGCTAGCGCCATACTTATGGACTATGCCAAGGAAAAGGGAAAACCTACCCTCGCCTACCCTGGCGACGACTTTGCGGAGGCTTACAAGAACTTCATCAACGAAGTTTGCCCAGACGAGGAGTAACGCTAACCTCTCTCTGACGAGAAAGAAAAAGAAATAAGACACATTTCTAGGATAATGAAAATTTTTAGACTATTCACAGCATTAGTTATAGCAGCACTCACTTTAGCTGCATGTGACGATACCACCGACAATATCGGCGGTAGCATCACAAATGATGTAGACAACATCTCCATCTCAAACGACGTTTTCAATGTCACCTCACAGTCGCTGGTGGCTGGCCCTATACTGAGCCGCAACAATACCGGCATGCTAGGCAACGTGAAAGATCCAGAGACGGGCAACTATGTGAGCGGCGACTATATGACGCAGTTCGGAGTATTGTCCTCTTTCGACGTCGACACCTTGCAGTATATCAAGGATGCCAACAATGGCGAGATCAGGGCAGACTCCTGTGCCATCCTCGTATCTTACTCCAGCATCTATGGCGACAGCCTCGCCCCGATGAAGGTGACTGCCTACGAGATGAGCAAGCCAATGCCTGAGGAGAACTATGAGACAAACTTCGATGCCTTCGGTACAGGATATGTAAGCGAAGACAACTATAAGGCCAGTGCCACCTATCGCCTAAGCAACAGCGATACGGCTTTCAAGATTTATCTCAACAAGGAATACACCGACAAGGAGGGAAGAACCTGGAACAACTACGGCTCATACATCATGAATATGTGGGTAGAGCATCCTGAGTACTTCAAGACCAACTACAAATTCCTCCACAACGTGTGCCCAGGATTTTATCTGAAATCTACTGGTGGTATCGGCAACGTGGCTAACATCTGGAACACGGAGATTATCTTCTATTGGACTCGCCAGAAGACCATCAAGGCTTCGGATGGCGTAACCGACAGTACTGAGGTGGCTATAGGATGGAATCGTTTCGACGGAACAGAAGAGGTACTCCAACTTAACAAGATATACAATAGCGAGACGGCACTTCAAGAGTTGGCCAACCAGGAAAACTGCACTTACCTGAAGTCGCCTGCCGGCATCTTCACCGAGTTGACACTCCCTGTGGAGGCCATTATGGAAGGACACGAGAAGGACACCATCAACACAGCATGCGTCACCATTCCCCGTATCAATAATGACGACAACAACAATGAGTATCAGTTTGACGTGCCTTCTACCATCTTGATGGTGCAGAAAGACAGTCTGAAGACATTCTTCGAGAAGAACAAGTTGACAGACAACACCACCTCTTACTATGCGTTATACAACAAGAACTCCACTGGCGTAAAAAATGCCTATACATTCTATAATATCAGTAACTTGATAGCTACGATGTACAAGCAGAAGAAGGAGAATGCTGCCAACCTCAGCGCAGACTGGAACAAGGTGGTACTCGTGCCTATCACGCTAACCACCAGCACGCAGAGTTCTTCTACCGTGATTACCAAGATAAATCACGACATGGCACTCACCTCTACCCGCCTGGTGAAGGGAACAGATGATGCAACGAATGACTACACGATAGACAGCAATGGCAAGAAGGTTGCCAACGGCCCTATTCAGATCAAAGTAATCTACAGTAAATTCTACGAGAAATAAAGGTATGGCAGACAATTTTCTGGAACGCCACCGTGAGGAATACGAGCAGCGCAAAGCTATCTGGCTTCGCAAAAAACGGCTTCACATGAAGCCCAAGGCGAAGTTGCAACGTCCGGATGACGAAGCTCTATAACTCATAGGAACGATAATAACAAATACAAAATAAAAAGAGGTCGGCTTGAAAGTATAAACACTTTCAAGCCGACCTCTTTTTATCATCCTATCACTGTAAACTTGGCAAACTTGAGGAGCAGTTGCTTGGTTCCTGAGTTGACAAACTCCACTGTAGCCTTGGCATTCTCTCCTGTCCCCTCCAGTCTAAGCACCTTGCCGATACCAAAGCGTTGATGCTCTATCTTCATCCCCTCTCTCAAGCCATGGCTTGCAGCAGAAGATTCCGATTTTCCTGCATCCATTACTTTCTTTGCAGCAACAGAACTATCAGTTTCCTGGATTCGCCGTGCAGCATTCACTGCCCTGACAGGCTTGTACCTACCAGCAGACAATGCTTCACGAGCCTGAGTAGAGACACGAGGCTTGGAAGGTTCTCTATCGAAGTATGAAGGCTTCGGGTCTGCCATAAACTGCGTAGCTACAGGTTTGTCCCAAGGCATTCTGCCACCAAAAGGCGAACCGCCTCCTTCCTCCTGGCAATCCACCAGCTCTGGGTCTATCTCGTCAATGAACCGGCTAGGATTGTCAAATTCCAACTTACCATACCGCCAACGATTCTTGGCATTGGTGAGTATGCAATGCCTCTCGGCACGAGTGATGGCGACATAGAGCAAGCGACGCTCTTCCTCCAACTCCCTGACAGAAGCTGCCGAGATGGGACTTGGGAAAATATTCTCTTCCAACCCCACCACGAAGACCGTAGGAAACTCCAATCCCTTGGCAGCATGCACCGTCATCAGCGAAACCCGCGGTTCATCCTTCTCGCCCTCACTATCCGCATCGGTGAGCAGAGCCACGTCCTGCAAATAATCGGTCAAGAAAGCCTCATCCATCCTGCCTTCCTCTCTACGCTCATCTACAAAAGCAGACATTGCACTCAAGAGTTCCTCCAGGTTCTCTTGGCGAGCCAAGTCATCGGCATTCTTGCCGCTCATAATATCGGCAGAGATACCGCTTTCCTTGATGATGGCATCGCCCAACTCATAGACATCCAAGGTATGCGAGCGGTCGATAAACGAACTGATGAGGAGTCGGAAGTTTCCCAGTTTAGCCAATGTACCCTTATTGACGCCCAGTCCATAATGTTCTGGCTCGCCTATCACCTCCCAGAAACTCACCAGATTGCGGTGCGCACAGTCGGCTATCTTCTGTACGGTCGTAGCACCGATGCCACGAGCAGGATAATTGATGATACGCTTGATAGCCTCCTCATCGTCAGGATTGGCAACAAGCCGGAAGTAAGCAATAATATCCTTGATTTCCTTGCGCTGGTAGAAACTCAGTCCACCATAGATACGATAAGGAATGCCTTGGCGCAAGAACTCTTCCTCAAAAGTACGGCTCTGCGCATTGGTGCGGTAGAGAATGGCAAAGTCTGAATACATACAGTCATCCTCTCGCTTGATACGCTTGATATCTTTCGACACGATGACCGCTTCCTCCTTATCGCTATAGGCAGGCTTATACTGTATCTTCTCGCCCTTGGCATTCTCGCTGAACACCTCCTTCGGGATCTGATTGCGATTGTGACGGATAAGACTATTGGCTGCCTCTACGATGGTCTGAGTAGAACGATAGTTCTGCTCCAACTTGAAGAGTTTGGTACCTTGAAGTTGCTTCTGATAGTTGAGGATATTGTCGATGTTGGCACCTCGGAAACTATAGATACTTTGAGAGTCATCACCCACGGCACAGACACGCAACTTTTCCTGGCACAGCTGCATCACAATAGACATCTGCACGTGGTTAGTGTCTTGATACTCATCCACCAAGATATAGTCGAAACGGCCGGCATACTTCCTACGTATCTCCTCATGTTCACGAAAGAGTTGGAAAGTAAGCACCAAGAGGTCATCGAAGTCCATGGCATTGGCCTGCTTACACCGCTGCACGTATGCTTGGTATACCTTGCCCATCGCCTGCATATTTTGCCGCTTGTTCTGAAGGAAAATATCGGAATCCTTCTCGTATGCCTCGGCAGTCATAAGATTATTCTTCGCCATAGAAATCTTAGCATGCACGGCGGCAGGCTTGTAGGCCTTGTCATCCAGGCCCATCTCCTTGACGATTGCCTTTATCAATGAGCGTGAATCGGTCTCATCATAAATGGTAAAATTATTACTGAAGCCAATGTGCTCAGCCTCAGCACGCAGGATGCGAGAAAAGATACTATGGAAGGTTCCCATATAGAGGTACTGGGCAAGGTCATCGCCCACCAGTCGTCCGATACGTTCCTTCATCTCCTTAGCCGCCTTATTGGTAAAGGTAAGTGCCATGATACTCCAAGGCTTCACGCCTTGGCTCAGCAGATAAGCAATCTTATAGGTTAGCACACGCGTCTTGCCCGAACCTGCGCCAGCTATCACCAGCGAAGGCCCGTCGATATACTCCACCGCCTTTCGCTGGGCGTCGTTCAAGTCTTTCAGTAAATCCATTTAATAATTATTCAAGAGAATTCTTCACTCTTCGTTCTTCACTCTTCACTTAAAGATGATTCTTCACTCTTCGTTCTTCACTCTTCACTTAAAGAGAATTCTTCACTCTTCGTTCTTCACTCTTCACTTAAAGATGATTCTTCACTCTTCGTTCTTCACTCTTCACTTTACTTCCCCCTGTATCCTCCCACGGCAGTCTTGGGGTCTACATCCTCCCCTTCCTTTGGAAATGCAGGGATAAAACGCATCTCATGTTCTATCTGACGCTGACGTTTCTTCATGTAAGTACTAGGATGCAACGAACTAAACTTCCTAGGATTCGGCAACGTGGCTGCTATCAAGGCGCATTCGCTACGGAAAAGATCTTGCGCTTTCTTGTCGAAATGATATTCCGCCACAGCATCCACACCATAAATACCGGGTCCCATCTCGATACTATTGAGATAGACCTCCATGATGCGCTGCTTACTCCACATCATCTCGATGAGAAAGGTGAAGTACACCTCAAATCCCTTGCGAGTCCACGAACGACCAGGCCACAGGAAAACATTCTTAGCCGTCTGCTGACTGATGGTACTGGCACCATGCACCTTTCCACCTCTCGCATTGTTCTTCGCCGCACTCTCGATGGCATTAAAGTCGAATCCATGGTGCTTCAAGAAGCGAGCATCCTCGCTTGCCATCACTGCCACGGGCATGTGTGGCGATATTTTGTCCATCGACACCCAGTGATGGTGCAATCTAATACTCTCTCCGTCAGCCACTTGCTGAAAACAGCGGATAAACATCAACGGAGTAAAGTAGACAGGAACAAAACGATAGGCCACAACAGCAAGAATGGTGGTACTGAAAAACAGCACCACCACCCATCTTACTATATTTCTGATTTTCTTCAAAATCATTATTACGTTTTATGATATACTTGCTAAGAATTACTGCAAAGTACCATTGTTGGCAGCATTAACCATTGCCTGGCTAGCATAGAGATACACCTCTACACGACGGTTCTGAGCACATGCAGCCTGAGTATCAACCACAGGATTAGAAGAACCCAAGCCCTCTACAGACTTAATCTGGCTGCTGGTAACACCGCAAGACTTCAAGTAAGTAGAAACAGAATTGGCACGGTTTTGGCTCAATGGCAAGTTGACACCATCGCCACCCACTGCGTCTGTATAGCCCTGAATGGAGACCTCACAGTCTGTGTTATTCTTCAATACAGTGGCAAACTTAGCCAAATCGTTCTTGGCAGTAGTACTCAAGTCATACTTGCCAGTCTTGAAGAGGATACCAGAATCGAAGGTTACCTTGACTGCAGACAAGCCATTAGAGTCGGTCACAGTCTCCACCTGCGCATTCTCTACGGCTGCGGCCTGCTCCTTCACCTTGTCCATGTGCTTGCCGATCAAGTTACCGGCAGTACCACCTACGACTGCACCAATGGCAGCACCTACGGCTGCACCTGTACCACGATGGCTATTATTGAGCAAACCACCCACAATAGCACCCAAGGCTGAACCTGCGCCAGCACCTGCAGCTGTACCTGTTTTCTGACTAGTACCACAACTTCCCAAAACGAGCAGCATAGAGAGTGCTGCTGCAGTAAATTTCATCTTTTTCATTTTAAAATCTCTTATTTTATTGTTATTTACTTGCAAAGGTAACTCTTTTTTCCCCAATTTGGAGCGTTTTCTAATATTTTTTTGTATTTTTGCATGCAAAATTAAGGGTAATTGCACAAATCCTATAGGGAAATCACCTATTTCGTGGGTAGGAAATCCCTAAAAGGCGACATTGAGGCTTCCTCAAATGCTCTTACACCTATATTATATATAAGAAATCAAAAATTAAATAGTAATATGGCTAAAGAACTTAAGAATTTGACCAAGCGTGCTGACAACTACAGTCAGTGGTACAACGACTTGGTAACAAAGGCAGACCTCGCCGAGTTGTCGCCCGTTCGTGGTTGTATGATTATCAAACCATACGGTTACGCCATCTGGGAAAAGATGCAGCAGCAGCTCGACAAGATGTTTAAGCAGACAGGTGTACAAAACGCATACTTCCCTCTCCTCATCCCGAAGAGTTTCTTCTCTCGTGAGGCTGAGCACGTGGCAGGTTTCGCCAAGGAGTGTGCAGTTGTAACCCACTACCGTCTTCGCTCTACAGAGGATGGCACAGAGGTAGAGGTAGACCCGAATGCCAAGCTCGAAGAGGAGCTGATAATCCGTCCTACATCCGAGACTATTATCTGGAATACCTACAAGAACTGGATTCACTCTTGGCGCGACCTCCCTATCCTTTGCAACCAGTGGTGCAACGTGATGCGTTGGGAGATGCGCACCCGTCCTTTCCTCCGCACTTCAGAGTTCCTCTGGCAGGAGGGCCATACTGCCCATGCCACCAAGGAAGAGGCAGAGGCTAAGGCTCAAGAGATGCTGAAGGTGTATGCAGACTTCGCTGAGACTTATATGGGCGTGCCTGTTTTGCAGGGTGTAAAGAGTGAGACTGAACGTTTCGCCGGTGCCCTCAATACCTATACCATCGAGGCTATGATGCAAGACGGTAAGGCTCTGCAGAGCGGTACATCTCACTTCCTGGGACAGAACTTCGCCAAGAGTTTCGACGTGACTTACCTCAACAAGGAGAACAAGCCAGAGTACGTATGGGCTACATCTTGGGGGGTTTCTACCCGCCTGATGGGTGCTCTTATCATGGTACACAGCGATGACAACGGTCTTGTGTTGCCTCCTAAGTTGGCTCCTATCCAGGTAGTCATCATTCCTATCAACAAGGGCGAGGAGCAGTTGGCCGAGATTACAGCCAAGCTTCAGCCTGTCATCGACCAGCTCCGTGAATTGGGCATCAGCGTAAAGTATGATGACAATTCAGCCAAGCGTCCAGGCTTCAAGTTTGCTGACTATGAGTTGAAGGGCGTGCCTGTACGTCTTGCCATGGGTGGTCGTGACCTAGAGAACAACACTATCGAGATTATGCGTCGCGATACCCTGGAGAAGGAGAACGTTAGCTTCGATGGCATCGTAGAGCGTGTGCAGGGCTTGTTGGAGGATATCCAGAAGAACATCTTCGAGAAGGCTCGTGCTTATCGTGATGCTCACGTTTACGAGTGCGACAACTACGAGGAGTTCAAGGAGCGCGTGAAAGACGGCGGTTTCTTCCTCTGCCATTGGGACGGCACAGCCGAGACCGAGGCCAAGATCAAGGAGGAGACACAGGCAACTATCCGTTGCGTGCCTTTCGCCTACGAGCAGACTCCAGGTGTCGACATGGTAAGCGGTAAGCCTTCCGTAGCCCGTGTCATCATCGCAAGAAGTTACTAATTGAGACTTTACATAGGGATATGAGGCAGTTGATACTATACATCATCTTTGTGATGTCCATGGTCTTCTCAGGCTGTGGTGAGGTATCGGCTGCCTCAAATTCTTATCGCTCACAGGATTCTTTCGCACCCGCTGCAAAACAAGAGAAAAAGGATGGATTAGCCAAGATAGAGCCAAAGCAAGACCAACATAATGCCGTGCTCGAAGATGCCTCCGTCGTGGCTTATCAGGCATGCAACAGTCGTCCGCAGCGTCTCTTGCCTACCGGCAACATTCATGCCGGCAACAACTATGCCGAGAATAGTAGATTGCTTTTTAATAGAATCCGTTTTTTATCATCCCTATTATTCGCAGACTGTGGAGAGTTGCTCCGGCAGGAGACAGCTCCATTCCACTTCGATGTCGCCAGCAAGTATTATGTCATTTGCCTGCGACATCTTCGGTGTTAGCCTCTTTTCTTTATATATAATTAAGGTATAAACATTCTACCGATGGAGGATGTTTATCGCTCTTTCACACCCCTATCTCAAAAAAAGTAAAAAAACAGTTCAATATATATAATAGAAAAAGAAAAATACGAATATGGCAAAGATAAACCATTTGGAAATGGGACCTACCGTATTGGGGCTCGAAGAAGTAACAGTAAAGAAAGGATTCTTGGGAATGGGTATGAAACTCATCTACAATCCAACAAACAGTGTGATAAAGATTAAGGAAAACGAATATTCGGCAGAAGATGGCCGCAAGCTTGCCGCCATTCTCAACTCTGAGCCAGATCAGGTGGAGGCAGCTATCGCCAAATTCCCTATTTCCACCACCAGTATGGGCAACGTGAAGTTACAGGCTTGTATCTCAGAAGACCACCAGTTCGCAGCCGTTCAACTCATGCAGTTCAAGGACTTCGACTACCATCCCACTACCGAGGTACGCATCTATAAGGGAAAGGCAGCAGAGGCTTTCGCCAAGCTGTTTTAAGAAAATAACCAGTAAGATATAAAATCTTATGTCAGCAAAAACGGGTCGGCTAAACAGCCGACCCGTTTCACATACTCTACCATCAACTCATATTGTGTAAGCCACTTATCCATTGACATCGCGGTTTACCATCGCAGCCACACAGGAATCAGACCATACATTCTCGGCCGTCTCTATCATATCGATGATGGTATAGATAGGCAGAATGATACCCATGATACCGACAGGCACTCCCATACCCGAAACTAGCGAGAGGGTCAGGAAATAGCAGCCCATAGGAACCCCGGCATTACCTACAGCGGACAACACGGAGATGAAGAGCCAAAGCAACATCGTAGTCCAAGGCAAAGGCACACCGCCATTCTGCATCAAGAAGAGGGAGGTGACAAGGATAAAGGCCGCACAGCCGTTCATATTGATGGTGGTACAGATAGGCAGCACAAAGCGAGATACATTCTTCTTCACTCCCAGACGCTCCTCTGCAGTCTGCATCGTAACCGGTAAGGTAGCAGCCGAGCTCTTGGTAAAGAGTGCCATCAGCACCGCCGGCATCATCTTGCCAAGCACTCTGACAGGATTCAGTCCCCTTAACAACAAGAAGAGCGGCAACACGATGAAGAACTGGATGGCATTGCCACCCAGAATGACAGCCACATACTTGCCCAACGACTCCAAGACGATACCGGCAGAGAACTGGGCGGAAAGTTGTGCGGAGAATGCCACAATACCCAACGGCAAAGTCCTGATGAGTCCGTGGATGAGCATGAAGAGAAGGTCTTGCAGACCGAGCAGTCCCTTTACGACCACATCTTTCTTATCGGAAGTGGGCATCTTAGCCAATGCTACACCCACAGCTGCCGCCAATATCAAGATAGACAACACATTGCCTTCGGCAAATGGCTTAACGATATTATTGGGTATCACGCCCAGAATATGCTCATAATAACTGGTGTTACCCAGATTCTGAGGCACCTCTGCCACCCCACTCTGCGACAAACTTTCAGGAAGGTTGCCTGGGCTTACTATATTGTAGAGCACCAAGCCAACGGCAGCCGCAGCTATCGTGGTAAGCAAGGTATAGGTAACAGCATGACGGAAGATGCGCCCGGTATCTTTCTGATTGCCGAGCATCGCCAAGGTGGTGACCACAGCAAGGGCAATAGTAGGCACAGCCAATAGCTGGAACAACCGGGTATACACGGTAGCGATGAAATTCATCAGAGCATCGAGTGCCTGGATGCCCAGCATACCCAACAAAGCACCTACTACGAGTGCGCCTATCCATAATACCAACTGACGGGTCTGCTTATTGTGCTTCTTTTTTTCAAAAGTCTTTTCCATAAGTCGTCATATATAAAATAGCAGTTACAAAATTACAGAGAATATTTGTAACTGCCAAAAATAATAGCTAATATTTTTCTATCTACCAGTAGAACTATCACCTGGAGGATTACTTCTTCTGATGGGTTTGACGCCAGTTGTGGGCATAGTCGATGACTGCCCTCAACTTGTCGTAATCGGTACTGCTTGGCACGGTGCAGTCAGCTCCGAGGATAAAATTGTCTGGCGCATTCTCCAGGATTCTGTCCACCTCTGCCTTAGCTTCCTCCAATGTGCCGTTGGCGATAATGCCCAGACGGTCGAGGCCTCCGAATACGGGGCGTTTGAACGTCTCTGCCACATGCTTGAGCGAGAGTTCTCCCTTGCCTACATGGATAGGAGGATTGATGATGCTGGCAGGATAGTCGGTATAGTCGTCGATGGTACCATAGCTGCTGCCATAATCGCAGATGTGTAGAATGTTGATGGGGGCAATCTCATTGGCCACCTCACTCACCTTCTTGTCGAATGGACGAACATAGTCGGTGAATACTTTGGTCTTGCCAAAGGTCTTGTCATCACCACCCTGGCTGGAAATATAGAAGCCATCGGCACCACGCTGACGGGCAGCCTTGATGAAATTGAGAATGCTCTCGGTGATGTTGTTGAGCGCCACTTGGGCGGCCTTGGGGTCTTTCTTCACCAAGTCCACAAAGCCATCGCCCACGGTCTGATGCAATAAGGCTACAGGAGAGTAAACGGTAGGCAGAATCAATGCCTCGCCCTTCAACTGGTTAGCCAAGTCCTCGATGGTAGAGAGTTGAGGTTCGAAGAACTCAGCTCCATACACAGGCACCTTTTTCCAGTCGGCAGGTGTCTTGATGTCGAGTCGAGGCACAACAATCTCATACTGTATCTTCACGATGTCCATGTTGGTGGCACGGAAGAAATTGACGTGGTCTTGCACCGCCTTGGCTCCCAACTTATGGTCGAAGTGAAGGAAAAAAGCCGCTGGCACATAGGCATTTGGCTTACTTTGGTCGAGCACCGACAATATCAATTCACGCTTATTCTTAAACGTATTACTATTTTGAGCTAAAGCTGTGCTGAATGATACACTAGCCAACAAGGCGATAACCAAACCTGCTTTGATGAAATTCTTTCTCATAATCGTTTCCCTTTCTTTTAGTTTTCGTTCGGCCGAGCCAAACTATTTTGATTTTATGTTTAATATGATTTACGTATGACATATTTTTACTGGAACGAGCTGTCGTATGGACTACCGCTGGTCTCTCCCTGATATCCCCAGTTCTGCTCCAAGTTAGGATTCAATTCTATCTGGTTGTTAGGGATAGGCAACAGGTAGTTACGCTGCGACACATTCTGGTACTTCAAGTCGGATGGTTCTGTATTCTCCTTCACCGTCTTGACGAGGATATGCCAACGTATCAAGTCGAACCATCGTTGTCCTTCCAGTATAAACTCATTCCATCTCTCCTGTCGAAGAGCCTGCCTGAACGCTTCCTTCGACAATCCAGAGAGTTCTATCGGCCTACCGTCAGACGGCTGCAAGTATTGCTGGGCATATGGGCTCCAAAAGGCTCTCTTTCTCACCTCATTGAGGGCATCGTAAGCAGCCTGGGTAGGTCCATGCAGCTCATTCTCAGCCTCTGCCTTGATAAGCAAAACTTCCGCATAGCGAATCACCACGGTATTGGTATTCTGACCAGCCACATTGCCAGCACTGTTGGGATTGGCATAATTGAGCGAGTCGATGTACTTGCGGAAGCGAGGTACCTTGAAGACGAAGTCTGTACCTGTGGATGGATTGAAGAGTCGTTTTGCCCACGATCCGTCACGACGTTGGTCGTGCGAGTCTGCCTCCTCATAATACTTAGTACTAGTAGTGATGAGCACAGGCTCAGAGTCAGACCAGTTGGTGGCAAAGGTACAGTGCCCCGTAACATTGCCATTCACACCATACTTATGCTCTACAGAGAAGATGTGCTCGGCACTATTCTTCTTATCCACCGACCAGTTGTCGATGAACTTCTCGTTCAGACGGTACTTGCCGGAAGTGATGACCTTGGTGGCAGAATCAGACGATTTCTGATAAAATTCAGCTTGCCTTGCCTTTCCCTCTGCACTGCTGGTCTGCGCCCATACGAGGTACACCTTGGAGAGCAATGCCGATGCTGCGAGCGACGATGCCTTGCTATCTATCGTAGAATAATTGGCTGGGAGTTTCTCTGCGTCTGTGAGGTCGCTCACAATCTGGGAATACACCTCGTCCACCGTGTTTCGAGGCTGCCCCTCGCCTTCTCCGTCATGCAGCACCAATGGTACACCACCGAAGTACCTCACCAGATTGAAGTAGTATACCGCTCTCAAGAACTTGGCCTCGTTCGTATAGTTTTCCTTATCTTCCTCGCTGATGTTGGTGCTGTTGGCCAGTTTATCAATGGTGACGTTGGCACGGTTGATGCCTGTATAGTGCTCTTCCCAGGCATACTGCACAAAGAGATTGGTAGGCTGTACGGCAAAGTTGGACAACTCACGTATGTCAGCACTATTTGTCTGTGCTCCAGCCTTTACATAGTCGGTCTGGAGGTCATTGATATAGATGCTCTGGTTATTAAACAAACCATAAAAGCCATCCACCGTAAACTCCTGGTACACACCATTGATAGCCGCCTCTATATCAGAAGTGCTCTGATAAAAATTATCTTTGTCTATCGAACTGATAGACGACTGGTCCAGGTCGGCGCAAGAGCTTAGGGCAAGTGTTCCAGACAAAGCCAAAGTATATATGATATTCTTCTTGTTCATGTTTTCTGTCTCCTTTTTTTTAGAGTGTTACATTGAAACCTACGAGCACGGTTTTGGCTGCTGGATAAGCCCCGTAGTCAACTCCCTGATAAAGTGCACTCGTCTCGTCGATACCATTGCGGTTAGCCTCGGGGTCATATCCCGAGTAGGATGTGATGGTAAAGAAGTTTTGCAATGATACATACAGCCTCACCTTGGCATCCTTAGTGAGCTGATGCAGCGGGAAGGTATATCCCAACTGAATATTACGCACCTTCAGATAGGAGGCATCCTCCACAAATCGAGAATCGGCATAGATACTGGTAATGCTGGATGCCTTTTGGAGGGTCTGGCTAGGATTTGCCGTTGTCCAACGGTCTGCTACCTCTGCCAAACTATTGTAGTAGAAATTGCCTCTGTCCAGACGACAAGCCAGGGCATTGAAGAGTTTGTTACCGTAGCTGCCTGAGAGTGACAAGAAGAAATCGATATTCTTGTACTGCAACTTGGTATTGAAACCATAGGTGAACTTAGGCTGAATATTGCCCAGCACCACACGGTCGGCTTCGTTTACCACATTGTCGCCATTGGTATCCTCCAGTATAGGATTGCCTGGTTCCAATGTCGAGACAGTCTGCTTAGGCAATCCGCTTACATCCTGCCCCTCCTGCACGATACCCTTGAACTTATATCCATAGAATGTGCCGAGCGGCTCACCTACCTTTACTATCAACGGGTTGATGTATTGCAAGGTACCCACCTCATTGAAGGAAGGGATGAAATAATCTGAATTACCTAAACTGGTAATCTTATTCTGGTTATGGGCGATATTTCCATTTACATTCCACTGTAAGTCTTTCTGGTCGATAAGTACGCCGCCTACCTCCAGTTCTACACCCTTATTGGTCACACTACCCACATTTCTCAATACTGAACTAAAACCAGTCACCTGCTCCACTGGTACATTGAGCAACAAGTCGTTGGTTTTCTTGTAATAGGCATCGAATGTCACGGTGAGTCGGTTATCGAAGAAGCCGCCGTTCAATCCGACATTATAAGAGGTAGTGGTCTCCCATTTCAAATCAGGATTAGACATATTGTCTATCACATAACCAGTAGCCTCCTTGCCGTCTATAATCACCGTCTTAGGTACCACATTGGAAGCAAACTGATAGTCTCCAATCTCTTGGTTGCCTACGACACCTACACTGGCACGCAATTTCAGAAAGTCGATATCCTTGCCCAGGTGGAAAGCCTTCTCCTTGTCGATATTCCACGACAAGCCTACAGAAGGGAAATATCCCCATCTATGGTTCTTGGCAAATCGACTGGAGCCATCGGCCCTCAGGGTGACAGAAGCATTGTATTTCTGCGCATAACTATAGTTTACTCGCCCTATCCATGACTGTAAGGTAGAGATATATGCTTCGCTCGAAGAAGGCAGCAAGGTACTTGCCGCTGCCAGATTATTGGCACCTGTGGCATCGTTGCTGAATCCATACCCCGTAGTGGCAAATCCGCTTCTGTCTGTACGTTGGGCGGTAAAACCACCTAGTAAAGACAAGGAATGAACCTGCTTGAAGACATTGCTGTAGCTGGCTATATACTCCGTCTGCCAAGTATGTGTCTTCGTCTGTCCCACAGAGGCATAACCATTGTAAGGCAAACCTACCGAGGTATAAGAAGGAGCATAGTAATGCTGCTGGGTATTGGAGAGGTCGGCACCCAGGGTAGCCTTCAACTTCAACTTAGGCAACACCTCCCATTCCGCAAAGCCAGTGGCTATCACTCGCGTATTCTCCGTCTCTGCCTGTATGTTCTCCAGGTCAGAAATCGGGTTGCCTACCTTGCCGTTGTAATTCTCTATGCTGGATGGCGTTGGATTGTAGTTATAACTGCCGTCCTCCAGATAGATAGAGGTATAAGGGGTATGCGTGATGGCTGCCACCCAAGAGTTAGGGGCAAACATTCCGTTCGTATTCGCCAGTCCGTTCACCTTGTTGTACGCCCCGCTGGCATTGACTCCTACCAAGAGATTCTTCAGGATATTACGCTCGTAATTGACTCGTCCCACATAACGGTTCAAGTCTGTACCTTTCACGATGCCATCCTGACTCTTATATCCGGCACTGATGCTATAACGAGAGATTTCATCTCCACCCACGATACTCACCTGATGGTCTTGTGAGAAACCTGTACGCAGAGCTGCATCTTGCCAGTCGTAGCTCTGTGTCGGCTCTTCGAGGCGTTCGTCTATCCCTTCATTGGCACGTATCTCATTATACATATCCGCCCATTGGGAAGCATTGAGGAAGTTGAGTTTCTTGGCTACCGTACTCCATCCGAATGAAGCTGAATAGCTGATATTGTTTCTGCCATGACTACCTTTCTTGGTCGTTACAATAATGACACCGTTGGCTCCTCGCGTACCGTAGATGGCAGTGGCACTGACATCCTTGAGCACCTCTATACTCTCGATGTCGGCAGGATTGAGAAATGCCAAAGGATCGAGCGTGGCATCGCTACCCGAAGCTCCCGTGCGAGTACTGCTAGGGTCATTGTATACGATAAAACCATCTATCACGTATAGCGGTTCGTTGCCTCCGGTAATGGAGTTGCCACCACGTATGCGCATGATGCTGGCAGCACCAGGCTGTCCTGAAGTCGTGGTAACATTAAGGCCAGCCACCGAACCCGACAAGGCTCCCTCTACCGAGGTGGAAGGCTGCTTGAGCAAGTCGGCAGAAACAGTAGAAATGGCACTGGTCAACTCTTGGCGTTTCTGTACGCCATAACCTACCACCACTACTTCGTTCAGCAGGTCGTGCTTCTCTCTCAATTGGATGTCCACAGGTTCCTCTGCATCATATACCTCCACGTCTATCGGGCGATAGCCTATGTATTCCACCTTGAGTTTTAGTGGAGCTGCATGCTGAGTCTGGAGACTGAAGTTGCCATCCACATCCGTAACGACACCTTCCGACTTCTCCCCCTTCACTATCACCGATGCACCTATCAGCGGTTCGCCAGTGTTAGCATCTACGATATGACCTGTTATCTCATTTTGTGCAAATGACACCACGGGAAGTATAGGCACTATTATCCCTAAAGCTAATCTCTTATATATCTTCATAACACTCTCTTATTTTACACTTTATCCTTTTAGTCCTTAGCTTTTATTCTCATTTTTTATAAAAGCACGCCTCTACTTCAACAAGCCGAACTGATGATTATATCGCTCACCCTCAGCCTCAATCCAAGCAACAAACTGAACTGCCACAGCATCATCATTGCTATATGAAATTCCTACTTTCGCCACAGGAATCTCTGAGTCTTTCTCATTCTCCAATACTCTGATCAAGTCATCAAGAGTTGAGTTTTCGCCAAGAGCTTCACGCTGGTTCTTGTTTACTGCCAGCGACAAGAGAGTCAAATTATCTTTCAATTTACGAGTCCCTAAATCGTAGATATTGCCTAGGGCATTAAAGGTGATGCCCTGTGGATCGTTGGCAATAGCAGAATTGAGAAATTGGTCATCGCCCACGATACGCTTTCCCTTGAAAGAAGAAACATCCTTACCATAATGAGCGGCAAAAGACTGGGCGACAGACTGATTACTATTACCTGTATACACTGTCAATTTGTTGTTTTTCTTCTTACCACTTGCCTTGGCATCACCCTCTAAGTCATCATTTTCAAAATAGATACTCTTGATTTTCTTGGTATTGAGTTCTTGATTACTGAGTACCTTGGCTGCCTCCGAGTTCTTGGCAGTAACAGGCAGGATGGCATAAGAACCAAAATAAAATGTTTTACGAGCCACATCATTGTGACTGTTTTTATCGGTCAACTGAATGTTGAGCGTACTGTTCTGACGGTTGGCAGCAGTCTTTGCAATGGCAAAGTTAGCTTGCGGTGCCACCTTCTTGTATTCTTCTATCCACTTCTCAAGCAATGGACGAACAAAACGGGGAGCATTGATATAGTGTACGCTCGCAGTAGAAGTATTGTTGTTTTCCTTAGCTAGATTATTAACAGGCTGAATACTATTTTCTTCAGCAGAATAATTACTGGCCAACACTACGGTATTGGACAAACTGAACACGAGGGTGATAATTACGATAAAAGACTTCTTCATATCTCAAATACTTTAACTGATTAATGACTAGATAGACTCGATGCCCTACCTCATGATAGAGACTCTTGGCTGTTGCCATACACATCTGGGAGCAACAACACATTCGCTTACAATAGTTACACATTCGTTTCATAATTTTACAGTTTATTTTGTTAATATTTTCCGGGTGCAAAGGTACGACGATTTTGGCAATACCACAATCACACGCTATGGGTATTTTAGATTACGCACATATGGTATAAAAGATACCACGAATATGGGAGAACCGATTCTTTATATATAATAAGGTATACACATAAAAGAAAAGCGAGAAGTCAGGATGACTTCTCGCCGAAAAACACATTATTATTTTTGTCCCTAAATAATAATGCTCAAAAACTTGTAAAAGTTATATCTTTATCGCTATCAATCCAGCTTCAAGCTCTTCTTGATGGCCTCAATCTTCTCCTCTGCAGCCTTGGTACAACGGGCGTAGCAACCACTGCACTTGAAGGAAGGATCCTTCACCTCGATGTAGAACTTAATCTTAGGCTCTGTACCAGAAGGACGAACGCTCACCTTGGTATTGTCGTCGCAGAACCACTGCAGCACGTTGCTGGTAGCAGGCATATCGAGCTTCTCCACAC
>CAVDKC010000043.1:0-18991 GCA_963609615.1 Oribacterium sp.
ACGACCTCTTTCCACTTTTGTAAGTGTCGAGATAAATCGACTTTGTGCCATTCGCTAAGTCTTTGTAGCGTATGCGCACAGGTTCGTTGTTACTTCTCATTGTTACTTTGTTATTTGTTCTACTTGTTTTGATTTTGTGTGATTTGTTACTCACGGTGCAAAGATACGAAAAAATATTGGATTTGTTACTCAAAACAAGAACCAATTACGAACCATTAACTATAATAAATTATAAAATCAAGTGATAAAGTAACAAACAAATAACAAAATAATATTCTTGCAAAACTACTGATATATGCTGTATATATTAGTATTTACGCATATTTTATTATCATTTTAAGTGTTGCGTGGGATTTGGCGTTGTATCAGCGTTGTATCGATCGTTGCTCGTTTCGGCAAGAAGGGGCAATGCGAAGGCCTTAACACGTGAAACGAGTGACAGGAAGGCTCCACGTTTTCGCGTATGTAGACAAAAACTTAATAATAATCTGATATCGGAGCCATATCGCATATATTGGAACTATGGCAAATCATCATATCAAGAAATACACCATGGCATTACTACTTCTTGCCATCCCTTATTCTCTCATAGCGACAGATTCTACCCAACAATCATATAATAACAACGAGAAGAAAGTAGCATCTGTAGACCTTTTTCAAATGAAACGAGAAAATTCTGAAAGTAAAGCAAAAATCAAGAAACTGCAAGGTCAATTAGCTATTTCAAAGACCAAGATAGATTCCTTGGAAAACAAGATAAAAGAGTTGCAGGGAGATATAGAAACGAGCCAAATCAAAACGGCACAGAATATAGAGACAACACATACAACTATAGAAACTCTCCGCAATTCCGTGAAGGACAAAGTTCTTGTTTTCGTTCTTCTACTGGCGGTCATTGTATTGTTGGTTGGCATTATTATTTTGTCGCTAAGAAAGAAGCTTCATTCTCACTCCAATTCTTTGGAAGAGGCCCGACAGAAGATGAAGGACTTGCAGAATGGTCAACAAAACATAGAGGACAATGCAGCATCCTTAAATGATAAAGTAACAGATCTTTTAGAGAAGCAACTTTCATTGCCTCAAACAACAAGCCAGGACCATTCTTTGGCTCTTAAAGTGGCTGACGAAATCGTTAGAATTGAAACAAATCTCTACAGAATGGATTCTTCGACTAGAGGATATAAGCAACTGACAAGGTCTATACAACGAATGAAAGACTGCTTCATGACCAAAGGATATGAAATATCTGATTTGCTTGGCAAACCATATAACGAGGGGATGAAGGTTGTTGCAAACTTCGTGGTGGATGAAACTCTGCCTGAAGGTGATTCTATAATAACAGGAATTATAAAGCCTCAAATCATCTACAATGGAAAGATGATCCAAGCAGCACAAATAACTGTAAGTCAAAACATATAAACACGTTCAGATATGGAAAGAAATAAGATAGATTATGGTATAGATTTAGGTACAACAAATTCTGCTATTTGTAGAATGGAAAAGGGTGTGCCTGTTATTCAAAAGACAGATACACAAGCTGACATTATGCCTTCTTGTGTAAGTATAAATAAGAAAACTGCCAAAAGAGCGGGACAAACTGCATACAATTCAATGCAGCGTGACAAACGTACAGCTACAAAAACGTGGAAATATACTTCAAATTCGTATGTGGAATTTAAACGTTCCATGGGAACAAATCAAACATATAGAAGTTCTTTTCTTGGAAGGAGCTTAAGTTCAGAAGAACTCTCTGCCGAAGTTCTCATCAAATTAAAGTCCTTTGTCTTGGATGAAAATGTCAACAATGCAGTCATCACCGTTCCAGCAAAATTCACCCTCCTGCAAAAGACAGCAACACTTGAAGCAGCTAAGCTCGCCGGTTTCGATCATTGCGAACTTCTTCAAGAACCTATTGCTGCATCAATGGCATTTGGTTTATCCACAGAAGAAAAAAATGGATATTGGATGGTATTTGACTTTGGAGGAGGAACTTTCGATGCCGCCCTATTGAAAGTTGAAGATGGTATCATGCAAGTGTTCGATACAGAAGGAGACAATTACTTAGGTGGCAAAGACCTTGATTTGGCACTTGTCAATGATATCATCATCCCCTACTTGAAAGAAAACTATGCCATTGACGGCATTCTCGCTGTACCAGACAAAAAGGAAATTCTACAAGAAGCAATGAAGACCTATACGGAAGAAGCTAAGAATCAATTGTCATTCCAGACCTCATGGGACATTTTGTCCAACTTAGGCGACCTTGGAGAAGATGACAATGGAGAAGAGATAGAATTGGACTTGACGATTACGCAAGAGCAAGCATTTGTTTCTATGCGCCCTCATTTCCAAAAAGCGGTTGATATTTGCAAGAAACTCCTGCAAAGAAACAACATGACGGGCGAACAACTCAACAAGTTGATTCTCGTTGGTGGTCCGACACATTCTCCTTTGATTCGTGATATGCTTCGTGAGCAAATTACTCTGAATGTAGATACAAGCATCGATCCGATGACAGCTGTAGCAACTGGCGCAGCCCTCTATGCCTCAACCATTGACTCGCAAGCAACAACTACTACAGCGAACTCCAATGTTGTTCAATTGACCTTGAACTACGAATCGACATCTGTAGAAAGTTCAGAGTGGGTATCCGTTCAACTGAATAATTCTGTTGCAATAAATTTTAACAGTGTTTGGGTAGAATTTGTAAAAAGCGACGGTACTTGGTCAAGCGGAAAAATAGAAGTGACAAATGCTGGCAATGTTGCAGAAGTCATCTTGCAGCAAGGAAGAGTAAATTCTTTCAAGGTCAATACTTATGATAGAATGGGAAATCTCTTAGAATGCTTCCCTAACGAGATAAGCATCATACAAGGTTCTAAAGTAGGTGCAGCAGTGCTACCATACAATATAGGTATAGCAACACTTGGTGAAGATGAGCGAATTGCAATTATTTTACAAGTTCCAGGACTTGAAAAGAACAAGCCAATTCCTGCAACAGGTCAATACACTGATTTGAAGACAACAAGTCAACTTCGACCTGGTATTAGCGAAGACAAACTTATCATTCCTGTTTACCAAGCCGACAGTGATTATGAAGACAATTGGCCTGCTTATTTATACGAACGTGTGGGCGCTGTAGTTGTAACAGGAAGTGATGTGGAAAAGTTTGTCCCAAAAGATTCTCTAGTTGAAGTAACAGTTAGAGTAATTGAGTCTGAAAGACAGACCTTTGAGGTTTACATTCCATCCATCGACCAAACTATATCAAAAGATTTCGTAGTAGATCCAGCCATCAAGCTATCGGAAATTCCTCAAGAAATTGAGCAAAATTTCTCTGAAGCACAACAAACACTTTCAGCATTAAGCAGCCAAGGCATAGACACAACTGACCTACGACAGCAACTGGAGGGTGTCAAGAAAGAAGATGGCGAGAGTTCGGAGAAAAAGATGGTCTTACAGCATCAAAAGGAAGTACTTCGTGAGATAGCAAAGCGCAAAGCTGAGTCGGAATTTGGAAAGACGGAAAGCGAATTAAAGCGTATGTTTAATATGACAGAAGAGGACAACCAGAAATACGGTACTCCTGATACTACTCAGCGATTGGAGGAGCTTCGTCCAAGAGTAGATGCAGCCATTGTGAAGTTACAACAAAAAGCTACAGACTCTGTGAAGCAAGCAAAAGAGTTGATTTCAGAAATACGTGACTTGGATTACGACTTGGCGCTCGTTGATTATTTCAAGGCATGGGTATATGGTTGGAATCGTGACTTTGAGACGATTGATTGGAAAGACAAGAATCGTGCTCGCCAACTTCTTAACCAAGCTATCGGCATCATCAATGGTACTCCAACAAAGGATGCTCTATTGCCAATAGTAAGACAACTTATCAGCTTGCTACCTGAGACATCAATTCCACAGAATGCAAGTAATTTTGGATTGTTAAAAAGAAAATAACATGTTGTTCGAGAAAGGACAGAAGATAGAGAAATATGAGGTAGAGTTTCCGTGTAAGGCAAGTACTTATGCGGAAACATACCGTGTGAAAGATGCTGATGGGAATATTTGTTTTCTCAAACTCATTTGCTTAGCTAAGCTGGATGCCTCACAATATAGCCCAGAAGGTAAAGTTCTTGAATTGGAGGTTGCTAACAAGCTCATTCATGAAAAGTCTTTAGGCTTTGTGGATACAGGAACACTGATTGAGAATGGGCAGCAATATGCCTTTGTTATCCAAAGTTTCATTAGCGGAGAGAGTTTGGCAGACAAGATGAATCGCGATGTAGTCATCCCTGTATATGAGGCAAAACAAATAGCTCTATCTATCCTTTCTCAATTATCCCTATTGCATTCGTTGGACAATCCTATCATTCATAACGGCATCAATCCACATCATGTAATGCTCGACTTGAAAGCACAACCAACAGAAGCTAAATTGGCTGGGTTTGACAACGCACGTTTCTTAAGTTTGTTGCCTATACGCAGTTTGATTACATCGCCATTCTATCAAGCTCCAGAACGTTTCAACGGAGTTTGTTCTGTGCAAACAGATTTGTACGCAGTCGGGGCGTTACTATACCAAATGATTTTTGGGTTGCAACCTTGGTATATAGACTTATCCAACTATAAGCAAGAAGAGCAAATACCAGCATTGCTTCAACAACGGCAGAAGCCATTGGTTATCCCAAGTATGGACATTTTCGAGTTGGATGAATCTCTCATCAACATCATCACGAAAGCTCTTTCTAATCATGTGGATGACCGTTTTCAAACAGCAGAGGAATTTTCCAAGGCACTAAAAGGGGAAATAATCATCCAAAAAGTTCAAACCTCGCAATTGACAACAGTTCCCAAAAAGAAAAAGGGTAATGGTTTTGCTGATGTCGCTGGAATGGCTGAACTAAAGGAGCAATTGCAATCTGATGTAATTCAAATTCTGAAACAACCCGAAAGAGCCAAAGAATTGGGGCTATCCATACCTAATGGCATTCTTTTCTATGGTCCTCCTGGTTGTGGAAAGACATTTTTTGCAGAAAGATTTGCTGAAGAAATAGGCTGCAACTATATGTACACATTGTGCTCTGATGTCGCTTCACCTTATATCCATGGTGGACAAGGCAAGATAGCTGCCTTATTTGACGAAGCAAGAAAGAATGCACCAACTATATTGTTTCTAGACGAGGTAGAAGCTATGATTATGGACAGAAACAAGCATACCAATGTTAGCGAGCAAGGTGAAGTCAATGAGTTTCTTGCACAACTCAATAATTGTGGTGAAGATGGTGTAATGGTCATAGCTGCAACCAACGAGCCATCCCTCATTGACCCTGCTGCATTGCGAGCTGGACGATTAGAACAAAAGTTCTACATACCACAACCTGATGAGGAAACAAGAATGGAACTCTTCAGAGTTGGACTAAGAAATAGAAAGGTAGAGTTGGGAATCGACTATAAAAAGTTGGCAAAGCTTACTGTCAACAGGGTATCTGCCGACATCAAGTTTATCATTGATACTGCTGCAAGAATGGTATTCAAACGCAATTTGAATGCCATTACTGAGGCTATACTTGAAGAAGCAATAACGGTGGTTGAGCCAACAGTTTCCGAAAAGGAAATAAAGGAAAGTGAAAAGATACGAGACAACTTCCAAGGTAAGTCCGCTATAACTAAAGTTGGATTCATAAATTACAAGTAAATGGACATCATTAGAAACAATCCATATAGAGTATTAGGCGTGTTGGCGAATGCCTCACGCAAAGATATAGAACGCAACAAAAGTCAAATCAAGGCTTTTGCCAAGGTAGGGAGAACTCCGTCTTTTCCATACGATTTCGAGGATGTACTTGGCAAGGTTGAACGTACGGAAGAGAGTTTGAATGACGCTGTAAGCAAGTTGACTTTCGACAAAGACAAGGTGGCTTATGGATTGTTCTGGTTTAACAATACCTCGTTTGTTGACGAAGAAACACTTGCCCTACTTAAAGATAAAGGAATAGGTGCGGCCATCAGCTATATGCGAACTTGTGGAAGACAGGAGTTTTCTACATACATTAATCTTGGAAGCCTTAGTTTAATTAGCAGAAACTGGGGAAACGCCGCTTATTGTTTTGCTCGATTATTTGACTCACAAGAACTGTGGAATAAGTATGTGGAAAGTATTACAGACAATCCACTGACTATATCATACGAAGAGGAGTTGGGGATATTTGTGGAGAATCTCATATCGGCTTTCCCATCGGTGAACTGGTTGGAGGTTTTTCATGGTGCAACCTTTATGGTTATAGCCAAGGATGCACAATGCAGCGTGAGATTGAGCAAATCCAATATTTACAAAAATCTCCTTCCGAAATATCAGAATAAGATAATCTCTGCAATAGATGAACTCTTAAATGAAGCTTCGAGCGTTGATAGAAAAAACGCTAATGCCAACTTAAGCATGGCTGCAAAGTTAGAGCAATCATGCAAGGACTTATTGGCTACCCTCAAAAGCATATTTTGTGAAGATGACACTACATACACCCACTATGCGGATAAAGTAGCTCTGCAAACTTTGAACAATTGCGTTTATTATTTCAATAATGATCAAAGTAATCCTGCTTGCCCAAAGAACGTATTGCGCTATGTTCGTTTTTGTGTAAAGACAGCTGAAGGACAGCTTGCAAAAGATAGATGCAAGAAGAATTTTGATGTTATCAAAGAGGCATACGACAACATGTGTCCACAAGAAGTCTTGAAAGAAGTTACTTACATAGAGGAGCAGATGAAAAGAACTTTTTCTAAATCAGACATTATTGATAATGATTGGCTTATAAATAGCATTCTTGAATGTCAGAAAAAACTTCAAGATATATCTAAGTCCATTGGGGCAAACGAAAAGTACTATTGGCGTCTTTCCGAAAGACTTGTTCTATTCTTTTTGAATAATATCATAGACTGCATAAATACGGCCATGAAAGCATACGAAGAAGCGCCACAATACAATGATTACACAGAGCTGTATCAACTTCGCATGCTTTTAAAAAAGTGCAAACCAATTTTCTCTGAGATACAGTTACTGCCAAAGAAAAATGCTGAGTCAATATCAAATTTTAACAAGAACTATCAAAAGTTCAAGGAGTTATGTCAAGACTACCATATTGATGAGTTTAATAATGAGCGAACATACGACCAACCAACCTCCCCACATTCATCCTCTATCAATAGTTCATTTTATAATAAAAACAAGAACTCTATATACCATAACGTAGAAAGACCAAAGGTATATGGTGTAAACTCAAGTGGTTCTAATAAAAACTTTTCTCAAGACGACAAAGATAAGAATGAAATGACCGGTGGTGAAAAATTCCTATTAGGGATTGTCATTGTACTCCTCATTACTATATTCATATTTATCCTAATTACAACAAATTCACCTGTGCAAAAAAGCCCGCAGAAAGTTGCGACTGAGAATACGAGCCAATCCACATATTTAGAGGCAGACTCTGCTGCAGCAGACACTACGTATTACGATGAGACAACCAATACAGAAAACACATCAGGAACATATGATGTCACATATTACGAAACAGGAGATAGACCATACATAGAATACTATGGCAAAGGAAACTACGACAGAAGGACAAAAAACTCGCTAAGAATTGAAAATGGAAGTGAAAGCGATGCCGTTGTATTCCTCGAATCTGTATCTGGGAAGAAAGTTCGCCATGTCTATATCAAAAAAGGTGAGCACTTTAAAATGATACAAATACCAGGTGGAAAATATATTATCAAAGTATATCAAGGCAACTTCTGGAATGCCGAAAAATACAATGGAGAAAATGCTCCAGAAGGAGGTTTTATGGAAAATGTATCTATGTCAAAATCAGACATTTCAGATACATTCGACTATCCTTATCCAAAATCTGGGCGCTACTTTGATTACGAGGTTACTCTCTACAAAGTAGAAAATGGCAACTTTCATACAGAAAACATAAGTGAAAATGAAATGTTTAATTAATGTACATACAATTATGAAGAAAATCACTTTACTTTTTACATTGCTACTTATTACAGTGACGAGTTTAGCACAAAGTTATATTACAGTTACCACATCAGCTGTCAACATGCGAGAAGGCCCAACTACGGAATACGATGTCATTGAGCGACTTAATAAAGGAACAGTCCTTTATGTTGACCTTGACGAATCTATAGATGGTTGGTATCTTGTAGTTGACATACAAAATGATATAGAAGGTTATGTGTCTAGCAGATATGTAAGGCTTCAAAAGTCTGTTAGCAAATCCAACAGTACTTCTATTCAAAAATCAGCTAGGACCTATGAATATAATCCAACCATTCATATCAAGAACTCATCAAGAACTCATCAAGAACTCATCAAGTACATCGATGAGTTTGCGAATCAATAGTACAACTTACAAATTGTCTCCATTCTAAACAACAACAGTAACAAGGATCCCTGGTAAGTTTACTTTTAGAGCTTCCGCCCCTGGTGTAGTCCCACGCAGTGGCGAATACACCATAGAAAGCAATTATGATTATGAATGGGAATTTTATATTGTAACAAGAAGACGATAATTACAGACTAATGAAAGAAGAAAATATTGAAAAGAAAAAGTTTCCATACTTTTCTATCTGCTTTTGCACGGTTTTAGCCAGCATTAATGTTTATCTATTTTGGTATCACCCTCTTGGTATATGCATATATTGGGGAATTCTTACCTTACTTGCCATGTGGAATATAAAAGAAGCTTCAGACGATAAAATTCCTACTATACTTGTCATCTGGAAGGTGCTACAATTCGGTCTATTTATTATTTTGACCATTGCATTTGCCAACAAAGACCATGTTCTAGCAATTGCGGGAATCTCAACACTTTTATTACATGGAATAGCTAGCACTGCATTCGACTGCAAAAGAGAACACAACGATTCTGTTTGTACCATATTGATTAGCATACCCTTTTTTATAGGTTATCTAACTATGATTGTGTCATTAATCAACGGCAACCCATTTTAAGCTTATTCTGTGTAGTGAAGAATTTTCAAACACTTCACCACACAGAATATTTTCTTTACAAGAGAAGCTTTCATTGCCTAAGCAACCCATGGTTATATTGTCAACAAACTTCATTTTAACAATACATCCATACAACTAATCCTTATAAGGGACATTTTAGCTACAATGACATCATTTAGTCAAAAAAGCGATAAGTCATAACCTTATTATTTTTAGTTTATTACTCATTTTTCAATACCCATTGAGGCTCTTTCTGTGCTCCAATATTCTCAACAAAACCCAGTTCACGCAAATCTGAGACAAGACGGTAGATGGTACGAGAACCAACCTTCATGGCTTTCGCTATTTCTTCTATTTTTGCATTCGGATAATATCTCATATATACATACACCATCTCATGTTGAAAAGACGGAAAAGCACGACGCTTACCAACTTCAGCAACATCCTTATTTTCCAAAGAACCATTTCCTTTCGAATAAGTGATGCTAAAGACAAAGTCTTCCTCATCTTGAATTTTAATTTCATAATCCTTATAATACAGAGGAGCATACTTCTTTATCTTGCGAGTGCCAGAGCCTAAGTCCTCAACCCATCCCAACTCACGAAACAACTTTACCAAAAGAGGATTCTTTGTATAGTTGCCGAGTTGATCGATACCAATTATTCCATCTTTGGAAGTTTGAACCAGGCGAGTTCTATTTCTTGTCACAACTTTATCTGTATATATTTCAAGGAAAGAAGCAAAACCACTTGCATAGTCAGCGTGCACACACATGTTTGCCACAATCTCCCTAAACAACAGCATTCTAAGATCTTGACGAGTCAATCCATCTGCTCCGATGTAGAATTTATCAGGAAGATTCCTTTGGACAAACTTCAACAACCTAAGATAAGCCTCAACCAAATTACAATGAAGAGTAAGACGATCATCATAACGAACATCGCTATCAAAACCATTCTCATAATCATCAAAAGTATAGCTTCGGAAGATGCCTTCAATTCGATAACGTGGTATGAATCGCACAAGACTTTCTTCTTTGCCAAAAAGCAATAAAGCCGCATTTGTGAACTCCATCACACCATCTTTCCCAAATCGAACTAGTTGACAACTCTTTAAGATTTCCTCATCACTCAACCCTTTCCAAGGATATGTTCCATCTTCTTTCTGATTAAACATTCTGCACTTTTCAAAAGTATCATGATCCAAATCCGACATAGTTACACCGTTGGCGATTCTACCCTCATAGAGATTGGTGCTCTTACGTTCAAAAAGAAGATTTAGAAGTTCTGGTTGCCGAGTTACATCTACATCAGCATCGCCATTACGATCATAGAACTTATGCTTATATTGATAAACTGTATTACTTGACAAAATCTCCATCACAATAAGCACTTTGCCTTCCACCTCGATGACTTCAGGCCTAACATTAGCATAAGGGATAAACAATTCTGGATTATTCGATGCATTAATCAAAGTTTTTACAATTTGATTAACTGATGAAGGATTTACACCAACAATATCACCATCATCTTTTACACCCAAGAAGATGGTACCACCTTGATGATTCAAAAACGAGCACACCGTCTCATAGACAGAGTTACTTACTTTGTCTATACATTCCTTGAATTCTGTGGTCACGTTCTCACCACCCGATATAATTTGTTTAATATTTTCCACTCTCATCTTTGACAAATTTACTTTTCTCTTTGACAAAACGTAATTTTAGGATTACTATTATAATTACCAAGTAAATAATTTACAAATAATTACGTAGTATATAAACATTTATTAACTTTGACAAATTATTCATCCACTTTGACAAGTAATGAAAAAAATGTAAAGTTTTTACACTTCTCACAACACATCATTCAGCAGATTAATAGCCTCTATCTTCTTCTTGTCAATAATATCTGCATAAATCTGTGTTGTACGTACGCTTTTATGTCCAAGCAACTTGCTTACAGTATAGTTGTCAACACCTTTGGTCGCCAACAGTGTAGCATAAGTATGCCTTGATACATGGTAGCTTATAGTTTATGTCAAAATATAGGGTTGTTCTCCCACTTGGCAATAGCCTTTGGCGTAGGTGAACCAATTCTCGTGATAAGATTGATTTAGCCATACTGTTTGTCATTTTTGTTGTTTCGCTTGCAAAGTTAACAAAAAAACTCTAACTTACAACACTTTTACAACAAACATCTATAAAAATCGACAGAAAATGCAATGATATGCAAACTATCAATTTTACAACACATACTGTTTATCAAGCATTTACAAAAGCAAGCAAACTCTGCATTAGCATTTGTTGTTTAAGTTTGCGCGGAGTGTGGTTGTGAAACTACGCTCCGTTTTTTCTGTCAACTAAGCAAGCCACATGACAAAAAAAACGAAAGGGAATTTGCAAAAAACAAGAAAAAAGTGTAACTTTGCACCAGTTTTAAATCGTAGCCCAATATCCAATATGAAATTAAAATTATCCAAGCTATCATTTACGGGACAGATTTTCCTGGCCCTCATCTTGTCCATCATCGTGGGATGCCTGATGCAAGGCATTCCAGAGGTTGCCAATGACTACATCAAGCCCTTCGGCGTGATCTTCCTCAATCTGCTCAAGTTTATCGTGGTGCCTTTGGTGATGCTCTCCATCATCGCTGGCATCATCTCCATGGAGGACATCTCCAAGGTGGGCAAGCTCGGCATCCGGGCCCTCGTCTACTTCACACTCACCACCATCGCAGCCATATCGCTGAGTCTTGTGGTGTCCACCTTCCTGAAGGGCTACTTCCCTACCATCAAGTTGCCCGCACCAGAAAAAGAAATCGAGGTACACTCCTTCACCTTCATGGACCAGATAGTGAATATGTTCCCCAACAATGCTGTGCTCCCCTTCAGCGAGGCTAACATGATGCAGGTTATCGTAATCACCCTCTTCGTGGGATTTGCCATCGTGCATGTGGGCGAGAAGGCAAAGCCCGCCAAAGAGATTCTCCTGAGCTTCAATGAAATTGTACAGAAGATACTGAGCTACATCCTGAGTCTGGCCCCCATCGGCGTATTCTGCATGCTCACCCCCGTGGTGGCGGTCAACGGTCCGCAGGTGGTAGGCTCCTACGCCAGCCTCATCGGCGCCGACTACCTCTGCTTCCTCGCACACGCCCTCATCGTCTACTTCCCCTGCGTGTATTTCCTGGGCGGCATAAGCCCCGTCACTTTCTTCCAGAAGATGACCCCCGCCATGATGTTTGCCTTCTCCAGCGCATCTAGCGTGGCCACCATCCCTTACAACGTAGAGTGTACCCGCAAGATGGGAGTGAGAAAGGAAATCAGCGACTTCGTGCTGCCTCTGGGTGCCACCATCAATATGGATGGAACAGCCATCTATCTGGGCGTGACGAGCGTGTTCATCGCCAACTGTTGCGGCATGGACCTCACGATACAACAGTACATCGCCATCGCCCTCTCCGCCACTATTGCCTCCATCGGCGTACCAGGTGTACCAGGCGGTGCTTTGGCATTGATGGCCATGGTGTTCGCCTCAGCAGGCATCCCCATCGAGGGTGTGGCTGTGGCGGCCGGTGTAGACCGTCTCGTGGATATGGGACGCACCACCATGTCGATTACGGGCGATGCCTCCTGCGCAGTCTTCCTGCAAAGATTCAGCAAGGAAATATTCAAGGATTAAGAATCAGCTAAAATTAATGGTTTAAGGATAAAAATCACTTATTAATAAAACTCAACGTAAACATGGACTTCAACATGATAGGCACCGCCTGGGCGCTGCTTCCTCCCGTCGTTGCCATTGGACTGGCACTGAAGACAAAGGAGGTTTATTCGTCACTTTTCATCGGTATCATCTTGGGGGCCGTACAGTACAGTATTTCCATGGGAACAGGATTCGACGGATTCCTGATCCATCTCACCAACCACACCGTGGGCAAAGGTGATGATGCCAAAAGCTATGGTATGATACACTGCCTATCCGACCCTTGGAACGTAGGAATCCTGGTGTTCCTTGTGATATTAGGCAGTATCGTTTCGCTGATGAACAAGGCGGGCGGCTCAGCGGCATTCGGCCGATGGGCCAGCAAACATGTGAAAAGCAAGAAGGGTGTGCAGATTGCCACTATTCTGCTTGGCATCCTTATCTTCATCGACGACTACTTCAACTGTCTCACCGTAGGTTCGGTAATGCGCCCCATCGCTGCACGCAACGGCGTGACCAAGGAAAAGCTGGCCTACCTCATCGACTCCACGGCAGCCCCCATCTGCATCATCTCGCCCATCTCCAGTTGGGCGGCAGCTGTATCGGGATTCGTTTCGGGAGGCGAGAACGGACTAGCCCTATTCTGCAAGGCCATCCCCTTCAACTTCTATGCCTTCTTCACCATCATCTTCATGTTTGCCGTAGCCTGGTTTGGCTTCGATTTCAAGGCAATGAGCAAGTATGATGCCAAACTGCAAAAATGGTACGACGAGACTCAGGGCGGCAAACTCGATGATGTCTCCGATACCAAACTACAAGTGGTAGAACACGGTGTGGGAGCCAAAGGAAAGGAAGATGGTGAAAACAACAAAGGTACGGTAAGCGACCTCGTAGTACCCATCATCATGCTCATTGTGCTCTGTACCCTAGGCATGGTGTATTCCGGCGGTTTCTTCGACCCAGCCAGTGCCAACCACCTAGACTTCGTAAATGCCTTTGCGGCAAGCAATGCCTCCCGGGGACTTGTGATTGGTTCACTAGCCTCCTTCATTTTCACCATCATCATTTACGTATCCCGCAAGACTCTGCCTTTCGACGAGGCGATGAGTAGCCTCATCAAGGGCTTCGAGGCAATGGTACCCGCCATCCTCATACTTACCCTGGCATGGACACTGAAGAGCATGACCGACTCACTTGGCGCAGCCGAGTATGTGTCGGAGATAGTAGCTGGCAGTGCCTCTGGACTTCAGCAGTTGCTGCCTGCCATCATCTTCATAGTGGCAGCCCTACTCGCCTTCGCCACAGGTACCAGTTGGGGAACCTTCGGTATCTTGATACCCATCTGTATCTCCGTATTCCCCGAAACAGACCCTTTGCGCATCATCTCCATCTCGGCCTGTATGGCAGGAGCCGTATGCGGCGACCACATCTCACCCATCAGCGACACCACTATCATGGCCAGTGCCGGAGCCGACTGCAAACACGTACACCATGTGTCCTCGCAGATGCCCTATGTACTTACCGTGGCCAGCGTATCGTGCCTCACCTTCGTGGTGGCAGGATTCACCCGGGGTTTGGGTGTCGTGACCAGTGCTATCATCTCATGGGCAATCGGTTTAGGCCTACTCGCCATTATCGCAGGATGGGCAAAGAGGAAGAGATAAGAACTTCTCCACATCTGCTTGTATCTTCTGAAACTCGGGGGAGAACCGGTAGTAAGTATTCTTCTTCATCATCATTTTTACCTTGCCCAAGCTATTCTCATAGCAAGCCATTTCTGTTCGGGCTTGCTCACTGTGGATAGCTTGGTCTCGGATTGTATTCTCGCTCTCATTGCGCAGTTGGTCACATACTGTCTGCACAATCGGGCAGACCACAAGGTCGAAGAGATGATGCCCCTGTATATATAAATAGGTATTGTTCTCATTGACTCCAAGCCGATTGAGATACTCTGCCATACTCGGTAGGTCGTCCTTAAACTTTTTGAAACGACGCTCCAGCTGGAATATCTTCGCTCTCACTTTCTTGCTGAGATAATCTATCGCCCACTGCGGGTCTTGGATGCGAACGGACGGCAAGACGATTACCTTGTCAAACTCCGCCATGTCAAAGTGCATCGACATCTTGCGATAACGGATATAGAAGAGCATGTGCCATAGGAAAAGCGGCCATATCGTCTGCGAATAACTCCTGAGGAAATGGTCGAAGTCGAAGATGTTATGGTCGTTGAGCGTTACCATCACGCAGGTTTCGTGCAGTCCCTTGGCGTAGCACTGGAAGTTTTCGATGGCATAGGTGTAGGTATGGAAGATATATGGATTCTCCAACATCTGCTTCGAAGACTCTGTATCGCCTTGACGGAGATAGTCGTAGTCGGCATCCACGCAAGCTATCATATCCTTGCCCACCCCTTTCAGCATACTGGCTATCGCAGCTTTCTTGCCACGGTCCAGATGCCGGTTGCGTGTGGGCAGCATGATGTCGAAGGTGCGAGTTTCATCCTCAAACATTCCCAACACAGAGCGCCAGAAAAACACATCATCGTAGCTCTCTACATAAGCCACTATCTTACGCCGAGCCTTCTTGGGGGCCATCCTGTTGATGGTCTCAAAGTATTGGGAATTGATATTATCAGTTAAACGTTTAGCCATAAGAATGTATCATTTACAATGTACATTATCCATTATTTTATCGTGATGTCGCTCACATCCGTTACACGGTCTGCCCACCCGTCCATCACCACGGCAGGACTATGCGTAGTCATGATGAGCTGGATATTAGGGTTGAGCTGCAAGACCAAGCCGATGAGTTGCTTCTGCCACTCGAAATGAAGGCTAATCTCCGGCTCGTCCATGAAGAGTACATAGGGCTGATTGTCCTCCACCAACACGGTGAGAAGGATGGCAAGCATCTGCTTCTCGCCAGCCGAAAGTTGATAAGGCTGTAGTTGCTCACCTATCTGGTTGAAACGGATCTCGTTGGCAGTGCGGATGATGGTCTTGCCCGTATCCTTGAACAAGCCATCCACCATATCCTGGAAGAGTTTCTTCGGTTCGCTGAGAGCTTGTGCCTTCTGGGCTGCATCAGCCTCACCGCTCTGTAGTACTGCGATGATACGGTTACCGATATTCACCTGATAGTCAAGATACTTGCGCTGCAACTGAAAGAGTTGCCAGTCTAGTTCGGTAACAAGCGAGAGGTCTATCTTGTTGATCATCTCTGCATTCATCAGCGGCCGGTCTACCGAGCGAATCACGTCATAGCGAATCCACTTGGCCTCCTCTGGTTCTACCTGTAGATGCACGCCCTTGATCATGTGGCTAGGGAACTCGCCGCCTGCCGCCAAGCCCTTCACTACCTTATTCAATATGGTACTCTTGCCCACACCGTTCACACCGCTCAGGATATTGACACGGCGGTCGAGGTTCCAAAGTATATGTTTGGTACCACTCCAGAGAGATTCTATCTCTATCTGCTTGATATAGTCAGCGTATTTCTGCATAATTATTCTGTTTTAAAGCCTTTTACAATATAATATTGCCTGTAATACAAGATTTATTCTGGCAAATATAATCATTTTCCTCGAATTTTTGTACCTTTGCAGATGTTTTTCATATAAAACAAGACGTTTTAAACAAAAATAAGGAAAATGGATAACAAAAGACCTCTTATTGCCCACTTGTGCCTCTTCTGTTCGGGTGCATTTTGGGGATTGATGGCTCCCGTTGGCAAAGATGCGATGCAGCATGGCATCGATGGCATCGACCTCGTGAGCTTCCGCGTTCTCGGAGGTGCCATCTTGTTTTGGCTCACCTCTTTCTTCACGAAAAAAGAGCATGTTCCTATAAAAGACATCTTCATGTTTGCCGCCGCAGGCATCTTTGCGCTCGTATTCAACCAGTGCTCTTATACCATCGGCCTCAACATGACCTCGCCTAGCAACTCCAGTATCATGACCACCTCAATGCCTATCTTCGCCATGATTCTCTCCTTTTTCATCTTGAAGGAGCCTATCACTTGGAAGAAAGCACTCGGAGTACTGATGGGATGCGCCGGTGCCGTCATCATCATCACCACCAGTGCACAGGCAGGCAATGCCAAAGTGGGCAACATCTGGGGCGACTTGCTCTGTATGTCGGCACAGCTCTCGTTCGCTCTCTACCTGTCGCTCTTCAAGAACCTACTGTCGAAATATTCCCTCTTCACCATCAACAAGTGGATGTTCCTCTGGGCTACCGTCTTGATATGGCCATTCACATTCAATCATGTGATGCGCATCGACTTCGCCCATGTTCCGATGAGTACTTGGTGGGAATCGGGCTATGTGGTACTCTTCGGCACCTACCTCGGCTACATCTGTATGATGATAGGTCAGAAGACTTTGCGCCCTACCGTGGTGTCTGTCTACAACTATGTTCAGCCATTGGTTTCTGTAACCGTAAGCGTATTGGCTGGTCTCGCCGTATTCAAGGGCATGCAGGCCATCGCCTCCATTCTCGTATTCTCAGGTGTCTGGCTCGTAGTAAAGAGTAAGTCTAAGAGAGACATCGAACACCATGAACACAGTTTGGCTGTGGAAAACAGATAATTCGGCTCATGTAGGCTATGGGGCTATCATGCCTTATAGTCACACTCTGCAAAAAAGCCAAGCTTGGTCTTGGCTTTTTCTGTTTTATTTCGTACTTTTGCAAACGACATTACCATTATCCATAAAAAACAAGAGAGCCTATGAATGCACTCAAACCTGCTTTCCAAACCTCCCTTCCCATTATGGCAGGCTACGGATTCTTGGGACTGACTTACGGCATTTACATGCACGAGTTAGGCTTCAGTTTCCTGTACCCGATGCTGATGGCGATGGTGGTGTATGCCGGCAGCGCAGAGTTTCTGATAGGCAACATGTTGCTGGGCAGCTTCCATCCTTTACAGACTTTCCTCATGATATTGATGGTGAATGCCCGCCACCTCTTCTATGGCTTGTCGATGCTCGACAAGTACAAGGGACTGGGATGGAAGAAGTTCTTCCTGATTTTCGGCATGTCGGACGAGACCTTTGCCTTGACCGGCAGTAGCCACGTGCCGGAAGGAGTGGACAGAGGCTGGTATCTCTTGTGGATTACCTGGCTCGACGAGACCTATTGGGTGATAGGCGCAACCGTGGGCGGACTGATAGGCCCATTCTTGAAGTTTGACCTCCAAGGCTTGGATTTCGTGCTCACAGTCATGTTTACCGCCATCTTTGCCGACAACTGGATGCGAGAGAAGAATCATACCAGCAGCATCTCGGGGCTGATGATTTGCGCCCTGTCGCTCCTCATCTTCGGGGCAGACAGGTTCATCATTCCAAGCATGGTTGTCATCCTCGTCTTCCTCACGCTGATGAGAAAGAAGCTGGAAATCTCTTCCGAAGGAAAAAATCCGTCAGAAAAAGCACTTTCCAACAACAAGGAGAAAGGAGGCATCGGATGATAGGACCTTACACATTATTATATATAGGACATACGAGCCTATTGTATACAGGCAACACCGCCAGCCACATGCCTCTGTGGCAACAAGCGGCAATGGTAGCCGCAGGAGTCTTGGCCACAATGCTCACACGCTTTATCCCCTTCCTGGTATTCCGTCCAGGCAAACCTACCCCCAAGTACATCCTGTATTTGGGAAAGGTGCTCCCTGCATCGGTCTTCGCCCTTCTGGTGATGTATTGCCTCAAAAACATCTCGTTTATCCCCTCTGAGGCATCCCCCACAGCAGACCTCATCTTAGGCATTCCTTCCGATACCGTCGCCCAGCTCCTAGGTGTCGCTTTCACCGTCCTTATCCACGCTTGGCGCAAGAGTATGATGTGGTCGATAGCAGCCGGCACCCTCTTTTATATGACACTCATACGCATCATATAGTATATCTGCACTTCAGAAAATATACCGAATACCACAAATATGGTAGCCAGAATGCCACTACTGTGCGATTTTCTAATCCGAAAAATCGTCGTACCTTTGCACCGTCAATTAGAAATAATAACAATTTAAATAAAAGAAAGGACATAGATTATGAGTACAGAAAAGAAACTTCGCTTTGAGACACTCCAGTTGCACGTAGGTCAGGAAAATCCAGATCCAGCCACCGACGCTCGTGCGGTGCCTATCTACCAGACCACCAGTTATGTGTTCCGCAACTCTCAGCACGCAGCCGACCGCTTCGGCCTTCGCGACGCAGGTAACATCTATGGTCGCTTGACCAACTCTACTCAGGGTGTATTCGAAGACCGTGT
>CAVDKC010000044.1:0-18427 GCA_963609615.1 Oribacterium sp.
ATCAACAACATGCTTTCGGGTGTGGTTCCAGGTCTTTCTTCAGTTCAGTATTCTGGTGAGCCTGGTGCTGATGCCGCTACCATCTTGGTGCGTGGTCAGGCTACTACCAACAATTCTGCTCCATTGATTCAGGTGGATGGTGTGGAGCGTGATTTTAATGACATCGACCCTAGTGAAATCGAGAGCATCACCGTATTGAAGGATGCTTCTGCCACGGCCGTATTCGGTGTGCGTGGTGCCAATGGTGTTATCCTCGTTACTACCAAGCGTGGTAAGGAAGGTAAGGCTAAAATTTCTGCCTCTACTTCTATGAGCATTATTGTGCCTACAAAGTCTGTAGAGCTTGCTAATGCTTACGAGTATGCTACATATTATAATATGCAGAAGGTGAATGACGGTGCTGCCGCTCCATTCTCCGACCAAGTACTTCAGAAACTGAAGGATCATTCAGATCCTCTCCGTTTCCCTGATACCGACTGGATTGATTATTGCTTCAAGGACCATGCCATCCAGACACAGCATAATGTGAATATTTCTGGTGGTACAGAGCGTATGCGCTATTTCGTATCTGTGGGTGCATTCACTCAGGATGGTCTTTTCAAGCAGTTGGATTTGCCATACGACTTCGATTTCAAGTATAAGCGTTTCAATTATCGTGCCAACTTGGACTTCGATGTAACCAAGACAACGACAATCTCTGTCAACTTGGGGGGACGTGTTGACACCAAGAACACTCCTTATTCAGGTGAGGACAACAACCAGTTGTTCCGTAAGTTGTATTGGGCTTCTCCATTCTCAAGCCCTGGTGTAGTAAACGGCAAGTATCTATTGGCAGGTACAGATTATACGGATTGTGATAATCTGCCTTTCACAGGAGCATCTGGTATAGCCTCTTATTATGGCAAGGGTTATATGTCTAAGAACACGAACACCTTGAATGCCGATGTTGTGTTAAACCAGAAGCTCGATATGATAACCAAAGGTTTGTCTTTCAAACTGAAAGGTTCTTATAACAGCTGGTATTCTGTTACGAAGCAACGTGGTGCAGAAGCAGCTTACTATACTCCTGTGATGATGGAAGATGGTACTGTAGAATACCGTAAGAATGGTACTGATAGCCAGTTGGGATATAGTGAAGGCTTTGGAAAAGGTCGTGATTGGTACTTTGAGACAAGCTTGAACTACAATCGAAACTTTGGCTTGCACCATGTTGGTGGTCTGGTGCTTTATAACCAGTCAAAGTACTATTATCCAAGTACCTATTCTTCTATTCCAAGAGGTTATGTGGGTATGGTAGGTCGTGTAACATACGATTGGAACAATCGCTATATGGCAGAGTTCAACGTAGGTTACAATGGTTCTGAGAACTTTGCCAAGGGCAAGCGTTACGGTTTCTTCCCCGCAGGTTCTGCAGGATGGATTATCAGTGAGGAGCCTTTGTTCAAGCCATTGAAGAAGGTGATAGACTATTTCAAGATTCGTGCATCTTGGGGTCTTGTAGGTAACGACCAGATTGGTGGTAGCCGATTCATGTATCTTGCCGACCCATACAGTACAGGTTCTGGCTATAACTTTGGTGTAAATACTGGTAACTTTGTGGCCGGTGCTTGGGAGTCATCCAAGAACAATGCAGATGTAACTTGGGAGAAATCTTTCAAGCAAGACTATGGTGTGGACTTGAATGTCTTGGGCAATCGCTTGAAGGCAACATTTGATTACTATAAGGAGAATCGTAAGGATATCCTTGTGCGCAGTGGTATGGCTCCTGGTTTGTTGGGCTTTACATTGCCAGCAGCCAACCTTGGTAAGGTAGACAGCTGGGGATATGAGATTTCATTGAAATGGAATGACAAGATAGGAAAGAACTTTAACTATTGGGTAGAGGGTAACCTCTCTTACAACCAGAATGAAATCAAGGAGCTTTATGAGGCACCTCAGAACTATTCTTGGATGGAGCAGAAGGGACATCGTATCGGATCTCGTAGCATCCGCAAGTTCTGGGGATTCTATGAGCAAGATTCTGATGAGAAATACTACTCTGAGTTTGGAGTGCATCTCCCAGATCAAGGCCAGACCTTGCAGTATGGTGATGCTATCTATGTGGACTTGGACAAGGACGGTAAGATAGATGCCAACGATGCGTCTTATGAGTTGGGACATACCGATGACCCTGAGTATGTAATTGGTTTTAACATCGGTTTCCGTTGGAAGAACCTGGAGTTCAGCACTCAGTGGACTGGCGCGTGGAACGTGAGCCGTATGCTCGACGAGACATTCCGTCAGCCATTGGGTGATACAGGTCAGAAGGGCTTGTTGAAATATCAGTATGAGCATACTTGGCAAGAGGGAGCAGACAATTCTGATGCCATGTACCCACGTGCAACGATGACGAATGCTAGTAACAACTATGCGGCTTCTACCTTGTATGAGGTGAATTCTTCCTACTTGCGTCTGAAGAACGCACAGATAGCTTACCACTTCGACTTCCCGTTCATGGAGAAGATTGGTATGAACAACTTGACTTTGGCATTGAGCGGTTACAACCTCTTTACCATCACAGACTTCAAGTGGGGTGACCCTGAGTCTCGTACAAGCTCTCGTCCATCTTATCCATTGACAAGATCATTCTCTTTGAGTTTGAAAGTTGGATTCTAATAAAAACATAGATTATTATGAAACTAAATAAAACATTCATAGGTGCATTCTTTGCTTTTGCACTTGCATCCATGACTACCAGTTGTGTGGATGACTGGAAGTTTGGTGACTCTTTCTTGGACAAAGCGCCAAGCGGTGATGTTACCAAGGATACTATCTTCAATAATGCCGAATATACACGCGACTTCCTGTGGAAGACCTATTCTTATATGTACTATGGCTTGCCATTCTACTGGGATGGTGGAGTACAGGTTAAGATGAACACAGGTATGTTTGAGACATTGTCTGATTGCTGGCATAGCCACAACTCTTGGGATGATGTGAACCGCTATTATTATTCTGGTACTTACAAGGCGGGAGACCGTGGAAAGTTTGGCTATACCAACGAGAAGGTTTGGGAAGCCGTACGTGCAGGTTATATCTTCTTAGAGAATGTAGACAATACTCCTGATATGGAAGAGAGCGAGAAAAATCGTTTGAAGGGTGAGGCTAAGTGTATCATCGCTTCTCGTTATTTCGATATGTTCCGTCATTTTGGTGGTCTTCCTATTGTGAAGAATTCATTCTCTGGAACAGAGAGTTCATACGAATTGCCTCGTGGCACCGTGGAAGAGACGGTAGACTTCATGGTAGGTTTGCTCGATGAGGCAGCTCCTAGTCTGCCTTGGAACTTAGACGAGTCTGAGCAGGCTAACTGGGAAGGTCGTTGGACTAAAGCTGCTGCCATGGGCTTGAAGTGCAAGATTCTTCTCTTTGCTGCTTCTCCATTGTTCAACAGCGAACAACCATATGCTGGCAGTGAGTCTGATGAGGCCAATCAGAAGCACCAAACATGGTATGGCAACTATAGCGCTGAACGATGGACCAGATGCTTGACTGCTTGCAAGGAGTTCTTTAACGAGTTGGGAACTGACGGATACTATCAGTTGGTTCAAGCAGAGGGTACAAGTTCTGGCCAATACCGTGCTGCATTCCGTAAGGGATATTCAAGCCGTGGTACTACAGAGATGTTGATGGGTACTCGTGTGAGATTTAGAGACAACTGGGCCTGGAACTATCTTTGGCAGGGTTGGAATGGCAATGGTGGCTATACGCCAACAGCAGAGTTCATGGAGATGTTCGACTGGAAGGATGGTACTCCATTCAATCTAGACAAGACCTTGCAGGAAAATCCAGACACGATGTATGTGAACCCTGACAATAACTTTGCCTTGACTCGTGACCCTCGTCTCTATGAGACTATGATTGTAAATGGTGTACAGAAAACCATGAATGATAATGGTAACTACAGCGGTGACAGATATGAGACTTGGATGAATGGTAACCAAGGTGATAAACTGAGTGATACTGGTGTGCCTAATGAGAGCGGTCAGTATGCTACAGGCTTTGGCAACAACAAGTTCTACTTTAACAATGAGCGTAACCGTGTCACTCTTTGGTCTTATCTTCGTTTGGCAGAGATGTATTTGATTTATGCAGAGGCATTGGCACAGAACGGCCAGCTCGAAGAGGCAATCAAGCAGGTGAATGTGGTAAGAGCACGTGTAGGTTTGAAGGGTTTGAAAGAATCTGATTCTTCTAAGACTTGGAGCGACAAGCAGACCGTCATTGATGCCATCATGAAGGAGCGTGCCGTTGAGCTGGGTCTTGAGGAGACTCGTTTCTTCGACTTGATTCGCTATCGTCGTTCAGACATCTTCCAAAAGCCTTTGCATGGCCTTCGTATGTACCGCCAGAAAGATGGTCAGGACTATAATACATATTGGAAGGGTAATGAACAAGGTATGTCTTATCCTACCCACTATAGATTCGAGAAGTTTGAGATTCGCAACGTGGCTCGTTCTTGGTGGAGCAAGTGGGACAATAAGTGGTATCTCAACGCCTTCCCCTCTACAGAAATCAACAAGGGCTATGGTTTGACCCAGAATCCTGGATGGTAAAGATAATGTGCAATTATAAATTAAAATAAGGATATGAAACGACATATATTATTTGCCTCGGTACTTTTGACTAGTGCAGCTGCCTTTGCCCAGAATGGCAATGTGAGTGGCGTGGTAGTCGACAAAATGGGAAATCCTGTCGCTGGTGCCTTGGTAGAGATCCAAAATAATAAGCTTGTTAAGGCTTATACCGATAAGAATGGTGTCTTCGAGATTGGTGCCAGTGCCAACGACAAGTTGGTCATTGATGCTCCTGACAATTCAAAAAAGACCATCGCTATTGCTGGCAATAAGGAAATCAAGGTGGTGATGGACTATGCTTCTCGTCCTGTAGAACTTGGCTTCGGCATCAAGCAGAATGTTGGCGAGTCTACCGTCTCAGTGGCTAGTGCATCCAACGATGAGTTCAACAAGCGTTCTTCCAAAAACATCGGAAACTCTTTGCTCAGTGGTAGCGTTCTAGGTTTGACTGCTTTGCAGGGAACAGGCGATTATGCATCATACGAACCCTCATTCTATGTGCGTGGCTTGCAGGGCTTGAATGGTTCTTCTCCACTTATTTTGATAGATGGAATCGAGCGTAACATCACTTACCTCTCTCCAGAGGAAGTAGAGAACGTATACGTATTGAAGGATGCTGCCGCCACTGCTCTTTATGGCTATAAGGGGGCTAATGGAGTGGTAAACATCGTGACCAAGCGTGGTAAGTACAAGACCAACGAAATCAAGTTTACTTACGATCATGCCTTCAATTGGGAGGCACGCCGCCCAAAGTTTGTGAATGCATACGACTATGCCATCGGTATGAACGAGGCATACGTGAGCGATGGCAAGTCGCCTCGCTACACTGATGAAGAATTGGGCTACTTCAAGGATGGATCTAATCCTTATCTCTATCCAAACGTAGACTGGATAGGCGAGACCTTCAAGAACAATGGTGCTAGTGATATCTACAACTTGACATTCCGTGGCGGTGGCGAGCGTCTTCGCTACTATACCAACGTGAATATCATCAGTAACCTCGGCTTCATAGCTCACCCTAAGGAGAATGCTGGCTATTCTACCCAAAACAAGTATTCAAAGGGTAGTATCCGTACCAATTTGGATATTGATTTGACCAAATCTACCAAGTTGGAGGCGAATATCAATGGAGTATTGATGGAGGCTTCACGCCCTGGTTTGAGCAGTGATGACCTTTGGGGTAAGATTTATACTGTTCCTGCCGCTGCATTCCCTATCAAGACCGAGAATGGTCTTTGGGGTGGTAATGCAACTTGGACAGGTTATTATAACCCAGTAGCCTTGACAGAGGCTCGAGCCTATAGTAAGGCACATACTCGCTCTCTCTTTGCAGACATGACCTTGAAGCAAGACCTTTCGACCGTTACTGACGGACTGAGTGTCTGGACTCGTTTTGCTTACGATAACATTGCTGCTTACTGGGAAAATCATACCAAGGAATATAAATATGGAATGGGCTCCTATACGGGAGGTAAGGATGGCACCATGTCGGAGGATAGCAAGCTCGACTGGCAAAATCGTAACTTCAACTTCGGTATCGGTGCTAACTACGACCGTACATTCGGTGACCATAGCATCAACTCTGTATTGATGTGGAACTATGAGTACCGTAACTGGAACGGACAGAACAATACCCAGTATCGCACCACAGCAACCCTTTACAACCACTATGGTTATAAGGAGAGATATTTGGCAGATGTTTCTCTGTCTTTGGCAACATCCAATAAGTTGGCACCTGGCCATCGTACCAACTTCTCACCTACAGTATCAGTAGGTTGGGTGTTGAGCAAGGAGGACTTCATGCAGAATGTATCGTTCGTTGACTTCTTGAAACTTCGTGCATCTTGGGGAATCATCAACCTCGACTATATCCCAGCAGAGGGCTACTGGAACCAGACATTCGGTGGTGGTAGCAGCTATTATGTAGGTAAGGACAACGCTACATCTTCCAGCGGTTGGGCTGAGGGACGCTTGGCATCTACCGATGTCATGGCAGAACGTGCCAACAAGTACAATATCGGTCTGGATGCTACCGTATTAGGTGGCTTGAACTTGACAGTGGATGGCTATTATCAGCGTCGTGACCGTCAGTGGGTAAACGCTAGTGGTAAGACTTCTTCTGTACTCGGTGCCAGCAACCGCTATATCAATGGTGGTATCGTAGATAGCTGGGGTGTAGAGGTAGGTGCCAACTATGCCAAGGAAATCGCCAAGAACTTGAAGTTGACCGCAGGTGTGAACTACACCTTGGCAAAGAATGAAATCAAAGAAGAGTATGAGGAGCCACGTGCCTACGACTACTTGAAGCGTACAGGCAACCCAGTAGGTCAGATTTTCGGCTTGCAGGCTGTAGGCTTCTTCAAGGACCAGGCTGACATTGACAACAGTCCTGCCCAGCAGTTCTCTCAGGTGAAACCTGGTGACATCAAGTATAAGGACCAGAATGGTGATGGAATCATTAATGAGGATGATGTAGTAAAGATGGGTTACAATACTACTTGCCCTGAGATTTACTATTCATTCAATCTCGGTTTGGAGTACAAGGGGTTGGGCTTCACCGCTACTTTCCAAGGCGTAGCCAACTACTCTGCTTACTTGGATACCCAGTCTATGTATCGTCCTTTGGTGAACAACACCAATATCGGTCAGTACTACTTCGACAACCGTTGGACTCCAGCTACAGCAGAGACAGCTAAGTTCCCTCGCTTGTCTGCGGAGACAAATGACAATAACAACCGTTATAACTCCATCTGGCTTGCCGACCGTTCGTTCCTCAAGTTGAGAAATGTCGAGGTTTACTACAACTTCCCTAAGACTCTCTTGAGTGCAACTAAGTATATCAACAATGCCAAGTTGTATGTTCGTGGTGTAGACTTGCTCTGCTTCGACCACATCAAGGAGTTGGATCCAGAATGCTACGGTGCTACTTATCCAGTAAATCGTTCTGTTTCTATAGGACTTGTGCTTGGTTTCTAATCATCAACTTTAAAAGAATACGACAATGAAAATTAAGAATATATTAGGTGGCATGGTTTGCTTGGCATTGCTCGCATCTTGCAGTGATGAGATGGATTATCATGAGTACACCAATTATGATAAGGACTACGTATTTAATAATATCGACAATACGGTAGGTTGGATTACCAACATCTATGGTAAGTTGGAAGATGGTTTTGCTCCATACGGTAAGGGGATGCTTGCCTCTGCTTGCGACGAGGCAGAGTATTCCTGGAAGAATGGTAGTGTTCAGGCTTTCACAAATGGTGCCTGGAGTGCCTTGAATGCGATGGACAACTGGAGCAATAACTATACTGCTATCCGTGCAGCCAACTATTACTTGGCTCACAAAGATGAGTGTGACTTCTCTGACTATAAGTTTAATAAGGACTATGCGTCACAGATGAAGCGCATCGACCGCTTGCAGTATGAGGCACGCTATCTTCGTGCTTATTTCTACTTCACCGCAGTAGAGAAGTTCGGCGATGTGCCTTTTACTACAGCTGTGTTGACAGAGGATGAGGCTAACGCTCTCCCACGTACTTCTGCCGGTGAGGTGATGAGTTTTATCGTGAAGGAGTGTGATGAAATTGTCAATAAGTTGCCGGCAGATTACTCTACCTTGGGTGATGATGCAGCCGCCAATGAGACGGGACGTGCCAACAAACTTGCAGTGCTTGCCCTCAAGGCTCGTACCTTGCTTTATCAGGCAAGTCCACTCTTCAACACAGACAATAACAAAGAACTCTATCACCAGGCAGCTCTTGCCAGCAAGGCAGTTATCGACTCTTGTGGTAAGTATGGTGTGAAACTCGGCAAGTATTCTGAACTTTGGGGCTCTAACAACTGGCAAGCTAAGGAGGTAATCTATGCTCGCCGTGTTGGTAACCAGAATGGTTTCGAGTACAACAACTACCCACGTGGCATCGAGAATGGTAATGGTGGCAATTGTCCTACCCAGACCCTTGTAGACGCTTACGAAATTCAGAAGACTGGTAAGCTATGGAATGAAGAAGGTAGCGAGTATAATCCTCAGAACCCATATGCTGGTCGTGACCCGCGTTTTGGCATGACAATCGCCGTAAATGGTGAGAAGAAGTGGCCTTCATACAATAGTGATGCTTTGGAGACATATTATGGTGGTACCCATGGAGAGCCTACTGTAGGTGCTACTCCTACAGGCTATTATCTGAAGAAGTACTGTGACGGTTCTGTCAACATTTCTTCTGTTAATAGCACCAACTCTCCTCATGCTTGGATTACTTTCCGTCTCGGCGAATTCTATCTCAACTATGCTGAGGCTGCGTTTAAGTATCTCGGTAGTGCAGATGCAGTCAGTGCCGACCTCCCAATGTCGGCTCGTGAGGCAGTGAATGTAATTCGTAGTCGTGCGGATGTCAATATGCCAGCGTTGGCAGAGGGCTTGAGCAATGACGAGTTCTGGAAGAAGTATGAGAACGAGCGTATGGTAGAGTTGGCTTTCGAGGGTCATCGCTTCTATGATGTTCGTCGCTGGAAGGAAGGCAGCAAACTTGCAACCATCACAGAGATGAAGATTACCAAGAATGCAGATGAAAGCTTCACTTATACTCGCAAGACAGTGAACCGTGGTTGGAGCGACAAGATGTATTTCTTCCCAATCTCTAAGAGCGAGCTTCTGAAGCATACTAACCCAGACTTCAAGCAGAACCCGGGTTGGGAGTAATCCTAAGTAGAACAACATTAATAAAGACAAAACAATGAAAGCAATTAAATATATATTTAGTGCATTAGTTGGAATGGCAACTTTGGCTTCTTGTGATAGCAACATCACAGACTTCGAGCCACAAGGGTATCTTGGCACACCAAAGACGATTGATGCTTCTGCCGTTACATCGGAGGCTCTCCCTGGCGCTATTCGATTGAACTGGACGGTTCCTGCGGATTCTTCCTATTCCTATATGAAGATTTCATACGTGAACCCAGCCAACAATGAGACGGTGTCAAAGGTGGTTTCTGTCTATACTAATACTCTTCTTGTAGAGAATACACTGAAGAAGTATGGTGACTATACATTCACATTCCAGGCATTCAACGAGAAAAATGAGGCTGGTGCTCCTGTACAGGTGAAAGCTCAGTCTGGTTTGCTCCCAGCAACTATTACCTATTCAAAAGGTGATAAGATTAATGTGACAGCAGACATGTTGAGCACGGATAATCAGGAGCCTACTGAAGGACCTATCAAAAACTTGGTGGATAACAACTACAACACATTCTTCCATACACGTTGGTCTAGTCCACAGGTTCCTCTTCCACAGTATATTCAGGTGGATTTCAAGGAGGCTCATCAGACTATCATGTTCTGGTATCGCAACCGTAACGGATCTCAGGTAGGTCCTGAGAATCTCGACATCCAGATTAGCAATGACGGCTCAACTTGGGAGAGTGTAAAGGAAATCCTTTCTGGGCTTCCTTCTGCAAGTAATGCAGAATATACTTCCGATGGTATCGATGCGGGTAAGCCATTTACTCATCTTCGCTTAGTGGTTACCAAGACTTTCGGAGACAAGAAGTATTTCAACCTTGCCGAGCTTGCCATTTACGATGCCAACAAGCAGGTTTATGATCCGGAGAACGAATAAGCTTATAAGTTATACATGTTAAAGAATGGGGATGCGCCAGTGCAGATGGGTGCATCCCCATTTTATCGTCCCATCTCCGAGCTTGATAACGACGGCGGCTATGCTGACATCTTCCTCTTGCCGCTCTACGACATCTACAAGGACATGAAAGATTCCTATATCGTAGAGCTGAAGTATTGCAAGTCGAACACTTCGGATGAGCAAGTGCAGGAACTCTTCAAGGAAGCCTCTGCCCAGGTCTGCCGTTATGCCAATAGCGACATCGTGAGAGAATCTGTGAAGACCACTACGCTCCACAAAATCGTCGTGATTTATCGAGGAGTAGATATGGTGGCTTGCGAAGAAATATAAGATACTCTATGGGGATGCGCCAGTGTAGATGGATGCATCCCACATTGGATATATAACGATAAGGTATACTCCTGTTTTTGCTCTTTTTCTCATTTTATACCCTTTTCTTGCTGATTTGTGTCCTGTAGGTTTCCTCTTTAGTTGCTATCTTTGCAGAAAATAAACTGCACTCGGCAATTTGAAAGCAAACTTTCATTGCGCTCGTTGGCATTATCTTTGCAGAAGAAACCGTAAGAATTTAATAACTTAACAATATCAACTAAAGATGAACAAAATCTTCACATTACTTATGTTGTGGATGGTGGCAACCTTGCCTGTCCTGGCACAAGACTCGATGGATGGTGGCGTGTGGAAAGACAACACGGGCAAGCACATCAATGCGCATGGTGGCAACATCTTCAACTACAAGGGTACCTATTACTGGTATGGCGAGAGCCGTTCGGAGGATGGAAAACCTTACAGCTCGCTCGGCGTGAGCTGCTTTACCTCCAAGGATCTCAAGAACTGGACGAATCATGGCCTGGTGCTCCCTGTAAGCCAAGAGGCTGGCAGCGACATCGAGGGTGGGTGCATCATCGAACGTCCTAAGGTGCTCTACAATCAGAAGACCAAGAAGTTCGTGATGTGGTTTCATCTCGAACTGAAGGGCAAGGGGTATGCGGCGGCTCGCTATGGTATCGCCACTAGCGACACTCCTTTCGGACCATTCAGGTTCGTTCGTTCCAGTCGTGCTCTTGCTGGTGTGTATCCTATCGGCTTCTCCAAGCCAGATACTACCGACCTCAAGCACCAACTTCTCTTCCCAGAGATGAAGAAGTGGTGGACTCCTGAGTGGCGCACCCAGATAGAGCGAGGTATGTTCCTGATGCGTGACTTCGAGGGAGGACAGATGGCTCGCGACATGACCATCTTCGTCGATGATGACGGAAAAGCATATCACATTTATTCTTCAGAGGATAACCTGACGCTCCAAATCGCACAACTAACCGATGATTATATGGCTCACAATGGCTCTTACGTGAGAGTGGCAGCAGGTGGGCAGAATGAGGCTCCAACCATCTTCAAGAAGGATGGCACTTACTGGATGATTACCAGTGGATGCACAGGATGGGCTCCTAACGCAGCCCGCATGTTCAAGGCGAAGAACATCTTCGGTCCTTGGGAACAGTTGCCTAACCCTTGTAGAGGCGAGGGTGCCAACAAGACCTTCGGCGGTCAGGGTACCTATATATATAAGGTGGAGACCGCTGCGCAGAAGAAGATGTTTCAGGGAGCCGAGTATGTCTTTATGGCAGATATCTGGAATCCAAAGCAATTGAGCGATAGCAGACACCTCTGGATACCTATTTCATGGGAAAACGGTATGCCAGTATTGAAAAAATAATAAAAATATCGGTCGCTCTGCTTGTTTCTAACTAAAATTATATATCTTTGCGGTGAAATCGTAAGAGATAAGCAGGATAAGATGCTAGTCTGTCCGACATCTCTCTAAGTATATCGCTGCATTAGAACGTAATAATAACAATAAACAAATTTACAAACTTACAACTATCTATGAATTATATAAATAAAAATATCATGATGGCTCTCCTTTTGGCACTCCTCCCATTCCTGGGAATCAACGCTGCCAAGAAGAAAGTGCAACAGCAGAGCGACCGTGAATATTGGTGCTCTTTGGCTTACAAGATGGCTCAGCCTGTGTTGGAGAACATGGCGAAGGGCGAGTTGCAGAAGAATATGCAGACAGAGTTCAGTCCTTCGTTTGACAACCGCAACAAGAATGTGGTCTACATGGAATGCTTTGGCAGACTGATGGCTGGCATAGCTCCTTGGCTAACACTCCCAGACGACAATACGGCAGAGGGTAAGCAGCGCCAACAACTCCGTGAGTGGGCTTTGGCGGCCTATAAGAATGGCGTAGATCCATCAAGCCCTGATTATCTCTGTTGGGGCTCTGCGGGCCAGAACTTGGTAGATGCCGCCTATATTGCCGAGAGTTTTCTTCGTGCATACGATACCTTGTGGAAGCCATTGGATGAGGTGACCAAGAAGCGTTACTTGACGGAATTCACCAAGCTTCGCAGCATCGACCCTCCTTATACCAACTGGTTGCTTTTCTCTTCTACCATTGAGAGTTTCATGGCAAAGGCCGGTGGCAACTGCGACCAATATCGTGTCAATTCTGCTTGTCGCAAGATGGAAGAGTGGTATGTGGGAGACGGCTGGTACTCTGACGGTCCTGTGTTCGCCTTCGACTACTATAGCAGCTATGTGTTCCATCCTATGTACTTGGAGACCCTTCAGGCAATGGTGGATGCCAAGGCAAATACACGCCTGGACTATCAGAAGTATTATGACCGCGAATTGAAGCGATGCCAGAAGTACAGCATCATCCTTGAGAGATTCATCTCTCCAGAGGGTACTTTCCCTGCTTTCGGTCGAAGCATCCCTTATCGTATGGCTACCATGCAGCCTTTGGCACTCATGGCTTGGTATCAGAAGTTGCCTGGCGAACTCAGCAATGGTCAGGTGCGTGCGGCATTGACCAAGGTGCTCCATCGTATGTTCGACCAGCAGAACAACTTCAATGAGAAGGGTTACCTCTCTATCGGTTTCTGCGGAAGCAGTCAGAAGAACGTAGCCGACTGGTATACCAATAATGGTTCGCTCTATATGACCACCCTCGCTTTTATGCCTCTCGGTTTGTCTGCCGATCATCCTTTCTGGACAGATGCGGCACAGCCTTGGACGCAAGTGAAGGCTTGGAGCAACCAAGCTTTCCCGAAGGACCACCAGTGGAAAGACGATATTGTTACCAAGGACAAATGGTAACAGGAAAGTTGAACGTTGAAAGTTGAAAGTTAAATTGGATATGAGAAAGATATTTTTTGCGATGGCCATGGTGGCACTCACTTTGCCGATGAATGCAGCGCAGTCTGCCAAGAAGGCTGCAAAGACAACCAAGGCCAAGAAAGAGTTAAAGGCTACCAAGCAGTGGAATCATGAGCAGGTGGTGGAACTCATCACCAAGGTAAATACCTATTGGCAGACCAACAACAAGCCTGAGGTACGCTCTTTTTGGGACAATGCTGCTTATCATACAGGCAATATGGAGGTGTATAAGATGCTCAAGGACCAGAAAATGCTCGACTATACCATCCGATGGGCTGACCATAATGACTGGACGGGTGCCACAGAGGCCAACCCAGCCAAGTGGAAATACAAACCATACGGCGAGGGCAAGGATCATGTGCTCTTTGGCGACTGGCAGATTTGTTTCCAGACTTACATCGACCTCTATAATGTAGAAAAGGAGAAAGGCAATGCCGCAGCTTCCGAGTTTATGGTGAAGCGTGCCAAGGAGGTGATGCACTACGAGGCTTACTCTGAGCCGACTGACTACTGGTGGTGGAGCGATGCCCTCTATATGGTAATGCCTGTGATGACGAAGATGTATAAGTTGACAGGAGATGTAAAATATCTCGATAAGCTCTATGCCAACCTCCTCACTACCGATGAGATTATGCTCGACAAGGAGACCAATCTCTACTTCCGTGATGGTAAATACGTTTATCCTAAGCATATGAGTGCCAACGGCAAGAAAGACTTCTGGGCTCGCGGCGACGGATGGGTGTTGGCTGGTTTGGCCAAGGTGCTTCAGGACATGCCTAAGGATTATGTACACTATCAGTTCTTTGTGGATAAGTTCCAGAAGCTGGCTAAGGCTGTGGCAGAAATTCAGCAGCCAGAGGGCTACTGGACTCGTTCGATGATGGATCCAGACCATGCTCCAGGTCCTGAGACCAGTGGTACAGCCTTCTTCACTTACGGTATGCTTTGGGGAGTAAACAATGGTTACCTGGCAAAGAAGGAGTACAAGAAGACCATTGAAAGAGCTTGGACTTATCTCACAGAGACAGCCGTTCAGGCAGATGGTAAGGTGGGCTATGTGCAGCCTATCGGTGAGAGAGCCATCCCTGGTCAAACCGTGGATGCCAACTCGCAGGCTAACTTTGGAGTGGGAGCGGTATTGCTTGCCGCTTGCGAATATGATAAATATTTAAATACAAAATAACTAAACATGAAAAAGAGACTGTTCGTTACATTGAGTATGGCAGGCTTGGCAATGGTGGCTTTCGGTGCTAAGAAACCGAAGGCTGCCATTAAGCCGTTAAATAAGACGGTGACCATCCCGCAGCCAACTTTTACGGAGTGGCATGACCTCCAAGTAAATGAAATCAATCGTTTGCCTTTGCATACGATGCATTTTGCATACGACCCAAATGATTTCTCTGGTACAGGTGCTGAGCATCTCGACAAGGAGAAAAGTATGAACTATATGTCGCTCGACGGCACATGGAAGTTTAAGTGGGTGGCTAATGCTGATGAGCGTCCTACAGACTTCTATAAGGCTGACTTGGACGACTCTAAGTGGGGAAACATCCAGATGCCAGGCAACTGGGAAATGCAGGGCTATGGTGACCCTGAATATGTGAACTCTGGTTTCGCTTGGCGCGACCACTTCGACCAGCAGCCACCAGCTGTGCCTACCAAGGATAACCATGTAGGCTCCTATCGTCGCATCATCGACATCCCTACCAATTGGGATGGCAAGCGAGTAATCGCCCATTTTGGTAGCGTTACCTCTAACATCTATCTTTATGTGAATGGACAGTTTGTAGGTTATGCAGAGGATAGCAAGGTGGCTGCCGAGTTCGATATCACTCCTTTCTTGAAGAAAGGTAAAAACCTGATAGCCTTCCAGTCATTCCGATGGTGTGACGGTTCTTGGTGCGAGGACCAGGACTTCTGGCGATTGAGCGGTCCTGTTCGTGAGAGCTATCTCTATGCCCGCTCTAAGGATCATCGCTTGCTCGATGTTCGCGTAGAGACAGAACTTCGCAACAACTATAAGGATGGTTACCTCAACATTACCGCAAAGGTACAGGGCAACACCTTGGCTTACTTCGGACTCTATGATCCGGATGGTAAGGAGGTAATCGTTACGGGTACCGACCAGGTGAAAAACGGTGTGGCAAAGTATCAGCTGCATGTTAAGAACGTGCGCAAGTGGACAGCCGAGACCCCTAATCTCTATACGCTCGTGGTATCTCCTATTCAGAATGGCGGTAAGTACTTGCCTTACGAGATTATACAGGTGCCAGTAGGTTTCCGCACGGTAGAAATCAAGAACAAGCAGTTCTGCGTGAACGGCCAGCCTGTGCTCATCAAGGGTGCCGACCGTCATGAGATGGATCCTGATGCTGGCTATAATGTGAGTGTAGAACGTATGATAGCGGACATCAAGCTGATGAAGCGACTGAACATCAATGCTGTTCGTACTTGTCACTATCCAGACGATCCACGCTGGTACGACCTTTGCGACAAGTATGGTCTCTATGTGGTGGCTGAAGCTAACCAGGAGAGCCATGGATTCGGCTATCATGACGATGCCCCTGCAGCACAGCCTGCTTTCGCCAAGCAAATCCTGGAGCGCAACCAGCACAATGTATCTATGTTCTACAACCATCCTAGTATCGTGACCTGGAGCTTGGGTAACGAGACTCACATGAGTCAGAACTTCTTGGATGCCTACAACTGGATAAAGAGCCAAGACAAGACACGCCCTGTGCAGTATGAACGTGCGCTATGGCACAATAACACGGCAGGAACAGACATCTATTGTCCGATGTATTATACAGTGGCCAACTGCGAAAAATATTGCAAGAATCCAGAAAATACCAAGCCGCTCATCCAGTGTGAGTACAACCACACCATGGGTAATTCTGGCGGTAACCTGAAAGATTATTGGGATTTGGTACGTAAGTATCCTATCTTCCAAGGTGGTTTCGACTGGGATTTGATAGACCAGGGCTTGCACCGCCACATCGTGAAGCCAATGAGCATCGATGGCCAAAAGATGACCAACGAGGAATTGCGCAAGATAGAATATACCTACGGTGGTGACTACAACAAGTATGACCCTAGCGACAATAACTTCAACTGCAATGGTATCGTAGGTCCAGACCGTCAGCTCAATCCTCATGCCTATGAGCTGGCCTATCAGTACCAGAACATCTGGACAACCATGAAGGATTCCCAGATGGGTGAGGTGAGTGTATATAACGAGAACTTCTTCCGTGATTTGAGTAATTATGCCTTGTCATGGAGCTTGATGGAAGATGGCGTGGAGACTCAGAATGGAACGATTGCCGACCTGGATGTAGCTGCCCAGCAAACCAAGACGGTAGCCATCCCTTATGACCTGGCAAAGGTGAAGGGCAAGGAGGTGTTCCTTAATGTGGAGTACCGCTTGAAGAAGGCAGAGCCTTTGATGAATGCTGGACAGGTTGTGGCTTACAACCAGTTGGTAGTAAAGGAAAAACAATGTTGTGGCCACTGCGGCGACAAGATGGCGAAGGCAGAGGACGGCAAGAACGTCAAGTCGAAACTCATCAATAAGAAGGGCAAAGAAGAAATCGCCGTATCTACTCCAGAACTTACCTTCAAGGTAAACCGCAATACGGGTCTTATCTCTGAATATACCTATCTGGGTAAGTCGCTCCTCGGTGAGGGTGGTACTCTGAAACCCAACTTCTGGCGTGCTCCTACCGATAATGATATGGGTGCTGGATTGCAGAAGAAACTGAAGGTATGGAAGAATCCTCAGATGAACATCAAGGGTGTTGCTGTAGTTAAGGATAAGAAAGCCAATACTTATAGTATCTGCGCTACTTACGAGATGCCGGAGGTAAAGGGAGAGTTGGATATCACTTATCTCGTGATGGTTAACAGCGGTGCCGTGAAGGTGACAGAAAACTTTACCGCAACTGAGGGTGAGAAGATAAGCGACATGTTCCGTTTTGGTATGCTGATGCAGTTGCCTTACGGTATGGACCAGAGTCAGTACTATGGTCGTGGTCCTATCGAGAACTACAGCGACCGTGAGGATTGCATGAACATCGGTATCTACAAGGATGATGCAGACAACCAGTACTTCCCATACATCCGTCCACAGGAGAGTGGCACCAAGGGTGACATCCGTTGGTGGAAACAGACTGATGCAGCAGGCTTCGGTCTCATGGTGAAAGACTGCAAGCCATTCTATGCTTCAGCCATCCACTTCGACACAGACGAGCTGGATGATGGCGACGAGAAAGAGCAGCGTCACAGCTTCAACCTGAACAAGTCGAAGTTCACCAACCTCTTCCTCGACGGAGAGCACATGGGCGTAGGTGGCGAGAACTCTTGGGGTGCATTGCCACTGGAGAAATATCGTGTACATTACGGTGACAAGAGTTTCTCTTTTGTCCTTGTTCCTGTGAAAAAGTAGGCAAAAAAGCATGTTTAGACTAAAGTCCAATATATTTTAACGGAAAATCCACCTCGTTTGGGGTGGATTTTTTGTATCTTTGCAATCGGTAAGCACTTATATATAATATATGGTGTAGGATTACAAACCTAAAAATACAATAACATCAATGAGAAAAACTAAATTCTTTGCAGCCGCATTGATGGCGATGGCTTCTCTAGGAACTTTCGCCCAGCATCAGTTCACCGTGCAGGCTAACAAGCCTGGAGTGGAAATCCAACCAACCATGTATGGCATCTTCTTTGAGGACATCAACTTTGGTGCCGATGGAGGTCTTTATGCCGAGATGGTAGAGAACCGTTCCTTTGAGTTCCCACAGCGTTTAATGGGATGGAACACCTTTGGTAATGTAACCGTCAGCGACGTAAAGCCTGCCTTTGAGCGCAATCCTCACTATGTGACTCTCGAATCGGCTGGTGCTCGTGAGAAGCAGACGGGTATTGAGAACCATGGCTTCTTTGGCATGGGTC
>CAVDKC010000045.1:0-18260 GCA_963609615.1 Oribacterium sp.
TTCCTGGTCCTACGGTTGAGACTGCTTATACAAGATACACCTATCGCATACCTGAGCAGGAAAACCTTTGGGAGGCTTATAAGATAATCTATCGTAGGCTTCGTACTTTGGTAGATACTCCTTTCAAGCTAGACTCTGAACGAGGGGTTAATGTAGAAGATAGGCGTCAATGGGATATTTTGCGCGAAGCTTTGGCAAATATGTGTATGCATACAGACCATTTCAGTCCTGTTCGCTCTTGTATTCATGCCTTTACGGACAAAATCGAGTTTATGAATGCAGGCTCTCTTCCGATGCCAGCAGACCAAATGATGCGTACGTTCTATTCAAGCTTGCGCAATCCAACAATTGCAAAGTTGTTCCGTTTTGCCAATATCTCAGAGAACGTAGGATTTGGTATGGGAAAGCTTTTCTCTTGGAAAGAACTGACAGGGCATGATATTTCTTTTGAAAGTAATAGAAACGTAGTGCGAGTTACATTCTTTTTGAGAAATAATATTGACAATACATCGACAGAAAAGACCGATGACTCCTCTAATGTTGATGTAAAAGTCCTGCAAGAGAGGTTGGGGAGAAAGTTGGGTGTAAAGTATAGTGTAATTACCTTTTTAAACGAAAACTTGGGAGAAAAGTTGGGTGTAATTGAAGAAGAGTGCCAAAAACTACAGTGTAAACTGGGGTGTAAGTTGGGAGAAAGTTGGGAGAAAGTTGGGAGAAAGTTGGGAGAAACTCGTCTTTCATTATTGCTTCTTTTGTATTATTACCCACGAATTAAAGGCTCAGAATTTGCAAAAATAATGGACATAAGTACGACCTCTGTTGATAATAATATTAAATGGCTTAAAGAAAATGGTTGTATAGAAAGAGTTGGTACCGATAGAAATGGTTATTGGCAACTGAATGTAGATGAAGAATAAAAAATAAAGATAAAGATAAATCCAAGATATGAAGAGATGAGGAGTTTCATCGAGCGCATACCTGATGTGTTCGAGCAGGAAGGTCGTACGATCTATACTGGTCGAAAACTCATCAAGGTGATGCAGGCTCCAGATGGAACGGAGATTAATGTGAAGCGATTTCATGTGCCAAGCGGTCCCAATCGCTTGATTTACTCTCTAGGCATACGGAAGCCTAAGGGACAACGTGCTTTTGAATATCCTATGATATTGGAAAGCAAAGGGATTGGGACTCCTACGGCTATAGCATTGATAGAGCAGCGTAATGCGCTAGGCTTGCTCGGCTATACCTATCTAATAACTCAACAATGCAATTATGGGCATACACACTATGAGGTCGGCAATGCCAAGCCGGGAGCTTATGAGAACTTAGCTAAAGCCTTGGCTCATTTTGCTGCCAATATCCATAATCGGAAAGTCTTGCATAAGGACTTCACTCCCGGCAATGTTCTATGGAAACAAGATGACGAAGGCTTCCATTTCATGATTGTTGACATCAATCGTATGAAGTTTGGTACGGTAGGCATGAAAGAAGGGTTGCGTAATCTTAGTAGATTTTGGGGACCCAAGGACTTTATTCGAATATTGGTTTCAGAATATGCCTTGTTGCGAGATTGTGATGTGGATGAGGCTGTGGCGTACGTGATGAAAGAGCGTGCCAAGTTTTGGACTCGCTTTGGGAAGAAGCACCCTATAAAGTTCAAATTGGAGTTATAAGCAGTGAAGCCTTATCTTGCCCAGGCAAGATAAGGCTTCACTTTATAATAAAGGCTTGCACCGCTTATTTGAATAATGCAATTACTTTCTCGATGATAGGTGCCATGTCGTAATATTTATATTCGGCTAGGCGACCACCAAAGATGACATCTTTCTCTTGATGAGCAAAAGCCTTATACTTTTCGTAGAGTTCTGAGTTTTCCTTGTCATTGACGGGATAGTATGGCTCCATGCCATCCTTCCATTCCATGGAATATTCTTTCGAAATGACGGTCTTGTGGTTATCATAGACTTCTTGCCCGAACATCTCAAAGTGCTTATGTTCGATGATGCGGGTATATGGAACTTCTCGCTCTGTATAGTTTACTACGGCATTTCCTTGGTAATTAGGAGTATCAATGGTCTTTTCCTCAAATCGTACGGTACGATAGTTCAATTTTCCGTATTGGTAATCATAAAACTCATCGATTTTGCCTGTAAATACCAATTTCTCTGCGATGCAGCGCCATTCGTCTTTTAGTTGAGTTCGCATTCCGTTTGACAGCGAAATGCTATCTTGGAAGAAATTGACAGATGTCATGGTGTCGATACCTTCTAGCAATCCTTCTGTCAGTTTGTTGTATCCACCGATAGGGATTCCTTGGTAATTGTCATTGAAGTAATTGTTGTCAAAGACAAGGCGTACGGGCAATCGTTTGATGATAAAAGCAGGAAGTTCGGTACACTTTCTTCCCCACTGCTTTTCGGTGTATCCTTTGATGAGGCGTTCATAGATATCCTTGCCTATCAATATTTGCGCTTGTTCCTCCAGGTTGCGGGGCTCGCTCACGCCATCGCTTTTCATTTTTGTCAAAGCTTCTGCCTTCTGGTCATCAATCATGGCTTGTGCCTCTTTAGGCGTGGTAACTCCCCACATTTGGTAGAATGTATTCATATTGAAAGGCAAGTTGTAGAGCTTGCCCTTGTAGTTAGCCATAGGTGAGTTGGTATAGCGGTTGAACTCCACGATGGAATTGACGAAATCCCATACTTCTTTGTTGGAGGTATGGAAGATATGGGCACCATACTTATGTACGTTGATGCCCTCGATTTGCTCGCAATAGATATTTCCACCGAGGTGTGGACGCTTGTCTATGACCAAGCACTTTTTTCCTTGTTTATGGGCGAGGTATGCGAATGTGGCTCCAAAGAGTCCCGAGCCAACTATCAGGTAATCATATTTCTTCATAATTGTATTTGTAGGAGTTTGGGTGCAAAGTTACTAATAAAAATTGATATACAAAGAAAAAACGAGCATATCTTCCTGAGTAGAAGAATATGCTCGTTTTTGTTCTCTCGCCTAGTTTTTGAATTCTTTTGTTTGCTGAGTCAGATAAGTAGGATCAGTGTCCAACTTTCGATAAGTCCTATATTTCAAATTGTTGGGCCCCACATCTTTCTTATAATGTTTCATGAGATATGTATTCTCATTGTTTATATTGTAACTCGATGTCGTGTAAACCTCCTGTTTCCCATAGTATAGAGCAATGGCTTGGTTTACCCAATAGCCAGGGTCTGGTAAGGCATCGTAATGAGTGTCTGACGGAAGTTTTGTTTCCAAGGGCTTCAGTTCTACGATGGAATTACAGTAAAGTCCTCCTAGTATTTCTTCTCTTTCTCTCATTTCCTTGTCGCTGGCTTGTATCTTTCCTTTTATAAGGAGGCTGAGAGTGCGATTGGTGGTAGACGGTTTGATAACCATAGCCAAGAAATATATCACGATGGCGTAGATATATGAATATTGAAAGGCTTTTTGGTATTTCAGCTTAATCGCTCCCAATAATTGGCAAATGGCATAACTGAGAGGAGCCTTGTTCTCTGCTTTTCGAATCAGCGCACCTGAAAGGTAAAACATATTGGTGAGAATAAGCCAAAACAGAGCATACGTATAGACATTTTGTACTCTGTAAGGTCCTTCGTACCCCATGGCGTAGCAATGTGGGAAGAAGAAAGAGCAATATAAGCCTAATGTAATGACAATACATAGCCATGGGTGTGAGAACTTAAAGTTTGATTTGCGAGCTAATTGGCTTACTATTGGAATCAAAGTAGCGAAGGTCAATGACATGAAACTAACGACTTTGCCTCCGATAAAACCAAAGCTTCTGCTTAGGGTAATGCCAATGGCAACAAGGATGTTTGGATGAGATTCCTTGACGGCTAATTCACGGAAAGCGTTACCTGGTGCTAATATACTGAACGCAAATGCTGCCAAGTAAATAGCCATGATGGCAGTGAGAAACTTGGGTAGTTTCTTTTGCTCTATATAGACGAGCGCAATTGCAGTGAATAGTATGGCTGCTGTTCCAAAGCCTGAGACGAAATTGCCTCCTGCAAGGAAAAGGGTGAGGATAACAGTAAGTGCCCCAACGACATGTTTTTGAGTGTTGTTGGATAAGTGATACGCTATGAGTAATGCAGCTAGGCATAGTGAAAGACTGAAGTACAATGTGTAATACATAGCTCCATTATACCAGTAGAAAGCATCGTATGCAGAATAGACGAACTGCAAGTTGATAAGTGCAAAGACGGTTGAAACGAACATAAAGTCCGTCTTGGTGGTATGCAGGAGTTTCCTCATAATCATGAATAACAAGATGTAAGTTGACATGATTAGGCTCGATGCAAGAACGATAGGTACAATCCAATACATGCCAAAAGCGCCAGGTTGCAATGCCATGAGAAAGCATGCAGAATAGGTGCCTTGCCATATATGGTACATATTGACGGCAACATTCCATGCTCCTTGGATGCATGCACTTACAGAATGTGTGGCGTTCCATATTCTATGTGCTTCAGCTCCAAAAACATAGTCATCTGAAAATGGGTGCAAATACTGGCCTATCCAAAAAATGGGAAGAATGGATAAGATTAGAACCATAACCGCAACGCTTGTCACGATTTTCAATTGCTTTTTATTCATAATAGTTTTTATCGTGTATTAATAATACTAACTTCTTTCTGTATTCTATAACATGGTTGTTTCCATATCCTTGCATGTGAGAACAACAATAAATGTTAAAGATGATATCGTGTATGGTCTGCAAAGGTACACTAGATAATCGAATGCAGCAAATAATCCTCGTTTTTTTTTGCTTTTTTGATAGTTTTTCGTACCTTTGCATCAAAAACAATGATACCAAAACTCATTCACCTTTGTTGGTTCAGTAATGACCCTTATCCTGTGGAGATAAAGGTCTGCTTAGATTCGTGGAAACGCATCATCCCCGATTATGAGATAAAATTGTGGGGATATGCGGAGGCTAAAGCTATTGGTTGTCCTTTTATAGACGAAGCTTTGGAGGCTCGCAAGTGGGCTTTTGCTGCCGATGCTGTGAGATTTTATGCCGTATATACACAAGGAGGAGTCTATATGGATAGTGATATTTTCTTGTATAAGCGTTTTGATGAGTTTATGCAAGAGGATGTTTTCACAACGTTTATGACAGAAGAAGGTGACACAAGGACTGGTTTACAGGCGGCTTTCTTTATGGCTTCTCAAGGTGATGGCTTCTGTCAAAAGGTTTGGGAGTATTATAAGAATAATCATTTTAAGAATGAAGATGGTTCTTTTAATGATACGATTTCTCCAATAATTATGGAGCATATAGCTAAACAACTACAGTTTGATATTGCTAATAGGAAAACTCAGTTGTTGGAAGGTTTGCGTGTTTTTCCGACGGATTATTTGTTGCCACGAAAACGTTATCCTAAGACTGATAAGACTTTTGCCGAGCATCGCATTTATGGGAGTTGGAGAAAGCGAAAATTAAGTAGGCAGATAGATTTAAAGATTACGCACGTGTTATATGTCATCAAGTACGCTCTTTTTAAGAAATAGAAAAGAGCGCACTTGGATAAATGTGGGAGATTATCTCAAGTTTTCTTATTGGATTTGTAGCAACTTTTTGTAAAGTTCTATGTATTGACTCATGTAATGCGGGTAATTGTACTCCATAGAATAATTTCTTGCAGCTATAGCTTCTTGGCCATTTTTTTCCCATGTTTGCAGTCCTGTTTGGATAGTTTTTGCCATGGCTTCGGGCTCAAATGAATCAAAATAACTAGCGTGCTCTTTGCAAATTTCCGGGAGGCTTGTATAGCGTGACGAGAACACCTTGCAGCAATAGCGCATGGCTTCCAATACAGGAAGCCCAAAACCTTCAAAGAGACTTGGGAAGAGGAATGCCTCGCAATGTGCATACATCCAATTGCGCTCTTCATCGGTGATTTCTCCTGTGATGTAAACATTGTTTGCTTGGCATCTTTCTTTGAGTGCTTCAAGTTCTCCAATGAATTTGCGATATTTCTTTCCACAAATATACAAGTTGTATTCTGGAAAATATTTCATCATAGGAATTAACGTTTGGAAATTCTTCTTTTTGCGGGTCTGTCCTATGGTGAAAAAAAACTTTTTATGATCTTGGATGAACGCTGGCTTGGCTTGTGGCTTCTTGGTCGTGTCTTGTATGCCATTATAAATGACTCGTAAAGGTTTCTTCCTCATGTTGACATGGGAAAGAACATCTTTTTTTACATATTCGGAAATAACCGTGACGCAATCTGAATGTTTTACAAACCACTTTAATTTTAATAGGGATTTGATACGATGAATCCCTTTCTTTTCGTAGAGAAAGTTCAAGTCGTGTATGGTTAGTAAGTTTAGCATTCCCTTGGCATGTCTTCTACTGATGAACAGTTGGTCTGTTGTATGCCAAAGATCTATCTTATATCCTAAGTTCTTTAAATCTCTGTCTATATGTTCTACTGTAACATAATCAATAGAGTCTCCTAGGGCTCCTCTAAACTGCTCTTTTACGAGTGCGACAAAACGGATGCCATCAACGAAGCCGTCTTTGAGCAACTCCCCGAGATTGTTGGCGATTTCTCCAAAACCACAATTCTCTTTGTATCGTGTTAAATCTACTAATACGGTTTTCATGTTTTTATAAGTTGTTTATTGCTGTATGGATGGCTTCTCTTAAGAAATATCCGTCATTCAGCTTTTTGGCCATTTGGCTAGCTCTTTGTTTCATCTTCAAGTAATCTTCCTTGGATAAATTAGGAAGAATGTCATCCAATTCCTTCAAGGAGTTGATGGTAATGCCTACTCCTTCTTGCTCTATGATAGATGCAACGGCGGCTTCTTTCCAAATGATGATAGGCAAGCCTGCACGTAGATAGAAGGAAACTTTATGTGGAGAGTTCCAACGAAGATAGGTTCCGTAGTCTCCAGAGCAAGTGTCAAGGGAATCTCCATCCCAAACCAAGCCGAAATCTGCACTTGTATGTGATATGAAATCTTCAGAAGGGATAAATCCTTTGTAATGGACATTGGGATTCTCTTGCAATCCTTGCAATCCATCCTTGTTGCCGGCAATAGTTAGGTTCCATGCGATAATCCTTTGGGTAAGTTTGACCAAGAAGGAATTCTTACGCATGCTCAATGCTCCTGCATAAACAACGTTTGCAGTGTTGGATGCGAAAGCCTCGTTTGTCTTGTCAGCAGCAATAGTCTTGTTTGCCGTTTGATTAAAGACCTCAGAACGATAATCGAATAGCCCTAATGACCCTACACATCTTTTCATCCCATGGTTCTTAAGCCAAGTTGCCATGCTTTCATTGGATGCAATGATGAAATCGCTATGTGAGAGGCGGCAGATTTCCTTTTCTATAGTCAGTTTTTTCCTACGGAACGAACCTAGGTCGTGTATGAGTGAAACAGTCTTGGCTCCTTTTAATCTTGCGATATAGCACAAGAAAGAAAAATACTTTTTCACCGGGTATTGCAAGAAGAGTACGTCATTCTTTTGAAGTAAGAGACAAGCACGGATAATACCTATTAAATCAAGGAAAAATGCTAGTATCTTACTGTTCTTGACAGTACGTGGTAAGCCAAGGTTGACTGCACCCATTTCTATGAGCGTATCTTCATTGTCTGTCTTTGCCTTATTTCCTGCACTTGTCAGGTTGTAATAGTTTCGGCTTATGAAACATATTCTGTTAGGTGTCATTTCTTTTTCTATTTTGATTTAAACTTTACGATATACTTCCCATACGGCTTGGCATAGCTTTTCGTCAGAAAAATTCTGGGCATATATCTTTCCCTTGCCTATCATCTCTTGCCGTAATACTTCATCTGAGCAGACTCTGAGAAGCGTATCAGCCATACTTTCGGCATTGTCTGGTGCTACATATAAGGAATCGGGACCTCCTGCTTCTTCCAGGCAGGAACCTGTGCAACCGATGGCAGGGACACCGCTCGTGATAGCTTCAAGAAGAGGTATCCCAAATCCTTCTATGCGAGATGGATAAACGAACGCATGTGCCAACTTGTAGAAGGAAGGCAAGTCTTCGTAAGGTACTTGGTGATAGAAATGGAACAGGTGTTCGATACCATGTTCCCTAAGGAAGGCTTGGATTTGGTCTACGTATGGTGTGCGCCGTCCTACAGCTACTACATGTATTTCTCGCTTGTTGGCAAGCAGGGCTACAGCCTTTGCCACAAGCAAGAGATTCTTGCGTTCCTCGATGCTGCCCACATAGAGCACAAACTCCTTTGGGAGAGAATATTTGTTTCTTACACTTTCCTGTTGGCCCGTTGCGATGTCCTTGGCAAATACGGGGTCACAACCTTGATAGACTACATCAATCTTTTCTTCTGGGATATGATAGTGGTTCATGATTTCTTGCTTGGTGTACTCGCTGACGGCAATGATGCGGTCGGCGTTTTGGCAAGCCTTGCGAAACTTATAGTTGTAGATTTGTCTGTCTATCCAATGATAATATTGGGGAGTATGGAGAAAGATGAGGTCATGGATGGTAACAACATATTTACATCGTTCTTTGCCAAGATGTGCTTCCCGCTGGGCAGGAGTTCCGATGTTTAGGGGCAGTTCATTGCTCAGTCCATGGTAGATTGTGAGACCATCTTGCTGGATGTCTTGGGTGATGCCCCAGATTCTCCAGACAGAACGGAGTTTGCTCCACAAGCCTTTGGGCGGAAAGCGCAGCTTGAGCTTGCAGAGAGTAGGAATTTCCTTCAGGTATGGGATGCGTTGAGGCTTGGGAGTATATAGGTAGTACTCATTGTCGGGATGAATCTCCGACAATATTCTGATGATGAACCTGCTGTAATTGCCAAGACCAGTGCGGTTTTGTGCAGCCCTCTTGGCATCGAATCCTATTCTCATACCTTGTCCTTCTATTTTCTATCATTTGTTAATATCGGACAAAGTTACGGCAAAAATCTGGTTTAACAAAATAAATAATGAAATATTCGTCTTTTCCATGGATTTTGGTTAACTTTGCCACCTAATTAAGCAAGAATCGTGAATAAATGAAAGAGACTGTATCTTGTGTGAAGCAATTCTTCATGCGACCTTTTTTCCGCAATCCTCGCACCTTGTTTGGATTGTGGATGCTTTTGGCTTTGGTGTCTGCGCTTATCAAGTTTCATAAGTGCAATAATTTCTTGATATTCAAGTATGTGTTCTGGCATACTTGGAATCAGGCCTCATTGTATGCTCCCTATCCAACTGAGTACTTTGATACCAACCATTATGGACCTTTTTTTAGCTTGATTATTGCACCTTTTGCGGTTGTTCCGCTTCCGATAGGCCTTATCTTGTGGCATGTCTTGATGGCTTTGGCTCTTTATGTGGCGGTTCGGAAGTTGCCCCTGGCACAAGGCAAGCAGATTTTTATCTATTGGTTTTGTGCGCATGAGCTGCTTACGGCCTTGTTTATGGATCAGTTCAATATCGTGACGGTTGCTCTCATCGTAGCTTCTTACTATTGCATCGAGAAAGAAAAGGATGTGATGGCAGCTTGCTTTATCATGATAGGAACCTTTGTGAAACTCTACGGTATCGTTGGCTTGGCATTTTTCTTCTTCTCCAAGCATAAGGCGAAGTTTGTTGCGGCATTGTTCGGATGGGCGATTGTATGTTTTATCTTGCCGATGGCGATTAGTAGTCCTGAATATATCCTTGGGCAATATCTGGAATGGAAACAGAGTTTGGGTGCCAAGAACATGGAGAATATGTTCTCGAATATGCAAAATCAGTCTTTGTTAGGTTTGGTACGTAAGATTTCTCATATCTCCACTTATTCTGACTTATGGCTGATTATCCCAGGAATCCTTGCTTTTTGTGCTCCTTATTTGCGTATCTCGCAATACAAGAACAGTGCTTTCCGCTATGCTTTCTTGGCATCGGTATTGATGTTTGTCGTTTTGTTTAGTACGGGAAGTGAGTCTAGTACGTATATCATAGCCCTTATTGGTGTTGCCATTTGGTATGTGGCGGTTCCTTGGAAACGTTCTCGATGGGACATCGCCTTGATGGTGTTTGCCTTTATCTTGACGAGTTTGTCGCCATCCGATCTCTTCCCTCGTTTTATCCGCAAGACGTATGTGCAGCCTTACGCACTCAAGGCTTTGCCTGTCGTGTTGATATGGTTTAAGTTGATTTATGAGATGATGGTACGAGACTATTCTAGTTCCAGACGAGCATGTTTATAGCTCTAGTTCGAAAGGCTTGTCATGTTTCTTGAGATAACGTGTCCAGAATTTCTTCCGTTCCTTCAGCACGTATGCCACGGCTTCCTCGGTGTTGGAGTTTCTCAATAGGGCATATTCGGTAGCGAGTATGCGCATGAAGTCTTTGCTTCCCCAGAACTTGCAGAGGTTATGAAGACCACTTTTGATGCTGACAGGTCCGAAATTCATCCGGTTGATATCGACTAGCATGAAATGAAATCCCTCGTCATCTTTTTTCCATAACACGTTGCCTGGGGTAAAGTCTTTGTGAAGAACTTGGCGGTTGTGGATATTCGCAGCGAAGTGTGCCAAGGCTTTTGCCAAGTACTTGTATTCGCCAAACTCTGCATTGCCCACTTCGTAGAGGGTATGTCCATAGTCGCATTGCATGGTGACAAGATAGCTGAGGCCAAGCAAGCCGATGGCATTTCTTTCTTCTATGAGTGCAATGACTTCTGGAGTGCCTATTCCTTTGGTTTTCAGAATTTGGGCATATTGAAAAGCCCGTTTCCCCTTGGGCTTTCTTATGCCCCAAGAATAAATAATCCGATTCGGGCCATGTGGTACATGAAACCGCTTGATGTTGATGGCAAGCCCCTCTGGAGTAGCCATTACCTTGATGGTGTTGCGACTTTTGTAAATCGTTTCTCCATTTTTCTCGAAGGCATCAGGTATATTTTCGAGAAAACTTCTCAAATGCTCGTATTTCGGATTTATCTTTATCTTTCTCATGAATAGGAATGTTATTTGGGGAAGTATAGCTTACCTTTTAGAGTTAGTACTACTTCTTTTGATTTTTAGTAGTACTTCTTTCATGCTAGAAGTACTACTTACTTTTGGGAACAACTTTGCCGTTGACGACTTCGTACAACTTGTCAAATTCCTTCTTGGTTCTCTTCCATCGGTTATGCGTCCAGAGGTAGTAAGGAGGGTTCTTGCGGATGGTCTCATCCAGCATCTGGAAGAAGAGGCGGGTAATCTCATGCTCGGGCAACTTGTTTGGCTCTCGGGTAATAAGCTTGTAAGTGGCTGTGTAATACCCTCGCTTCGGACGGCTCATCTCCACATAGAACACGGCATCGTTCATTTTTCGCATAATACGTTCGCCACCGGTAAAAACCGGAGTCTCGGGGTGATTGAGGAAAGACAGCCAAAGATGGATGTTTTCCCATTTGGGACCTTGGTCGCTGATATAGCCGAAGATATTGCGGATATTCTTGCGCTTGTAATCTACGAGATAGCGCAAGATGTCTTTCTTGGGTACCGGTACACCATTTTCCTCATGCGAACGGATGCGCCTGAACAGCTCGTCGAAGGCATGGTTGTAGAGAGGATGGTATATCAGCCCCATCACACGTGTCTTAGGCAGTTCGATGCCTACGCACGATAGCCACTCCCAGTTGCAGTAATGGCCAAGGATGGCTGCCACGTCCTGTCCCTCCTGGAAGCATTGTTCCACCTCCTCGCTATTGTAAACCTTGAAGCGTTCTCTTAGTTCCTTATCGCTGATGCTCAGCAGTTTGACTGCCTCGAAGAAGTAGTCACAAAACCAGTGATAGAACTTCTTCTCAATGTCTACGATTTCTTCGACAGACTTCTCTGGGAAAGAGGTGGTGAGATTGTTACGCACAATACCTCTTCTATACTTAATGACATGATACATCATCAAGTATTCGAAGTCGGCTATGCAATAGAGCACCTTGAATGGGAGCAGCGATATTGCATAGAAGAATGCATAAACAATCTTTGTCATTTATAATTTATACTTTATTATTTTTCCTATACTTGCTGCATATCGTGCAACTTGCGATAATATCCATCCTTGGCAATAAGCTGCTCGTGGGTACCTCTCTCCACGATTTCTCCCTCATGCAGCACACAGATCTCATCGGCATGCTTGATGGTGCTCAGTCGGTGAGCCACAGCCACGGTGGTGCGGGTCTTCATCAACTTTTCCAGGGCATCCTGTACCAGTCGCTCGCTCTCTGTATCGAGTGCAGATGTAGCCTCATCGAGGATGAGGATAGGAGGATTCTTCAAGATAGCACGGGCGATACTGACACGCTGACGTTGTCCGCCAGAAAGGCGTCCGCCACGATCACCGATATTAGTATCGAAACCATGCTCCGACCTGCTGATAAAATCATAAGCATTGGCTATCTTTGCCGCATTGGCGATGTCTTCATCGGTAGCATCAGTCTTGCCAAAGCGGATATTGTCCTTGAAGCTGGCATTGAAGAGGATAGCCTCTTGATTTACGTTGCCTATCAACTGGCGCAAGTCGTGTACGGCAAGGTCTTTCACATTGATGCCATCAATGAGAACCTCTCCCTCTTGCACGTCATAGTAACGAGGAATCAAGTCTACCATCGTACTCTTTCCGCTACCGCTCTGACCTACGAGAGCCACAGTCTTTCCTTTAGGAATCGTAAGGTTGATGTCTTTCAAGACGTATACCAGTTCGTCGCTCTTTCTGTCTGTATAGGCGAAAGATACGTGGCGGAACTCTATCTGATGCTCGAAGCTTGCAATATGCTCAGGGTTCTCTTTATCCTTGATTTCCACCTCTGCCTGTAGTATCTTGTCAATACGTTCCATAGAGGCAAGACCTTTCGGAATGTTATAGCTAGCCTTGGAAAATTCCTTTAAAGGATTGATGATGCTGTAGAGCATTACGAGATAGAAAATGATGGTAGGACCGTCGATGCGACCGTAGTCTAATACCAAGATGCCGCCAAACCACAATACCACGACTATAAGCACCGTGCCAAGGAACTCACTCATCGGATGAGCCATCTGCTGGCGGATGTTCACTCTCATCACATTGTTGCGATAGTCGCTGTTCACCTGGTCGAAACGAGAGTTCATCTTGTCCTCGGCGCAGAAAGCCTTTATGATACGCAGACCACCAAGAGTTTCCTCCACCATACTCATCGTGTCGCTCCAAAGGGCTTGCGCTGCCACACTCTTAGCCTTTAGCTTTCTTCCCACAAAGCCCATAAACCAGCCGAATGGTGGTACGAAGAGAATCGTAAAGAGGGTGAGCTGCCAACTGATGAATATCAGCGTACAGAAATAGAAGAGAATCAAGATGGGGTTCTTGAAGAGCATATCGAGCGACGACATGATGCTGTTTTCTACCTCCTGCACATCTCCACTCATGCGGGCGATGATGTCGCCTTTGCGCTCTTCGCTGAAGAAACTGAGCGAGAGAGAGGTAATCTTCTGGTAGAGTTGGTTGCGAATGTCACGCACTATACCCGTACGAATAGGGATGATGGTGGCCGAAGACAGAAAGTAGGCTCCAGTCTTGAGGAAGGTCATGAAGGCGAGGAACAGGCCGATAGCCAAGAGCGCAGTCGATGCACTGTAGGAAACGATAAACTCCTGGATATAGTAATACATATTATTGGTAGCCACTTCCTTGAGGTTTCCCCATTCTCCGTTCCATGTCATATAATCATTGGCACGAATGCCGCCGTCTACCTGGAAAAGGATTTGCAGGATAGGTATCAGGGCTGCAAAAGAAAAGATGTTCAATATCGCAGAGAGGATATTGAATATAATGGATAGTGCCAGGTACTTCTTGTATGGAGGTACGAATCGGCGTAAAACTTGCAAAAATTCTTTCATCGGTTGCAAATATAGTACTTTTAGCGAAAAACGCCAAATGATTTTGATGTTTTTTAGCCTTGTCACGATTAAAAGACAACTTTTACCCACTTATAGGGTAGAGAAGTTGTCTTCTATGATTGCTTTTTACTTTTCTCCGATTTCTTCTCCGAAGAGGGTGGCGGAGGTGGAACCGGTGATGCGTACCTTGACAAACTCACCGATGTGGTGGTTACCCTTGTCGATGACCACCGCCTTGTTTTGCTCCGTGCGCCCCATCATCTGCTCACGACTGCGCTTGCTGAAGTTCTCGATAAGGATGGTAAACTCCTTGCCCTCGTCTTTCTTGTTCTGCTCGGCGCTTACCTCGGTCTGGAGTTTGATGAGTTCGTTGAGGCGGGCTATCTTGGTCTCCTCTGGCACATTATCGGGCAAGTGCTTGGCTGCGTAGGTACCTGGGCGTTCTGAGTACTTGAACATGAAGGCACTGTCGAAGCCCACTTCCTTTACCAGTGAGAGGGTTTGCCGGTGATCTTCCTCATCCTCGTTGTGATAACCTACGAAGATGTCGGTGGTGATGCCGCAGCCCGGGATGATGCGTTTGATGGCCTCTATCTTCTCCAGGTACTCCTCACGGGTGTACTTGCGGTTCATCAACTTCAATATCTTGTTGCTTCCGCTCTGTGCCGGGAAGTGGATGTGGTTGCAGAGGTTGGGTTCATCGGCGATGGCATGGAGAATGTCCTCGGTCATGTCCTCAGGGTTGGAAGTGGTGAAGCGCACACGCATATCGGGCACAGCCTCAGCTACCATTCTCAGCAACTGTGCGAAGGATACACTCCCCTCCTCACGCTTGCCCGATGGAGAAAGTCCATAGCTGTTTACGTTCTGTCCGAGGAGGGTAACCTCCTTGAAGCCACGGTCGTGCAAGTCTCTTACCTCTCGCAAGATACTCTCTGCATCACGGCTGCGCTCCCGGCCTCGGGTATAAGGCACGATGCAGTAGTGGCAGAAGTTGTTGCAGCCACGCATGATGCTTACGAATCCGCTCACCCTATTGCCGCCGATGCGCTGGGGCACGATGTCGCGATAGGTCTCAGTCTTGGAGAGTTCGATATTCATGGCATTGTTGCCGTTCTCGCACTGGGCTATCATATCGGGCAGGTTGAGGTAGCTGTCGGGGCCGCACACCAGGTTAGCATGGTGGTTCTGGATAAGGTCGTCCTTCACGCGTTCTGCCATGCAGCCCAATACGCCGAGGATGACGTTCCTACCCTTCTTCTGCTCGGCATGGAGGGCATCGAGGCGATGATAAATCTTGTTCTCTGCGTTCTCTCGCACACTGCAAGTATTGAGGAATATGGCATCCGCCTCCTCCTCTTTCTCGCACATCTCGTAGCCCGCCATACCCATGACGCTAGCTACTACTTCACTGTCTGCCACGTTCATCTGGCAGCCATAAGTCTCGATAAATAGTTTCTTCATTGTTCTAGATGAATTCTATTCGTTAATTCGTTATAATGTTATTTGGTTTATATTATTATCTTATTTGAATCGCAGTCTAGCGGATGGCGCACCGTGCTCTATCATTCCCTTTGACATTGCCATAAGCAAGCAATAGATGACCACTCCCGAGACGAGACCTGCCAAGGCATCGATGAGGTAATGTGCCTGGATATACACCGTAGCCATACATAAGAATGCATATATCGGCAACATGGCATAGAGCATCTTTCGCTTGCCTGTATGCCAGGTCAACAACATACATACGGTGCTTACACCCACATGCGAACTAGGAAAGGCAGCCGTAGGTCGCTCGCCTGCCGCCTTGGCATCCTCCACGAGTTGGTAGAAGATTCCATCGGTATAGCCAGGAGTAGGCAAACAGTCGGTATGGGTACTGAAGTAGTTGCCCATGGCCGGGAATATTCCTTTGGCTATGTCTTTCACCCCCACGGCATCATAGTAGAATGTAGGTCCTGCCACTGGCACGTAGATGAAAATCACGTAATAGACAAAGAAACTGGCAAGTAGCACAAATGCCGCCCTCTCCGACTCCCAATACCTGAACAGGAAGTAGTAAAGGGTCACCAAGACTATCATCGGATAATACATAAAGTAGCCCATCGACATCAGTTCGCTCACCACAGCCCATGGCAGATTTTTGGCAAAGAGCAGGGCGGGCTGGCATCCGAAGAGGTCTTGCTCCCAACCTGCAAAGATGTGGTCGAGGTTGGGGAACATACGATTAATCTCGTAAGTATCAGGATACCACCAGGCAAGCAGTCCCATCTGGGCGATGATGCGCACCATCTTGGTCACCCTGCAAGGCACCATACGATATACTGCCCATAGGGCGAAAGTCATGGCAAGTACCCTCAGTCGTCCCCAGAGCATTGCCTCTGGATTTACGAGTTTGGTATAAGTGAAGAGCATGGTTACAATGGTAAGAGCCATGTAGCCCAGCATCACCCACTCTAGGGCAAAAAGTCCCTTCTTCGGATTCTTGTCTATCTTGAAATAATCCTTAATCACTTAACATTTAGCATTTAACATTTAACATTGGCTACAGCCACCCGTTCTCCCGGTACCATTGGATGGCAAGTTTCACGCCGCGCTCCAATGGGTAGTGAGGATGATAACCCAGTTCGTCCATGGCCGGTTCGATGTCGCATCGCCAGTTACGCTGTTTCAGTATGTTGTACTTGTCGTTGTTCAGAGCCGACATCTTGCCTGTCAGTCTGCCGATGTACTCACCCAGGAAGGTGACTATGCGCAGCACCCATATCGGAGCTTTGATGCGCAACATCCATGGCCTCCCCAATTCTTGGTGAATCAAGTTACTGAACGTGCTAGACTGGTACACTTCGCCATCAGACAGAAAGTATTTCCTGCCGTTCATACCATGATCGAGAGCGAGGAACACTGCCTGCACCACATCCTGTACATATACAAAGGTAATGTCCTGTCGCTTGTATCCCACAGAGAAATCTACATGCTGTTTGATGCTCTGCGCCATGAGGAAGTAATCTTTCTCTCTGGGACCATATACGCCAGTAGGTCGCAATACGATGTAAGGAAAGTTGTTGCCGATGCTGTCGAGATAACGCTCAGCCTCCAACTTACTCTTGCCGTAAGCCGTATTGGGCTTAGGAATGTCGTTCTCGCCGATTTCCTGATAAGGCTGTTCCTCGCGAATAGCTCCGAAGATACTGAGCGAGCTGACGAATACAAATCGCTTGATAGGCATCCTTAGATGCAACAAGGCATTCACCAAGTGCTTGGTGCCCTCGGCATTAACCTTGTAAAAGTCCTCTGCATGCAGACACTTGGTGGCACCAGCTGCATGCACAATATAGTCGAACTCGTGTGGAGCGAGTTCTTTCTCCAGTTCTTCCTCAGAAGAAAGATTGAGATTGATAAAATGGATGCGCTCGTCTTGCAGGTACTTTCTGGAACTGGTTGGGCGCACTGCCGCCCAAGTCTCCATGCCTTGTCTCAAGGCTTCTTCCACGATGTAGCTGCCGATAAATCCCGACGCACCCGTCACTAGAATCTTCATTGATTATTCATAAAATTGCAATTTCGGGTGCAAAGTTACAACAATTTTTCTAGTTATCAACTATGTCCTGTGAAAAAACTTGCGATTTGCCTAAAAACTTAATAAAAGGTTTCCGTTTACCACTTTTTCCGCAAAAAAGTATTATCTTTGCAAGTATGAATCAAGCTTCGGGTTTCATATTCTCTCCTACAGGTGATGCCACTGATGCCTTTGCCGATTATCCGCAACTCAAGCGGGTGGTGTTGCCCGACAATCCGCAGCTCCACATGATGAAGCACATCTTCGACGGGAGTCCGGGGCTGGAAAGCCTATGCTTCCGAAGCAAGGAGCCTCCCAAGTTGGGCAATGCTATCTGGACAGTAACGATGGAAGACGTGTTCGATGCTTCCGCCCTAAAGCGCATTCGTCTGTACGTACGATAGTCCTGCCACCTGTGCGCGGATTTGTTCCACCACCTGGTCTCTCAGTTCCTTGTCCACCACCGACGATGCCACGGTAGGGATGTCACAGATAGGGTAAGCATCGAGCAGGGGCATGATGCCAGTGGGCACTTCGCCTTCCAGCACGATGCCTGCCGCTTCGTATCTGAAGGGTTTGGTCTCTTCGCCTATCCGCGCATTCCCCGTGAATTTCAGCCCCATGTCCTTTCCCAGTTCTGCGTCTTTGGGCAGTTCGCAGGTGCGGAAGGTGCTCATGTCTTCGATGCTGGGCTTGCTCAAGGGCACCGTTACGTGGGGTATGTTGGGCAAGGCGGGCATCACAGGGATGGCATCCACGGCGGGCATCTCCTCGCAAAAGAACCTCGACCTCATCAAGGAGAAGGGCTACAACT
>CAVDKC010000046.1:0-17670 GCA_963609615.1 Oribacterium sp.
ATTGTGTATGAACAACATAATTTCGAATTTAAATAATTTTAAGAGACACTAGTGAAATAAATTAATCTTTTATTCATAATAATACATAAATTTATACAAGAGATTTTGTTAATACAGAATCTCTTGTATTATAAAAATATTAACGAACCGTCATACTAACATTACCTTTTTCACCACATTCAACCTCATTAACTTCTTCCATGTAAGAAATTAAATCATCAAAATTTTCAAAGCATTCTGGGCCTACTGTCATTACTTGTTTTCCACAAGAGGTGGAAATAACCATTCCTGTACTTGCATTGGCAGCCATTGTCATCAGCGCAAAGGCTGACATTAAAAATAATTTCTTCATAATCTTTCTTATTTGTTAGTTTATATGTGGATATGTAGGCGCCTTTATATCCTTTATTATTCAATATTTACCATTCCTTGGTACATGCTGTTACCATCGGAAATTTTTAGAGAATACTCACCACTTAACTCTTGCGGAAGAGTTAATACTATATCTATTATATAATAGGTATAGACTTCACCTTCCTCGTTTTCGAGTGTGAGCGTTTGTCCTATCACTTGACTCGGTACAGTCAATGTACGCCCCGCCAAATCAACAACCAAAGGTCGCTTGGGACTTCGGCTTCCTTTGAGAATTCCGTGAGTTGCTTTGTCCAAGCTATATAATAATGTATAAGGCTCGGCTTTAGAATGGATAGGACACAAAAGCACTGCCCCCCCACAAATCATTAGGTTTGTTATTAACTTCTTCATACTTGTAATTATTAATGGATAAAAATGATTACGGCTGCAAAAGTATTACATTTTTTTGTTTTATAGCAAATAATTTTGGCTATTATGATTGACAAAAAATGACAAATATTCAAAAACGTCCTGATTGTCATGTAATTGTAAATTATTGACAAGAATTGACAAAATAAGAATTTATATTAATTCTTTTATGTATCGATCAAATTCTTTTGCAGTTCCTGCTTTGCCAAGAATCTTATTACATAGTCTTTTTCGAGAAACAGAAACGTCCGACAGAGTAGTTCCTATCAATACACTTATTTCAGATGGTATAAAGTATAGTCTTATGAGTAAACAAATATGGTATTCTTTTACGTTTACTTTTCTTTTAATCTCAATAAACGAAGGAACAACATGTTCTAAGGTTGCTTCTAGTTGTTTCCAATCCTCAATAGACATGTGCTTTCTTGGATTTTTGACAATGCTGATGATTTTTATATATATAGGTGATGTTTGTAACTGTTTATCTTGTTCTATAATTTTACAGGCATTGTTAATGTAATCATATTTATGAGTCCACTTGAAAAAGTCAGAGCACTATCAATCTGAAAGTAAAACAGCAAACAGAGACCAAAAACAGGCTCTTAAAAGCTGTAATTTTCATTCAGAATGGCTTCTCTTATGCTTTTTAGTTTTAAACTGTAAGCATTTTGAGGTACCCCTCTGTTTTGATGGCACTTTTTCAAGGTGACTCATTTATTAATTTCTAATTGTAATTTTTCTATTTCTGATTCTTTTTCCTTAATGAGTGCAGAAAGTTTTTCGTCATTAAGATTCTGTAATGTAAAAAGTTCTACTTTTGTGTCATTTATTTTGTCTATGGCAGTCTGATATAATTCTTGCATATTTGACAAGGCTCTTTTCTGCTTTTTGGCTTTTTTCCTAAATACTATAATTACCGTGAGTACAATTAGTGTACAAACTATAATAGTAAAATAGATAGTATATTTTCTTTCTAAAGCTTTACGTTCATATTTATTGGCAATTTCTTGATTTCTATTATAATTATATAGGGCTTGCATTTGTTGCAGTTGGGTCTTTCTGGATTCAATTAAATCTGAGTCATTATATTCGGAGCTTTTTAGTGCATACTTCATTGCTAGCATTGGTTGGTTTACTTTTGAATAATACCTTGCCAATGCATTAAACGTTGCTACTTTATTATTATATGATTTACATAGTCTTAGACTTTGCTGTAGATAGTAATAAGCAGAATCCAACTGAGCAGTAAACGTATAATAGATTCCTTTTTGACATAATACATAAGCCTTTGAGTCTTCATATTCTGAATTTCCTTCATATCCTGTAGAGAAGTATGCCTTAAAAGCTTTTTGGGCATTAAGAGTATCATGCTTCTCAATATAATAACTATAGTTAGAGCCTAAGGCTATTGCAGCTGCATAGTTGTTTCCTATTTGCTTGAACATTTTCGCAGCACGTAAGTTTATTGCAATGACAGAATCTTTATTTCCAAAATAAGAATATGCATCTTCTCTATTTTGATAATTTATAATAGCATTTAGCGTATCCTTTGCCAGATAGGCATACTTCTCCGCCTTACCAAAAGCTTCTAGCAATTGATAAGGTAAATATTGATTACTAAAGAGAAATCCCATTTGGCTGTATACCCTGTAAAGTGTACCATAGTCGCAATCTGTGGCGGTGGTATCAGCCTGCTCAACAGCCTTGTTGTAAAATTCCAATGCCAATGGGGCCTCATGTAAATCCCTATATACACATCCCATTACATAGTTGGCAAGCATTCGCTCGTTTGCTGAGCCATGATGGTCGTAATAATCCACAACTTCCTTCATCACGCTATCGGATGTAAACGTGATGCCTACTTTGTTCATGACCTTATGGCGCAATAACTCATAATGCATTCTCTGACTTTTGGTAAAGTCATCAAGTTGTGGCTTTACCTCATCCAGTAACTTGATGGCATTCTTTGCTGAGTCATCATTGCAATCCATCAGGCTATCTGCTCGTTGCATTAAGTCATCGTATCTCTTGTTGCCTGTGCAAGATGCAAAAGCAACTAAGAGTAAAAGATAGATGATTGCTATTTTTTTCTTTAGAATCATTTCTTTTTCAGTATATAGTTTATTCTACATACGATGAGTTCTGGCGAAATGTTCTTCAGGCAGGCAAAGTCGCCGCGCATACAAGGCTTGTTGCCATAGATGCTGCAAGGGCGGCAAGGCATGTCGAGCTGTATGGCATTGTCGGGACTTTGATGCCATCCCATGAATCCTGCATATGGATGGGTGGCTCCCCAGATGCTTACCACTGGGGTATTGACCAAGGATGCCAAGTGCATATTGGCACTGTCCATACTGAGCATTACATGGAGGTGGCTCATCAGGCAAAGTTCTTGGTCTAGACCATTCAACAGGGCAGAGGCATTCGTCACTTGTGGGTAGTTCTCTGCCCATTCGTTCATCACAGATGTCTCGTTCTTGCCACCGCCAAATAAGAATATATGGCAGTGGGAATGGTTGTGGATAAGTTGTTGGATAACTTTTTCCATCAACTGTACGGGATAAATTTTTCCTTCGTGTGCAGCGAATGGTGCGATACCTATCCATGGTTCTATCAGAGGGTTAGCATCTGAAGAAAATGCGTTGCTTCCTACTCCGAATACGGATGCAGGAAGTGTGGATAAATCTCCTTTGCCATCGCCATAGATAGAGGAAAAATCCATTTTTACAGGATACCCCAACTCGGCGAATACGTCAGCATAATTCTGGAAGGATGTAGGCTGCTGCTTCAGTTCCTTGCCCGATGCCGCCACCAGTTTGCGTTTTCCCTTGCGATGTTTATCGATGTGGGTTACCTTGAAGCTAGCCAGATTGAAACGCATGCGCAGATAACTGGAGCGCAAGACGCTATGCAGGTCGGCTATTGCTGTAAATTGCTTGGCGATGAGACGACGATAGAGTGCGTTCAGACCCTTTACACCCTTATATTCTCCCTTGATATCTGCCTCCATGAAGCCCACATTAGGTGCGAGGTTCTCGAAGAAAGGACGGGCGAATGGTCGGCTGAGCACGGTAACTCTGATGTGTGGATACTGCTTCGCCAAGGAATATACCACAGGTACGGTCATGGCAACATCGCCCATGGCCGAGAATCTTATCACAAGAATATGCTCAGTTTTCATGTTTCTCCTATATAAATATAATAAGGTGTAAAGTATAGCGGAGAAAGGGCTCTTGTTAAAGCCCCTACTCTATTCTATAGTCTTATGTTTACTTCTGATTGTAAAGTACCGGATTGGTGGATGGGTCGTTGTACATCTTCATCTGTCGATATACCTTCATGTACTTTCTGCCAGCCTCGATGTCTTCCAATAGTTGGTCGATGGCTGTGGATAGGTCCACTTGCTGTTCCAAGAGTACGTCGAGCTTAGCCTGGCACTTAGCCTTGTGCTCGACAGAAGCCTCAGGGCGCTCCACCTGTTCCTTCATGTGATAGATTTTCAGGGCGAGAATGCTCAGACGGTCTACTGCCCAGGCAGGACTTTCGGTATTGATACGGGCATCAGCTTGTACCTTTACCTCCTTGTATACATCACGGAAGTAAGAGTCTATTTGTTCCACGAGGTCTGTGCGGTCCTGGTTACTCTTGTCGATGCGACGTTTCAGGACGAGAGCTTCTGCAGGGTCAATCTGAGGGTCACGGATGATATCCTCGAAATGCCACTGTACGGTATCTATCCAGTTTTTGAGATAGAGACGATTTTCTATCGTACCCTCTTTATAAGGATTTTGTATAGGAGTGTCGATGTTGTCCTTGATATGATAATCGGCTATCGCCTGATTAAAAATCAGATTGGCTTTTTCTGTAAATGTCATATGGTTTGAAATGTTTAATAAAATATTCCACAAAAGTAACAATTTTATCTTGAATCGCCAACAAAAAAGGGAAAAAAGGCGGAAAAGAGTGCACAGTTTATGGGTGTTTGTGCACTAAATGGCACTTTTTTTGCTAAAATATTTGTGTATATCAAAAAAAAAGTGTTCCTTTGCACTCGCATTTTTAATTAGAAATTAATTTATAAACATTTTAAAAGTTACAATTATGTCAGAAATTGAAAGCAAAGTAAAGGCAATTATCGTAGATAAGCTCGGTGTTGATGAGGCAGAAGTTAAGCCAGAGGCAAGCTTCACAAACGATCTCGGCGCAGATTCATTGGATACAGTAGAGTTGATCATGGAGTTTGAGAAGGAGTTCTCTATCTCTATTCCAGACGATAAGGCTGAGAAGATTGCTACTGTAGGTGATGCTATCGCTTACATCGAGGAGAACGCTAAGTAATTTAGCCACTAAATTATAATAAATGGAATTAAAGAGAGTTGTAGTAACAGGTCTTGGTGCTGTGACTCCAGTAGGTAATACTCCTGAGGAAACTTGGGAGAACCTGCTTGCTGGTAAGAGTGGTGCTGCGCCTATTACTCATTTCGATACTACCAACTTCAAGACTAAGTTTGCTTGCGAGGTGAAAAACCTCAACGTCAATGATTGGATTGACCGCAAGGAAGCTCGTAAGCTCGACCGTTACACTCAGTTGGCTATGATTGCAGCTATGCAGGGTGTAAAGGATGCTAACATCGATCTTGAGAAGGAAGACTTGGACAATGTAGGTGTTGTCTTTGGTGTAGGTATCGGTGGTATCAAAACATTCGAGGATGAGGTGAAGTACTATGGTACTCACGAGGAGAATGGTCCTAAGTTTAATCCATTCTTCATCCCTAAGATGATTGCTGATATCGCTTCTGGCCAGATTTCTATCCACTTCGGATTCCATGGTCCCAACTACACTACTACATCTGCATGCGCTTCTTCAAGCAATGCTTTGGCTGATGCCTTCAACTTGATTCGTCTTGGTAAGGCAAATATCATCGTGAGTGGTGGTGCCGAGGCTGCTATCTGCGCTTGTGGTGTAGGCGGTTTCAACGCTATGCACGCATTGTCTACACGTAATGATGACCCAGAGCATGCTTCACGTCCATTCAGCGCAAGCCGTGATGGATTTATCATGGGCGAGGGTGCTGGCTGCTTGATTCTTGAGGAGTTGGAGCACGCTAAGGCTCGTGGTGCGAAGATTTATGCTGAGATGGTAGGCGAGGGCGAGAGTGCTGATGCTTATCACATCACTGCTTCTCATCCAGAGGGTCTCGGTGCTAAGCTCGTGATGGAGCGTGCATTGGCAGATGCTAACCTCAAGCCAGAGGACATCGACTATATCAATGTTCACGGTACATCTACCCACGTAGGTGATATCTCTGAGGCTAAGGCTATCAAGGCAGTATTCGGTGATGCCGCTTACAAACTCAACATCAGTTCTACCAAGTCTATGACTGGTCACCTCCTCGGTGCTGCTGGTGCAGTAGAGGCTATGGCTTGTGTACTTAGTGTGAAGAACGACATCGTTCCTCCTACTATCAACCACGAAGAGGGTGACAATGACGAGGAGCTCGATTACAACTTGAACTTTACCTTCAACCAAGCTCAGAAGCGTGAGGTTCGTGCTGCATTGAGCAACACATTCGGCTTCGGTGGTCACAACTGCTGTGTAGTATTCAAGAAGTATGCTGAATAATTTTATAGATAGAATAAAGCTCTCTTTCCGTAAGGAGAAAGAGCTTTATTTGTCTTTGTACGAAATCCTAGGTTTCTATCCACACGACATCAGTTACTATAAACTTGCCTTGATGCACAAGAGTATTATGCGTCGCAACAGTAAGGGCAAGCCTGTAAACAACGAGCGACTGGAGTTTCTCGGCGATGCAGTACTGGATGCTGTAGTGGGCGACATTGTGTATCAGCACTTTCCTGGCAAGCGTGAGGGATTCTTGACGAATACCCGAAGCAAACTCGTGCAGCGCGATACACTCAACAAGTTGGCGCAGGAGATGGGTATCAACCAGCTGATTCTTTCCAACGGACACAGTTCTTCTCATAACAGTTATATGGGAGGAAATGCGTTCGAAGCATTGGTTGGAGCCGTCTATCTGGACCGCGGTTACGATGCCTGCATGTACTTTATGCAGAAACGCATCCTGGCACAAATGATTAACATCGACAAGGTGGCTTACAAGGAGGTCAACTTCAAGAGCAAGCTTATCGAATGGAGCCAGAAGAACCGTGTGAACTTGGAATTTGTCTTGCTCGACCAGCAGAAGGACAGCAATGGTAGTCCTGTCTTTACCTATCAAGTAGAGATAGAAGGCATCAAAGGCAGTATCGGCAAGGGATATTCCAAGAAAGAGAGCCAGCAGGTGGCCTCTAAGGATACCCTCGACCAACTACGCAAGAAGCCCCAGTATATCGACGCTGTGTTTGCAGCCAAGGCAAATCGTACAAAGATGGAAGAAGAGCCGGTAGAGAATGTGCCTAGCACAGAGGTGCAGGAAAATTTCATCATCTCCAAGGAACCATCGAAAGAAAAGAAGGAAGAAAAGACCATCAATGTGTTTCATGAAGAGGTTTACTTGGAGAAGCCTTCTATGAAGAAGGAGGAAAATACTACCGAATCCATTGTAGCAACAGACAATGATGAGTTTGACTTGAGCGATATATCTGCCAACCCTAAGGAAAAGTCTAGAGAAGACATCATAGCAGCTGCCGAGGCGGCTGCCTTTGCTGAGGGAGAGGGGTAAATTCCTATCCATTCCTAGGGGCAGTATGGTATATTTTTATAGATAAAAAACTCCCATGGGGCGACAGTCATAATGCTGCCCCATGGGAGTTTTTTTAGAACCCCCCTTTCCTTTAGAAAGACTTAGTCTGTCTTCTCTGTCATCATATCCCCTTATTTGTATTAAAAAATAGTAAAAACTTTCTCTATATCAAAAGTTTAAATTACTTTTGCATCTACTTAAGTGATATATATATCTAGATATGAGTTTAACATCTATAGTAAGCAATGTCTTCAAGCCACGCCAAAAGAGTTTGGAGAGATATGTTCATGATGCAGAAGAATTGCAGCATCAAGTACTTATGCGCCTTTTGGATAAAGGCAAGAATACGGAATATGGCGTAAAGCATTTGCTGAACAATACTGATAGTTACGAGAAGTTCGCACAAAATGTACCTGTCAATTCCTACGAGGAATTGAAGGGCGACATCGACCGTATGCGTCATGGTGAGAAAGATATCCTTTGGCCAGGACTGGTGAAATGGTATGCGAAGTCATCAGGTACCACCAACGACAAGAGTAAGTTTATCCCAGTTTCGCAGGATGGTCTTCAGAAAATCCACTATAAGGGCGGATTTGATGCCGTGGCTTATTATCTGCGCAACAATCCGAAGAGCAAGATATTTGATGGCAAGAGTCTGATACTAGGTGGTAGCCATTCACCTAATTATAATGTATCGGGTAGCCTTGTGGGCGACTTGAGTGCCATTCTTATAGAGAATATCAATCCGCTGGCTAACATGGTGCGTGTACCCAAGAAGGAAACGGCTCTCTTGAGTGACTTTGAGGTAAAGCGAGACCTAATAGCCCATGAGACGATGAATAAGAACGTAACCAATATTTCGGGTGTTCCTAGTTGGATGCTCAGCGTATTGGTGCGTGTGTTGGAACTTACAGGTAAGCAGCACCTGGAGGAAGTGTGGCCTAATCTGGAGATGTTTTTCCATGGAGGCATCGCCTTCACGCCTTACCGCAAGCAGTATGAACAGCTCATTACATCGCCCAATATGCACTATATGGAGACCTATAATGCCAGCGAGGGCTTTTTTGGCTTACAGGATGACCCCAGTGACAAGGCAATGTCGCTCATGATAGACTATGACGTGTTCTACGAGTTTATCCCGATGGATGAGTTTGGACAAGACAATCCTACTATCTTACCTCTTTGGGGCGTAGAGGTTGGCAAAAACTATGCGATGGTTATCACTACCTCTTGTGGACTGTGGCGATACGTGATAGGCGATACAGTGCAGTTTACGAGCAAGAACCCATATAAGTTTGTCATCACGGGCAGAACTAAGTATTTCATCAATGCCTTTGGCGAGGAACTAATCATGGACAATGCCGAGAAGGGATTGGCTTATGCTTGTGAGAAGACTGGTGCACAGATAGCAGAATATACTGCTGCTCCTGTATATATGGACAGTCATGCGAAGTGTCGCCATCAGTGGCTTATCGAGTTCTCTCAGAATCCTGGCAATCTCGATGAGTTTGCTAGCCTGCTCGACCGCAAGTTGCAGGAAATCAACAGTGATTACGAGGCAAAGCGTTTTCACGACGTAACGCTCCAGCACCTGGAGATAGTTAAGGCGAAACCAGGACTCTTCAACGATTGGCTCAAGAATAAGGGAAAGCTAGGTGGTCAGCACAAGATTCCTCGTCTGAGCAACAGCCGCAAGAATATAGACGAAATGTTGGCGATGAATAGTAAAGGCTAAGAATAAGAATGATAGATTATCAAGAAATAAAGAGCAAGTTGAAGGAAAATAAACTCTATCTTCCTTTCTACGTGATGGCTTTTCTATTGTTGGCATCCTGTGCCAAGATGGGGCAGCCTGATGGTGGATGGTATGACGAGACACCACCTAAGGTGATAGGTGCCACGCCAGCCGATGGAGCAGTCAACGTAAAGGAAAAGAAGGTGAATATCTACTTCGACGAATTTATCAAGGTAGATAATCCTACCGAAAAAGTAGTGGTGTCTCCTCCTCAGCTTGAAGCTCCTGAGATAAAGGGGGCAGGAAGGCGCATACAGGTATCGCTCGTAGACTCGCTGAAGCCAAATACCACCTATACCATCGACTTCTCGGATGCCATCAGCGATAACAATGAGGGTAATCCTATGGGTAACTATACCTATAGTTTCTCTACGGGCGATGTTATCGATACGATGGAAGTTTCGGGCTATGTGTTGGAGGCAGAAAACTTGGAGCCAATCAAAGGAATATTAGTGGGGCTCTATGCTAATCAGGCAGATTCAGCTTTCAAGACCCAGCCGATGCTTCGTGTGAGTCGCACCGACAGTCGAGGCAGGTTTGTCATCAAAGGTGTGGCATCAGGCTCTTATCGCATCTATGCCTTGCAGGATATGGATGGCAACTATATGTACAATCAGAAGAGCGAGAAACTCGCCTTTACCCACGACATTATCGTGCCATCGAGCAAGCCAGATGTCAGACAGGATACTACATGGATAGACACGCTGCATATCAAGTCGATAGATCAGGTAAACTATACCCATTTCTTGCCCGACAATATCGTGTTGAGGGCATTTACTGCTCCGCTTACCGATAGATTTTTCTTGAAACAAGAGCGCAAGCAAGCTAATAATTTCTCGCTGTTCTTCAGCTATGGTGATTCTATTCTTCCCAAAATCAAGGGACTCAATTTTGATGCAGACAGTGCTTTCATCCTGGAGGCGTCTGAGAAGAGAGATACCCTGACCTATTGGCTGAAGGATACGGCGTTGGTCAACCAAGATACACTCCATATAGAGTTGACTTATCGGATGACGGATAGTCTAGGAGTTCTTCAAAATCAGATAGATACGCTCGAAATACTGTCTAAGGAACCATACGCCAAACGCCTGAAGACAAAAGAAAAAGAAATAGCCGAGTGGACTAAGAAGCAAGAGAAACTGAAGAAGAAGGGTCAGCCATACGATTCGATAATGGCGGTGCAACCATTGAATGTACAGGTGAGCGTTTCCTCACAACTGGACCCCGACAAGAATGTCATCTTTACCTTCCCTACTCCGTTGGCTCATCTGGATACGGCAGCCATTCATCTCTATGCCAAGCACGATACTTTATGGTATCGGGCACCATGGGAGTTAAACGATTTGGGGAACAGGAGATATCAATTGCGAGGCGAATGGCGACCAGACATAGAATATAGTCTGGAGGTGGATTCTGCAGCATTTGAAGACATCTACGGATTGTCTTCCGGACCTATCAAGCAAGGATTTAAGGTCAACTCGCTTGATAGCTATGGTACACTTCTAGTCAATATTACCAGTCTGAACGACCAGCATCTCCTGGTACAACTGCTGAATGGGCAAGACCAAATGGTCAAGCAGGTGAAGGCGGTGAATGGCGTGGCAGAGTTCTACTATCTGAAGCCTGAGAAGTATTATATGCGTCTCATCGTAGACCGCAACAACAATGGCAAGTGGGATACGGGCGATTATGATAAGGACGAGCAAGCCGAAGAGGTGTATTACTATCCGGAGGCTATCGAGTGTAAGGAGAAATGGGACTTGACGGAGAGTTGGGATCCTACTGATCGTGAGTTGTCGCGCCAGAAGCCTAGTGCCATCACTAAGCAGAAACCAGACAAAGAGAAGAAAGTTAAAAACCAGAATGCAAACCGTGCCAAGCAACTTGGCATACAATACATTCCTAAAATGTAGAAAGATATGAAGCGATTTAAGTCATTTTGGGTAGCTATGTTGCTACTATTGTTCCATACATCAGTATCGGCCCAGTGTACATTTCGCAATACAGCATTCAAGTCGGGCGAGTTCTTGACTTACAACCTGTATTACAACTGGAAGTTTGTTTGGGTAAAGGCTGGTACAGCCAGCATGTCTATCGTGCAGAGCACACGCAATGGAAAGCCTGCCTACCGTGGGTCTTTGGTGACAAGAGGCAATAAGAAGGTAGACGACTTCTTTGTACTTCGTGACACCTTGCTTTGCTATTCGGGTACCGATATGGCTCCTTTGTATTTCCGCAAGGGTGCTCGCGAGGGCAAGCGATATACGGTGGATGAGGTATTCTATAATTATGCAGGTGGAAAGTGCAATGTAAAGTTGCATTATCAGAACAAAGATGGCAAGCATACTTGGAAGAATGAGTCTTATAATGACTGTGTATTTGATATGCTCAACATCTTCCTGCGTGCTCGTAGTTTCGACCCAGCCAACTGGAAGACTGGCTATAGCGTGAAGTTCCCTATTGTGGATGGTAGTGGTCGTGACAATGCCCAAATTAAGTTTACCGGTAGGGTAACGGTAAAGGCCGATAATGGCGTGAAATATCGTTGTCTGCGCTTGGCTTACCAGGAATTGGAAGATGGTAAATATAAGAAGATAGTAGACTTTTATGTGACCGATGACGACAATCATATCCCTGTTCGACTGGATATGTTCCTGAAGTTTGGTAGTGCCAAGGCATTTCTCTTGGGTGCCAAGGGAACTAGAAGTCCACTTACTTCTATCGTAGAATAAGAAGTGTAACATAAAAGGACAAAATCAATAAAGGAGGTTGTTTCATCAGTGACGAGTGAAACAACCTCCTTCATTTTATCTTCCCAGAAGTATCTTTTTGATGTCATTGAGTTTGTTCAGTGCCTCCACTGGCGTGAGGTTATTCACATCCAAACCGATGATTTCATCTCTAATCTGAGTCAATACTGGATCATCGAGCTGGAAGAAACTGAGCTGTACTCCTTCCTTCGGCTCGTCAAGGTGCTGCATGTTAGGTTTGCCTGCACCGCCAACTCCCGCATTGTCGTCTTCTAACTGCTTTAGAATAACGTTCGCACGCTTTACGATGCTACGGGGCATACCTGCTATCTCTGCTACGTGAATACCGAAAGAGTGCTCGCTGCCTCCTGGCTCCAGTTTGCGCAGGAAGATAACCTTGCCGTCCACTTCCTTCACGCTCACATTGAAGTTCTTGATACGGGGAAAGTTCTTCTCCATCTCGTTGAGCTCGTGATAGTGGGTGGCGAAGAGCGTTCGGGCATTCGCCTTCTTGTGCTCATGCAGGTATTCTACGATAGCCCAGGCGATGGAAATACCGTCGTAGGTGGAGGTACCGCGGCCTAGCTCGTCGAAGAGTACCAAAGAGCGTGGCGATACATTATTTAATATATTCGCCGCTTCGGTCATCTCCACCATAAAGGTAGATTCGCCGAGCGAGATGTTATCGCTAGCTCCCACACGTGTAAAAATCTTATCCACCAACCCCACTCTAGCACTCTCTGCCGGCACGAAACATCCTACTTGCGCCAACAATACGATGAGTGCCGTCTGACGAAGCAATGCCGACTTACCAGCCATGTTGGGACCCGTAATCATCATGATTTGTTGCTTCTCGGTGTCGAGTAGTACGTTGTTAGGCACGTATCTCTCGCCTAGCGGAAGTTGGGTCTCGATAACGGGATGTCGACCTTGCTTGATATCCAATACCTCAGAATCGTCGATGACAGGGCGTACATATCGGTTCTCGTCCGATGCCTTGGCAAAGGAGAGGAGACAGTCCATGCGGGCGATGAGGTTGGCATTGATTTGTATCTGCGGAATGTACTCTTGCATCGCAACCATCAACTCGTTGAAGAGCTGGGTCTCCAATATCAGGATTTTCTCGTCTGCGCCGAGAATTTTTTCTTCGTATTCCTTCAGTTCCTGGGTGATGTATCGTTCAGCCTGTGCCAGAGTCTGCTTGCGAATCCATTCCTCCGGTACCTTGTCCTTGAAGGTGTTTCTTACCTCCAGATAGTAGCCGAACACATTGTTGTAGCCTACTTTCAGGCTGGAGATGCCTGTCTTCTCTACCTCTCGTTCCTGTATCTTGAGCAGATAATCCTTGCCATGGCGACTGATGGAGCGCAGGTCGTCGAGTTCGGCGTTGTAGCCATCGGCAATGACATCGCCCTTATTGACAAGCTGCGGTGGATCAGGCTGGATTTCCTTGGTTATTCTGTCTCTTAAAGTCTCGCAGAGATTCAACTGCTCTCCTACTCGCTTCAAAGCATCATTCTTGGCATGTTGGCAAGCGGTCTTGATAGGTTGGATGGCTTCGAGGGCATTTTTGAGCTGCACCACTTCACGGGGCGAAACTCTGCCCACGGCAACCTTGGAGATGATGCGTTCCAGGTCGCCGATGCGATGCAACTGGTCGTCGAGAAGCTGGCGAAACTCTGGCTCCTTGAAGAAATATTCCACAATATCCAGTCGCTCGTTGATAGGGCGCACATCTTTCAGTGGGAACACGAGCCAACGGCGGAGCATACGTCCACCCATTGCTGTCACCGTGCGGTCTACGACATTAAGAAGCGACGAACCATCCTCTTGCATGGGGGCTACGAGTTCCAAACTTCGAATGGTAAAGCGGTCCATGCGTACAAACTTGTCCTCCTCGATGCGAGAGAGGGCTGTGATATGGTTGATTTGTGTATGCTGGGTAATCTCCAGATATTGCATGATGGCACCGCTGGCGATGATACCATTCTTGAGGTGTTCCACGCCAAATCCCTTCAATGACTTCGTCTTGAAATGGCCGAGGAGCTTTTGTCGGGCGGTCTGCTCGGTAAAGACCCAGTCATCCAACTCGAAGGTACAATATTTGTTGCCGAAATATTTGTCAAAGTCGTTCTTGCGGGCGCGGTCGTAGAGTACCTCCTTAGGCTGGAAGTTGCCTATCAGTTTCTCCACATAGTCATAGGTACCCTCGCCAGTGAGAAACTCACCCGTAGAGATGTCGAGGAAGCTTACGCCACAGGCATTCTTGCCAAAGTGGATGGCGGCAAGGAAGTTGTTCTCTTTGTAGTTGAGCACGTTGTCGCCCATTGCCACACCCGGTGTGACGAGTTCGGTAATGCCGCGCTTCACCATTTTGTCCATCTGGCTCAGACCTTTCTTGCCCTTTATCTCCGCACGTTTTTTCTTTGGGTCTTCCAGCTGGTCGCACACAGCCACACGCTTGCCCGCCCTGATAAGTTTGGGCAGGTAAGTATCGAGAGCATGATGAGGGAAGCCAGCCATCTCGGTAGAGCCCGTAGAGCCGCCGTTGTTGCGTCTAGTCAGGGTGATGCCGAGGATGCGAGAGGCTTCGATAGCATCTTCGCAGTAAGTTTCGTAGAAGTCGCCACAGCGGAAAAGCAACAATGCCTCGGGATGTTTCGATTTCATCTCGAAGAATTGTCGCATCATAGGCGTAAGGCCTTTATTGTCGTTTGCCATTATCTTTCTTCTCCTTATTATATATATATATGATTTTTCTTATTTAATATTACTTTATATTACATCGTTTCTATCTACAATACTCCTCCTTGAACCACAGTTGATATATTGGGTCTACGAAGACAAAGTAATCCTTTTGCTTTTCGATGATGTCTTTGTTTTGGAGTGTTTTCTTGTTCTTGACTATCGTGTTGGGATTGCCGAGATTATAGATTTGCTTCACGGCTTGCGATGAGAAATGCTGTTCTCCATCAGCAATAGCCTTAAGCATCTCAATCTGGGTAGAGCTTAAGTTCTCTGTATCGTTCTGGAACATCGGGGTATTGATGTTGAGTACTTGTTTCAGTCCCAGCTGATATACCTCTTCCGTCACTTCCGAAACCGTGAAACTCCAGATAAAGTAACACAACTGCTGTAGATACCATGAATGGCACACCACTGTGTCACAAATACGCTCTGCCATCTTTGAAGAAATAGACTTGCCGGTCTTCTCGAAAGAATGCAAGATGAATGGAATCCAATGCTCCTTGGCTATCTTCTGCATAAAAATCACTTGTCCGAAGCGATAAAAGGGACTATTGGAATTATTGAAGATATTGAGCATCATGTTTCGCTTGCTGCCGTAGAGGCAATAGGAGGTGAGTTGTTGCTGTTGCCAGACGGAGCGCATCTTGCCTTCCATGTCCTTGTATTCCGGGAGGTTAGCCAACTGTTGGAATTCGTCTATGCAGACGATAATCTTGATGCCCTTTTCCCTTGCCAGCATCTCAGGCAGTTGGAGAATCGTCATCTTATCACGCTCTTGTGGCACAAACTTCAAGTCGAAAGCCATGAAGTCGGTAATTTGGTCGTTTATCACGACCTGCGGTATCACTCCTGTCAAGAATTTCTTGGCATCCTCTATCCAGCGTTCCATTTTCGAGGAAGCGCAAGCGATAACCTGACTTGCAAATGTGCGATAAAATTCAGCCTCAGAGCCGATGCTGAAGGCGTCAATATAGCAAATCCTTACGTTCTTGTCCTCCTCAGCCAATTCGGTCATCGCCCTTTTTACAAGCGACGACTTGCCCCATCGACGTGGTGAGATAAGCATCACGTTGATGTGGGAGGACAGCAATTGCTTCAGCAAAGCCCTGTCTTCCTGTCTGTCGATGAAATTCTCATTGGTGGCTAATGTACCAAATTGAAATGGGGATAGATATTCTGCCATATTCCTGATAATTTGGCACAAAGTTACTAAATATTACCCTAAGGTAAGTTACCCTAAGGTAATATTTAGCGTTTTTTAAGGGAGACTTGCTTGTGTTATATTTAGAATACTAAAGTTTCCCACCCCTAAATAATGGGGTGGGAAACTTTAGTTATTCTTCATTATCTGATTTTATCCTAAGCAGACTGCCCCAAGGTATCATTTGTCTATTTTTTTATGCTATACATTCCATTTTTCCGAAAAACTTGCCTTATTTATGGGGGATTTTTGTATCTTTGCCGTTATCTATAGTGACAGATTAATAAATATAAAAAAGAGAGTGGCATACATATGAAAAGGAAATATTTATATATTAGCGTACTATTGCCCGTTTGCTGCATGCTCGTGGCAATCGGGATGACTATGCATGCCAATGAAGATATTACCACTCTGCCTGGCATCGGCCCGAAGATATCTGCCAACATCACATACCACCCTCAGGAAAAAGACACGGTGAAGAAAACTAAGCCTGTCATCAAGCAAGATTTCTATATCTCTGGCACCCTGCTGGATACGGCTGGAAATCCTGTGGCTGATGTCATCGTAAGTGATGGCTACAAATGCGTGAAGACCGATTCGATGGGGCGATATAAGATGAAACGGGATAGCTTGGCTCGCTTCATCTATTACTCCGTGCCAGCCGACTGCGAGGTGCCCACCCATAGCGAGACCGACCGCACGGCTTATTTCTACCAAGCGGTATCGGCTAACAAGAAGAAATATGATTTCACATTGACTCGCCTGCCAGGTGGCAAAGAGGTGAGTTATAAGATGATTGTCATCGGCGACCCGCAGGTTACCAATGCCTTCAGTCCTTACTATACCTCGCCCGACGACAACCCTATCAAGAAGAGCGACGTGGAGCGATTCACCACCCAGACGATGGTAGACATCAAGCAGAGCATACGGGAGATGAAGAAAGGAACGCCTGTATATGGACTCAGCATGGGCGATGATGTGCAGTATTACGGTGGATATAACGCCCAGTTGGAGCGACAGATTCGCGAGGCTTTGGGCTCGTCGGATATGCGGCTTTTCTCCGTCATCGGCAACCACGACCAAGATGGCAAGGCACTCTATAAGCACAAGTGGGAGGAGAGCTTCGGACCTACCGACTATTCCTTCGACCGTGGCGATGAGCACTATGTGTGCATCAACAACTGTTTCTTCACCAAGGGCAAGGCGTATTACTCGCCGGGAGAGTTGCACAAAACTCAAGTGGAGTGGCTGGAACAAGACCTCGCCCTGACACCTAAGGACAAAAAAGTTATCCTCTGCTATCATATCCCATTTACCTTCGGAAATGCACCTTACAAGAAGGCAAATCCGCTTGGGATAGAGAGCGAGAAGGGACATTATTCATCCTCGCGCCTCACCCAACTCTTGTCTCTTCTTAAGGAGTTTAAGGGGGGATACGAACTTTTCTGTGGTCATACCCACTTTGCCATCAACCATGAGATTCAGCACAATGGCGAATCGGTGATGGAGCATTGCCACGCCGCCGCTTGCGGCAATATCTGGCAGTCTAACATCAATATCTGCGGCACGCCGAATGGCTATTACATCTATAGTTTCGTGGGCACTAGAATATCAGATTGCTACTACAAGGGTACTTTCTGGGACAAGAGCAAGCAGATGACCATCTTCCGTGCCCAGACCGACTTCAAT
>CAVDKC010000047.1:0-17425 GCA_963609615.1 Oribacterium sp.
CGAACGCCAATGCAAACATGATTGTGAGGGAAATGAGGGTATAGGTATAACAGGCGATGCTGAACCATGCGAGGTATGTCCACCACTTCCCCGAAATCCAAACACCCTCATTACGGCTCAATAGACCAGACATCTCATAGAAGTGGGACTTCAACCTGTTGGACACCTCGATGCGGTGCTTTTCGAGCGAACCGTCCACGCCTTCAATGATGGTCTTGCCCACGTTGGTAAGGCGCAACCATTCGTTCGGGTCAACCTCCGTCTTGATTCTCGTCTTTTTAAGCTCATCCACCTTGCCGCCAATCGTGTCAGCCGCAGCGTTGGCATTGGTGGCGGCATTGTCGAGGCGCAGACGTGCGGTATTCATGTCCACCTTGGCATCCATCAATGCTTGAGCGGTTTCTTCAAGTGAATCCTTGGCGGCATGAAGGGCTTTGACCTGGGCGGCAACCGTGGTGGCGGCATCAAAATAGTTGGCGAAGAGCAACAGGGTAGTCTTGCGGAAGTAAACCCATCGTGAAATGTTAAAAATAAGGTTCAGATACTATAATTATCGCAGATTATGCGCTATTGGGCTGAAAATTCTTTATTTTTGCATCAAGATAAATCATAAGGAATGAAACTGAATAGAATTAAGGCTGTTCTTGTTGACAGAGACGTGTCACAAACAGATTTGGCAAAAGAAATCGGTAAGAGTTTCAGTACGGTTAACGCATACTGCTGCAACCGTCAACAACCATCGCTTGAATTGTTGCATCAAATCGCCGTATACCTCAATGTCAGTATCAGGGAACTTTTGATTGACAATAAAAAAGAAGAATAATGGAACAAACTCAATATAACTCACTGTTTTCGTTCATCTGGAACATTGCAACAGATGTTCTTGTATATGCTTTCGACAAAAGCGAATATAAGAAAACCATTCTGCCGATGATGGTGTTGCGCTCCATCAAAAAGATACGAAAGATATAAGGACAGTGGCGTGCAGTGGATTGGGAAGATACCCGAACAGGCTTCACCCACGACTACGACTGGGTGTATAGTCCGGTGGCAAACGACAGGGTGTATCTGCAATTTGGGCTGTATGAAAGCGGAGCAATCGAAATAGACACACTTATTCGCGAACTCAAAACCTACAAGTTGGTAGATCAGTACCTCTTTCATACAGACAAAGCATTGGCAACCCTGCATTTCATTGAAGCAATAAAAATAGGAAAGTGATATGTTCCAGATAGATCAAAGCAATCTGCATCTGCTTCTGCCAGGAAAGATAAGTTGGCTGGTAGAATACATGCACGACGAATACGGATTCTCGCTGCAAGAATGCTTGAACCGCATTTATCATTCAAGACTTTATAAAAAGTTGTCTACCGAGAGCACCAAATACTGGCACTTGGGTCCGGTGGACTTATATGACGAACTGAAGACAGAATTAAAATAAAGAGTTTTCCAAAATATGTAAAGATAAGGCATTCTGAATAATTAAAACTTGTAAAATAAGGCGTTCTTCCATTTTTTTGTTTTATATTTGCACCAATGAAACAGGAAGTTATAGACAAAAGGAGCTTAGAAACCACGTGAATTCAACATATGATTTTGCAATCATAAAATATTTGAGAGATTATTAACAAGAGCAGGATACCGTGTCTATCAATATAAACATAGCAGAATTCGAAAGCGTATATAAGGAATATTATATACGCTTGTATCGGTATGCCTACGGATTTGTAGATGACGAAGATGCCAGCAAAGACATCGTATCTGAGGTATTTTCCAGGCTTTGGAAAAATCATACCCAACTAGAAACAGACCGCCTTCCCAGCCTTCTCTATGTATGTGTACGCAATGAAAGCATGAACTATCTGCGCAGACAGAAGGGCATGGAACGATACAAAGAATATTGCAAGGCTGCCTTCAGCGAAGAAGATGACGACTACCTGACCCACATGGACAGCCGGCTGGACGAAATCAACCAAGTGATAAGCACCATGCCCGACAAGACACAATTCGTGATGGAGCAATGCTGCATGAACCAACATACATATAAAGAGGTGGCAGAAATGATGGGCATCACTACAAACGGTGTGAAAAAACATATCACAAAAGCCTTCGGTTTGTTACGAACTCATTTCAAAAAGACGTAGCCCGCAAACAATCTGAAAGACAGAGCAAGCAAATGTGTTAAAAAAGCAATAACACAGTACCTGATTCTATCGGGAAATGGGTAATAACTATAAAGAATGAACAAAAAGTATGAGCATACAGACCAACGATAACTGGCAAGAAAACGAGATGCCTTCTACCTTTGAGGAATTGGAGGTAAGGAGAGCCCTGAACAAGACCCGAATCAACAATCCCGACGTGAATGCGGAGTGGGACAAGTTCTGTCGTGACCTCCAGGCATCGGGCTACCTGACGGCAAACGAAGACGAGCAGCTCTACGACGAACATCCCGCCCAGAACCGCAGCCTCATCTACACCATCATCGGCTGTGCTGCCGCCATCATCATCGCCTTGTTCATTCTCTTCCCCGTGGGCAAATCGTCTTCGGCTGTAGAGGTGTTTACCGCCAACAAGAACGAGAAAGACATTGTCGTATCCTCCGAAGACGGAAAAATAACCGTGGTGAAAAACAACCGACAGCTGGCTTTCGACCGACCTCGACAGCAAGGAAACACCTTAACGGAGAAAATCAAGATGATGGAACTCTCCACCCCCAGAGGCAAAGACTGCCAGATGACTCTGCCCGACGGCACCCGGGTATGGCTCAATGCCGACAGCAAGATAACCTTCCCCAGCCTCTTTGCGGACAAAACCCGCAACGTGAAAGTTGAAGGTGAGGCATATTTCGAGGTAACCAAGGATGCGAAGCACCCATTCATCGTAAGCACAGACTATTTCACTACTACCGTGCTGGGCACCGTGTTCAACATCAACGCCTACTCTGCCAAAACAGCCAACGTAACCTTGGTAAGCGGCAGCGTGGCTGTAAAGCCCAAGAATAGCAGCACCCAACAGATAGTTCCAGGCCAGATGGCCAAATGGAATACAGACGGCACCATGACGGTATCTGATGTGGACGTATATCCACTCACCCAATGGAAGGACGGGTTCTTCTATTTCAACAACGACCGTCTCGTAGATATCATGCTCGAACTGGGCAGATGGTACAATGTAAGCATTGTGTTCGAACATGAGGAAGACATGAACCAGCGACTCCATTTCGTAGCAGAACACAACCAGAGTCTGGAGGAAATCATCAGGCACCTCAACAATCTGGACGTAGCCAAGATAGTGATGAAGAACGACCACATCTCAGTAGAATAAGTCACAAAAACAGCTCTTTTTCCATAAAAATGAACAAAAACTTGCATTATTCTTAAAAATAATGTCATTTTTAGTACCCATTCCCTTTCAAACTGTGTACTAGAAATAAAGTTTTATTATTAATTTAATGTGGATTTAATATGAAGAAAGAGAGAGTTGGAACATTTTTCCTTAGTCTCTTGTTTCTCTTGAATGCCGTCACGACATTTGCTCAGGGTAACAAGATTAATCTCACCACCAACAAAGTGGCATTGCCTTCTGCACTCAATCAGGTAGAGAGACAATCGGGGTACTACAAAATCAATTATGACTACAATCAAGTCAGCAAGTATCGGGTAACTGCCGAAATCAAAAACAAGTCGGCCATCGAGGCCGTCAACCTACTCCTGGTGAAATTGCCTTTTACAGCCAAAGTAGATGGTCGTTACATCCAAATCAAGAGCCAGGCTGCCAAGACAACCTCCCTGCCAAACGGCAATGCCTATGGCGACAAAGGCATCAAGGGACGAGTGACTGATACTGATGGCGATCCGCTCATCGGCGTTACCGTAAAAGTGCCCGGCACACAGAAGATGGCCGTTACCGACATAGAAGGCAACTTCGTTTTGCCTACTGCCGAAATTGGCGAGCGCATCGAGATTTCATACATAGGCAAGAAGAGCATCAACCGCAAGGCTTGCAGTCATCGCCTGAACATCGTGCTGGATGACGAAGACAACACACTGAACGATGTGATGGTAACAGGCTATCAGCAACTCTCCCGCGAACGTACCACAGGTTCTTTCGACAAGATTAGCGAAAAGGAACTTGCCGCCCGTCCTGCCACCGACCTTTCTGCAGCCTTGCAGGGTTTGGTAGCCGGTATGCAAGGATCTGAGAACGAGGATGGTTCGGTAGATTTCAAGATTCGTGGTACCTCCTCGCTCTATGCCAACACCTCTCCGCTCATCGTCGTGGACGGATTCCCCATCGAAGGCACCTTCAGCAGCATCAATCCTAACGACGTGGAGAGCGTCACCGTATTGAAGGATGCCTCTGCTGCCAGTATATGGGGTGCCCGCTCTGCCAACGGTGTCATCGTAGTCACCACCAAGAAAGGCAAGAAGAACAGTCGCCTCGATGTAAACGGACAGGCTTTCTGGCGCATCGGCACCACTCCTGATGTAGATTATATCCTCTCCCAAGCCGACAGCAAGACCAATGTGGACTATGAAATCCAAGCCCTCAAGAACGGCTGGAACATGGGCGAATACACTCCGGGGGGCGTAAATGGCTTGATGTCGGGACTTACCGAGGCACAGGAGTTGTACTTCAACCATAAATATAACGGTTTGTCAGAGTCTGAGATGAACGCAGGCCTGGACAAGCTCCGCAATCGCAGCAACCGCAAGCAACTGAAGAAATACTTGATGCAGCAGCAGTTGTTGCAGCAGTATAATGCCAGCATCTCCGGCGGTACCGACAAGTTTGACAACTATCTCTCCTTGATGTATGAGAAGAATGCCGAGGCTACCATCAAGCGTGGCTACGAGCGATTCATGATGAACTACAACACCTCTTATCACTTCAACCGTAACATCACGGCTACGGCGGCCTTGACTTGGCAAAAGAAAAACCGCGAGACATCCGGTGTCACCATCAACGAGTTTGCCAATCTCCAACCCTACGAAATGCTGAAGAACGACGACGGAACATACGCCTATAACACAAGCGATTTCAACCGTCAGGAATTGCAGAACATCAATACGTCTTCTTATCCATACAGCGACTTCAGCTACAACATGTTGCAAGAGGTGGAAAACCGTGACTACCGAACCAAGAGCAACAACCTCCGCATCCAGTTGGGTTTGAATGCCAAGATTTTCAAGGGCTTGAGCTACGACATGAAGTATCAGTACGAAAGCAATACTTCCAGCTATCGCAACCAGGACGGCGAGGCTACATACGCCACTCGCTATGACGTGAACTTCTACTCTAGTATCGACAAGGACTTGAACTGTACACAGTCTTACCTGCCCAAAGGTGCCCGCATCAATTCGGGTAGCAGCGAAAACCACAACCAGGTGTTCCGCAACCAGCTGACATACAACAACGTCTTTGCAGAGAAACACGACATCTCTGCCCTGGCTGGCATCGAGATGAGCGAATACGTGAACAGTTCCACCACCAATCCCCGCATCTACGGTTACAACGAGGATACCAATACTGTACCTGTTCCTTACTATGGCTCTAAATCGAACATTGGCAACATGTACAACTATTCGTTCTATACCACTTACTATCTGACCTCTTACCTCGGTTATCAGTTTAGCGAGCGTACCGACCGCTACTTGTCCTACTTCGGCAATGTGGCTTACATGTACGACGACAAGTATGGAATTTCTGCCAGCGTTCGTTCCGACGGTTCTAATTTCGTGTCCAAGGACAAGTCGCTTCGCTGGTCGCCCATGTGGTCGGTAGGTGCCAAGTGGAACATGAAGAAAGAGAACTTCTTGAAGGACGTAAGCTGGGTAGATCGCTTGACGCTTCGCGCCACATACGGACTGAACGGCAACGCAGAGAAGAGCACTTCTCCCCAGACCCTGATTTCCGTCAGTTCAAATGTCACTACATTGACCGACGTGGCGTATATCGCTAGCTATGGCAACCCTACATTGAAGTGGGAAACCACCCATACCACCAACTTAGGTATAGACTTCAGCCTCTTCAAGAACATCCTCTCCGGCAAGGTGGAATACTACAACCGCATGAGCAAGGATGTCATCGGCGACGTTACCATTCCTGCCGTATATGGCTCTACCAGCCAGCGATTCAACAATGCAGAGATTTCCAACCGTGGTTTTGAGGCAGAGTTGACTGCCCGCTATAAGTTTGGCTTCGGCTTGAGCATCCGTTCTACCCTGACTTATGCCTATAATAAGAATAAGGTGGAGAAACTCTACAATCCTAACGTATATAGCTATGGATATATGTATGCATCCGATGCCTCATATGGCTACTTCATCGAAGGTCGGCCTATCGGAGCGGTTTATGCCTATGAATACGCAGGCATGCAAGACGGTGTTCCATACGTAAAGGGACCTGACGGAACCACTTGCTCTTTCGAAGACTTGAGTCTGCACAACAGCACATTCGGTTCTGAGAAGTTCCTTACTTACAAGGGCTGCACTATCGCTCCCAGCACATTAGGTTGGGCAAATGAGTTCAGTTGGAAGGGACTCTCACTCTACGTATATCTCACAGGCAAGATGGGCGGTAAATTCCGTGCACCAGTAGCCGATACACCTCCATTGGTAGGTGGTGGAAATGAATTTATCAGCAAGTTCATCTCTTACTATCAGAACAGCGATGGAACACAGTGGCCAACCCTCCCTGCCGAGAACGACTATATGTGCTACCGTTGGGGACGCTACATGCCGTATCTGTCTTGTTTCGTAGAGGACGACTCCTTCATTCGCCTGAAGGAATTGACCCTCTCTTACCAGTTGCCTACCATCCTGTTGAGCAAGATAGGCTTGAAGCAAGCCAAGGTATTCTGCCAGGCTCGTGACCTAGGTTGCATCTGGGCAGCCAACTCTCTCGGCTACGACCCGGAATGGTTGCCAGGAAGCGGCACGAACAAGCCTGCCACAAGCATCACCCTCGGTGTAAACATCAACTTATAATAAAGAGAAAGGAGAAACATTGATATGAAAAAGATAAGCAAAGCCTATATCGTCATGGCACTCGCAATGGCAGGACTAAGTTCCTGCAGCGATTACCTTGACAAGACCCCGTCCAAGTCGAGCAACACCCCCGTATCCACAGCCGCCAACCTGCTGGCTGTATATGACTATGTAACCAATCGCTACTGCACCAACTATTTTGCCACTTATAGCACAGACGATGCCGATATTCCACAAGAAATGTACAAGTCGGCACCAAGCACATTCGACATCAACTATGTGGTGTCTAACTACGCTCACTTCCGCGACGGCATTATCAACAACTCTTATGACGGTTTGTGGAGTTCAGAATACAACCGCATCTATAAAGCGAATCTCATGATTTCCTCTGCATCAGAAGTATCTGGAACACAGGAAGAACTCAATGAGGCATTGAGTTGCGCCTACTTCATGCGCGCCTACTCATTCTTCGAGCTCGCCACCTTCTATTGCCAACCATGGAGCGAGACTAACAAGGATGAACTTGGCATTCCACTTCGCATGGGACTGTCTTTCGACGAGAACATCTCTCGCGGAACCTTGGAGCAGACCTATAACCAAATCTTCGCCGACCTCAAGGCCAGCGAAGAGCATGCCGTATATGATGCAGTGCCATCCATGCCTTGGCGTGTATCCAAATGTGCCATCAATGCCCTGTATGCACGCATCTACTTGGCTAGAGGCGAGTTCGACAAAGCCCTGGAGTATGCCAACAAGACTTTGACCAATGCACCAGCACTCTATGATTTCAACCAGTTTACGTACAAGACACCAGTCACCCATTATTCAGCCACAGATTTCTGGCCAGAACTGGACGTCAACTATTGTGAAACAGATGGCTGGAATATGAACAAGATACTCTACAACTACTCAGAGTGGATTTATCCTGATTTAGCCGAAGTCCGCACCCAGATGACCTATCCTTCCAAGCAGTTGATGAATCTCTACGACCACACCAACGACCTCCGTTTCCGCTACTATTATGTAGAGCACGGAACCCGTCGTATGCAAAGCATCAAGTATGATGGCTATCGCTATGATCCCTGGAATGACGGCCGCTACCTTACTTCAGGCTTGACCACAGCCGAAATGCTGCTCATCAAGGCAGAGAGCCAGGTTCGCCTGGGGCAATGGCAGGAAGGCCTGGCTACACTTACCCCTCTTCGTGAGGCACGCTATGAGCACGGCACTGCCACTGCCCTTACAGCCAATAACCAGGAGGAAGCCCTGCAAACTGTTTTGCAGGAGCGCCGCCGAGAGATGCCATTCTACTTCCGCTTCGGCGACATCAAGCGCTTCGCCATCACCCCAGACACCAGCGACAACGTAACCGTGACACATGAGTTCTTCGACATGAGCGTAACCAAGGTAAATACCGACTCGCCAAAGACCTATGTCATCCCTGGCAACAGCAAGTGCTGGGCTATGCCTATCTTCCAGACAGAGATCAACTCTGCTCATGGTGCGATAGAGCAGAATCCGGAATAAACAATCATAAAGATAACATCATGAGAAGAATCATTATCAAATCAGTCATTAGTGCAGCACTATTAGCCTGCGCTATGAGTATCAATGCCCAGGTTTCTGTGAAAGGGCAAATCAAAGGCATGCGCACAGATAGTGTCATCGTAATCACTACAGACCACAAGAGTGACCAAAGCACCCGAGACACACTCGTTTGGAAGAAAGGCAAGTTTGCACTCAGCTATCCAAACACCAACATGCTACAAATCTACATCTACGAAAAGCCAGCCCCTGGCGAAAGGCTCAATCATGGCACCGCTTTATACCTCTTGCCCAACAAGCCTATGACCGTAAGTGGCACACTTGACGATTTGACCACCAAGGGATGCGACATCTATGATAAGGTGCAAACTTTCCAACATGACGTCGCACCCGTCTATAAGAAGCTGGACGCTGTAAACAAAGCATACGAAAAGGAAGGGCCAAAGGCTAAAACAGAAGAAGACCTAAAGGCACTCAGAGAGAAGTATTTCCCAGACATGAGAAAATACAGTAAGGAGATGTATGAGTATACGCTTAACTATATCAAGCAAAATCCTGACAACGAGGCATGCTGTGTGGCAATCAACAACTGCAAGGATTTCTATGCGGCTTACAATATGATGACAGACCGCGTGAAGAACTGCGAACTTGCCTTGGCCTTTAAGCAGCACAAAGAAATTGCAGACCGCAGGATTAAGCAGGAAGAACAGGAAAAGAAACTGGACAATGGTGCCGAGGCTCCCGACTTCACCCTGAAAGACATCAACGGCAATGACTTCAAGCTGTCTAGCCTCCGCGGCAAATATGTGATGCTCGACTTCTGGGGCTCATGGTGCGGATGGTGCATCAAGGCATTGCCCGACATGAAAGAATGCTACAACAAGCACAAAGATTCCGGCAAGTTCGAGATTGTAAGCATAGACTGCAGAGACACAGAAGAAAAATGGAAAGCAGCTGTCAAACAACATGGTATGACATGGACACAAGTGAAGAGCGAGAAGCAAGACGACATTCCCACCCTCTATGGTGTTCCCGGTTATCCTACCTTCATCATCATCAATCCTGAGGGCAAGATTATCAAACGCTATGTTGGCTCTGGGGAAGAGCTGTACACATATATAGACTCTCTCTTTCAATAATCAAAGCCTAAAGTATTGCGGAGCAAGCAACTTCAACGCTCTGATTGACAAAACAATATTAAAAGTTCACAAGTTTGTGGTCCACAAACTTGTGAACTTTCTGTTTTTTGCTTGTCTTTGCAGAACCAAGCAAAAAAGAGAAGATATGTAAAACGGTTACTCCAATAATGAGTACTGGGTAAATAGAAGCAAAGCTGGTAAATGATATAAAAAAATATCTTTCGAAAAACTCCTTATTTATTTTGTAGTATGACAAAATAAATGTAATTTTGCACCTTGAATGGGGATACACCTTATTATATAAAAGGATGTCCACTATTGAACCATAAAAAGAAGAAAAATAAAAACAAGATAAAACAATGGAATACAACTTCAGAGAAATCGAGAAGAAATGGCACCAGAAATGGGTCGAGAACAAGACCTACAAGGTGACGGAGGATGAAAACAAGAAGAAATTCTATGTGCTCAACATGTTCCCTTACCCTTCGGGAGCCGGTCTGCACGTAGGTCACCCACTGGGTTACATCGCCAGTGATATCTATGCCCGCTACAAGCGCCTGAACGGCTACAACGTGCTGAACCCGATGGGGTACGATGCTTACGGACTTCCTGCAGAGCAGTATGCCATACAGACGGGACAGCACCCGGAAATAACCACCGTTACCAATATAAACCGCTACCGCGAGCAGCTCGACAAGATAGGTTTCTCCTTCGACTGGGACCGCGAGGTGCGCACCTGCGACCCCAAGTATTACCATTGGACCCAGTGGGCCTTCCAGAAGATGTTCCAGTCGTTCTTCTGCAACGCTTGCCAGAAGGCGCAGCCTATCGAGGACCTCGTCAAGCACTTCGAGGAGAAGGGTACCGAGGGTCTGAACGTAGCGCAGAGCGAGCAGCTCGACTTTACCGCAGAGGAGTGGAATGCCTACGATGACGTGAAGAAACAGCAGGTTTTGATGAACTACCGCATAGCTTACCTCGGCGAAACGATGGTAAACTGGTGCCCCGGACTGGGTACGGTGCTTGCCAACGACGAAGTGGTGAACGGCGTGAGCGAGCGCGGTGGCTATCCTGTTATCCAGAAGAAGATGCAGCAGTGGTGCTTGCGTACATCCGCTTACGCACAGCGTCTGCTCGACGGACTGGACACCATACAGTGGAGCGACAGTATTACTGAGACCCAGAAGAACTGGATTGGCCGTTCGGAGGGTACAGAGGTCGTATTCTCAGTAAAGGACAGCGACGTGAAGTTTACTATCTTCACCACCCGTGCCGACACCATGTTTGGCGTTACCTTTATGGTATTGGCTCCTGAGAGCGAGTACGTACAGCAGGTAACGACAGCCGAGCAGAAGGAAGAGGTGGAGAAGTACCTCGACTACGTAAAGAAGCGTACCGAACTGGACCGTATGGCTAACCACAACGTTACGGGCGTATTCTCTGGCAGTTATGCCATCAACCCATTCACGGGCGATGCTATCCCCGTATGGATTTCAGAATATGTACTGGCTGGTTATGGTACAGGTGCCATCATGGCTGTACCTGCCCACGACAGTCGTGACTATGCCTTTGCCAAGCACTTCGGTCTGCCCATCATCCCGCTCATCGAGGGTGCAGACGTTTCGGAGGAGAGCTTCGATGCCAAGGAAGGTATCGTGACCAACTCGCCCGTGGAGGGCAAGAGCAGCATGGACGGGTTCTCTCTCAACGGCCTGACCGTGAAGGAGGCTATCGCTGCCACCAAGAAGTTTGTCACAGAGAAGGGTATCGGTCGTGTGAAGGTAAACTATCGTCTTCGCGACGCCATCTTCTCGCGCCAGCGTTACTGGGGCGAGCCGTTCCCTGTATACTACAAGGACGGAATGCCACAGATGGTTCCCGAGGAGTGCCTGCCACTCGAATTGCCCGAGGTGGATGCCTACAAGCCCACAGAGACAGGCGAGCCCCCATTGGGCAGAGCCAAGAAATGGGCTTGGGATGCCGAGAAGAAAGAGGTGGTGGACAAGAGCCTCGTGGACAACAAGACCGTATTCCCACTGGAGCTGAACACCATGCCAGGTTTCGCAGGTTCTTCAGCCTACTATCTGCGCTATATGGACCCCAACAACGACAAGGGTCTCGTAAGCAAGGAGGCAGACGAGTACTGGCAGAACGTAGACCTCTATGTGGGTGGTTGCGAGCACGCTACAGGCCACTTGATCTATTCCCGTTTCTGGAACAAGTTCCTCTTCGACCTCGGCGTAAGCTGCAAGGAAGAGCCGTTCCAGAAGTTGGTAAACCAGGGCATGATCCAGGGACGCTCCAACTTCGTGTATCGTGTAAACAGCGACGACCACGACAAGGCCCCCGTCTTCGTCAGCCTGAACCTGAAGAAGGACTACGACGTGACACCTATCCACGTGGATGTGAACATCGTGAGCAACGACCAGCTCGACATCGAGGCATTCAAGGCCTGGCGTCCTGAGTACGAGAACGCAGAGTTCATCCTGGAGGACGGCAAGTACATCTGCGGATGGGCAATAGAGAAGATGTCGAAAAGTATGTTCAACGTGGTGAACCCCGACATGATTGTAGAGAAGTACGGTGCCGACACCCTGCGTCTCTACGAGATGTTCCTGGGCCCTGTAGAGGCAAGCAAGCCTTGGGACACCAACGGCATCGACGGTTGCCACCGCTTCCTGAAGAAATTCTGGGGATTGTTCTACGAGAACCGCACCGACAACTTCTTGCCATCAGACGAGGCAGCCAAGCCAGAGAGCTTGAAGAGTGTACACAAGCTCATCAAGAAGGTAACGGAAGACATCGAGAAGTTCTCTTACAACACTTCTATCTCTGCCTTCATGATTGCCGTGAACGAGCTTGGTCAACAGAAGTGCCGCAACAAGGAACTGATGAAGACTCTCGTGGTACTTATCGCTCCATTCGCCCCACACATTGCCGAAGAACTTTGGACAGCATTGGGCGAGCAGGGTAGTGTCTGCGATACAGAATGGCCCAAGTATGACGAGCAGTACCTGAAGGAAAACGACATGCAACTCACCGTGTCCTTCAACGGCAAGGCTCGCTTCCAGATGACCTTCCCAGTGGATACTCCAAACGCAGACATCGAGAAGCAAGTATTGGCAGATGAGAAGAGCCAGAAGTACTTGGAGGGATTCAACGTGCTGAAGGTCATCATCGTACCCAAGAAAATTGTCAACGTTGTGTTGAAAAAGTAATGATATGCAAATAGCTATTAATGAAAATATAAAAAACGAGATCAAGGATTATTTCTACATAACCCTTGGTCTCTTGTTATATACGTTCGGCTGGACGATATTCCTGTTGCCATACCAGATAGTAACAGGAGGTGTAACAGGTATCGCCGCCCTCATCTACTACGCCACCAACATTCCTATCTATTTGTCGTACTTCGTCATCAATGCCGCCCTTTTGGTTGCCGCCCTTAAAATACTGGGGTTCAAGTTCATGGTGAAGACCGTCTATGCCATCCTCATGCTTTCCCTGTTTCTTGCCTTGACGCAAGACTGGATGATGGGCCCTAATGGTGAGATGACACAAATACTGGGAAAGGGGCAAGACTTCATGTCGCTCATCATCGGTTGTTGCTTTACAGGCTTGGCATTGGCAATCGTCTTTCTGCACAATGGAAGTACAGGAGGCACCGACATCATCGCCGCTATCGTCAACAAATACCACAACATATCGCTCGGTCGCGTCCTTATCTTCGTTGACTTGATTATTGTGGGCAGTTCGTTCTTCATCTTCAATGCAAAGCCTGGTTTCGAAGCAATAGATGCCGTGAGAAAGGTGGTGTTCGGATTATGTACCATGGTGATAGAAAACCTGGTTCTCGACTATGTGATGAATGCCCAACGAGAGAGTGTGCAGTTTATGATTTTCAGCAAAAAATACCAAGAGATAGCCAATGCCATCGGTACACAAATGGGGCATGGTGTAACCATTCTCGACGGGCACGGTTGGTACACGGGCCATGAACGCAAGGTACTCTGTATCCTGGCCAAGAAGAACGAGAGCGTAACCATCTTCCGCATTGTGAAAATCATCGACCCAAACGCCTTTGTCAGCCAAAGTTCCGTCATCGGTGTATATGGTGAGGGATTTGACGAGATGAAAGTAAAGATAAAAGAGAAGGACATTCAAAAATTACAATGATGAAAATTGTATTCGCCACCAATAACCAGCATAAGCTCAAAGAGATACGTGAGATTTTAGGTTCTGACTTTGAAGTCGTATCCCTCAAAGAGATAGGATGCAATGTGGATATTCCTGAAACTGGCAACACTTTGGAAGAAAATGCCTTACAGAAAGCGCAGTATATCTACGAACATTATCACATCAGCTGCTTTGCAGATGATACAGGCTTGGAGGTAGAGGCACTTCATGGTGCGCCAGGTGTACACAGTGCTCGCTATGCCGAGGGAACCGATCACGATAGCGAGGCTAACATGGCAAAGCTTTTGAGAGAACTGAATGGCAAGGAGAATCGCAAGGCTCGTTTTCGCACCGTCATCTGCTACATAGAGAAGCAGGATGTCTGCCCATGCGGCTGTACCAGCATCAAGAGAGTACACCAGTTTGAGGGCATTGTGAATGGCAGCATCGCCACCGAGAAGCACGGCACCGAAGGCTTCGGCTACGACCCAATCTTCGTACCAGAAGGCTATGACAAGAGCTTCGCCGAACTAGGGGAGGAGATAAAGAATGGCATTAGCCACAGGGCTAGAGCCGTGGCGAAGTTGGCAGAATATCTGAAAAATGATTAGTAATCTTTCAATACTCATCCCTACATATAATAATGTATGCCTTGGACTTGTAAAAAACTTGCAAGCTCAAGCATCATTGTTGCCTAACTTTCTATATGAAATTTTGGTGGCGGATGATGGTTCTACTGATAAATCGACTGTAGAGATTAATCGTGCTATCAACGACTTGGAGAATTGCCGATATATCGAAAGAAGCAAAAACGAGGGCAGGGCAGTTATTCGTAATTTCTTGGCAAAAGAAGCGAGATATGAGTGGTTGCTATTTATAGACAGTGACCTGAAAGTAGATAATTCTTCCTTTGTGTCTAACTATATACAATCAAAAGGAGATATTATAGTTGGAGGACTCAAAATTGGCGGAAATCCACAAGACTTATCTAACAATTTAAGGTACAGATATGAAAAAGCATGTGAGAAAGCACATGACTATCAGCACCGAATAGGAAAAAGTGATAAAGAATTTAGAACAACCAATTTTCTCATCTCAAAAAAAGTTATGAGAGAATGTCCATTTGATGAAAACTTTAAGTTTTATGGATATGAAGATGTTTTATTAGGTAAAGAAATCACAGCAAAAGGATATACAATTGAACATATAGACAATCCCATTTTACTTGATGATTATGAAGATAACTATCATTTTATCTTGAAAACAGAGGAAGCATGCCGAACGCTCTACCAATTTAGAAAAGAACTAAAAGGATATTCTAAGTTAATAGACTACGCTGATAAACTAGATACCTTTTGGGGCATCAAACCTCTTATCAAGGCTATATATCCCATTGTAAGTTTACATATAAAAGCAAGACTAACAGGCAATAAACCAAGTGTTTTCTTGTTTAATATATATAAACTTATGTATTATATACATTTGGATAGTTAATATTTACGTTCAAATTTACATTTTGGAATATAAATCAAATAGACATATGAATAGAAAAATATTATTCATCATTTCTTTCCTGCTACTTCAGGTAATACCTTATAGCATATTAGCTGCTGTTGGTAACTGGAAGAATTATTTGTCCTATCATGATGTACAAGAAATAGAACAAGCAGGAAACCTCGTCTTCGTACAAGCTTCCAATGGGCTTTATGCCTATAACAATAATGACCAAAGCATTCAGACATTCAGCAAAGCTGACTATCTGAGCGATTGTGATATATGCCACATCGCATATTGCAAGAGTGCCAAACGATTAGTCATTCTCTATTCCAACGGTAACATAGACCTCCTGAACACCAATAATTATGAGGTTGTAAACTTGTCCGATTACTACAATGCTTCCATGACTGCAGATAAAACAAGCAATGATATCTACATCAATGGAAACTTCGCTTACATCAGTACAGGCTTTGGCATCGTAAAAATCAATGTGGCAAATGCAGAAATCAGTGATACATACAACCTCGGCTTCAAGGTGAATTGGTGTGAGATAGATGGCAATACTATCTATGCTTATAGCTCTTCCAATGGGAAATATTCCGCTGCATTAACAGATAACTTGCTTGACAAAAACAATTGGAAAAGAGTAGGAGAATATACAGCAAAAGTTACAGAAGACAAGAGTGAACTAAAGCAACTTGTCAGCACATTGAATCCTGGAGGCCCAAAATATAATTATTTTGGATGTATGCGTTTTGTCAATAATCAACTTTACACATGCGGAGGTGGATTTTCATATGTGGAATTTACAAGGGCTGGATGCGTGCAAGTTCTCAATAATGAGGACTGGAAAATATACGAGGATGAACTTGACAAGAAAACAGGACATGCATATATAGACAACAACAGCTTAGATATCGATCCACTTGACCCTCAACATGTATTCGTAGGAGGCAGAACTGGTATTTATGAATTTCAAGATGGTATATTTGTAAAGAGCTATTCGAACGACAATACAAACAATGTTCTACAAACAGCTAGCACTGTCGGAAATGACAACAAGAATTACGTCGTTGTCAATGCTCTCAAATACGATCAATCAGGAAACCTTTGGGGATTCAATAGCATCAGTCCTTCTACCTCCTTGTTTTCATATACCAAAGACAAGGAATGGGTATCTCATCATAAATCAGATTTTATGTTTTCGAAGGACAAATCCCTAGAAAATGTAAACAATATCATCGAAGATAGTCGCAATCTCCTTTGGTTTTGTAATAACCATTGGAACAATCCATATTTATATTGCTACCAACCCTCTTCGGATGGAACTATATGTTATAAAAAATTCTATAACCAAGATGGAACAGAGGTTGTAGTAAATTATGTCAGAGCCATCGCAGAAGACAAAGATAAGAATATTTGGGTAGGAACAGCTGCAGGTCCTCTCCTACTGGAATCGTCTCAGATAACTCAAGAATCACCAATATTTACACAAGTCAAAGTACCTCGTAATGATGGTACCAACTATGCGGATTACTTACTTAGTGGTGTGGACATATCTTGTATCGCTATAGATAAAGCTAATCGGAAATGGTTCGGAACCAATGGTAATGGTGTCTATCTCATCAGTAATGACAATATACAGCAATTACAACATTTTACCCGCTCCAACAGTCCTTTATTGTCAGATTATATCGAGTCTGTAGCCATTAATGACAACACGGGAGAAGTATTCTTCGGCACAGACCTTGGATTATGCTCTTATCAAAGTGACGCAAATGCCATCAACGAAGAGATGACTAAAGATAATGTTTGGGCTTATCCTAATCCTGTCAAACCAGACTTTACAGGATACATTACAATTACAGGATTGTCTAATAATGCTGATATAAAAATAGTCACATCAAACGGCACACTTATCCATCAAGGTAAAAGCAATGGTGGAACCTATCGATGGGATGGATGCGACTTGAAAGGCAAGAAAGCTGCTAGCGGTATTTATATGGTAGAAACCGCAACTAATGAAGGAGACAAAGGTACAGTTTGTAAAATAGCAATCATCAGATAAATATGCAA
>CAVDKC010000048.1:0-17175 GCA_963609615.1 Oribacterium sp.
ATATAAATGTCAAGTTTATGACGTAAAAAACAAGACTTTTTATTAACTTTGCACTCGAAAAAAGGAGATAAACATGGTTATAGCAAGACAGATAAAGGATAAATTGTCAACCACCCCAGCAGGAGTGGTTTTGACAACAAGAGACTTTGGCGTGGAAATGCGGTATCAACCAGCACTTGCCAAAGCCCTGAGCCGTCTTGTGCTTCAAGGTGAATTGCAAAAGATAGCAAAGGGAAAATACTATATCCCCAAGAAAACCATATTTGGAGCATTGAAGCCATCGGAGTCAGAACTTGTCAAGGACTTTTTGGAGCAGAACGGAAAGGTTGTTGGTTATATAACTGGAACCACCGCATTTGCCTCAATGGGACTGACAACACAGATAAGTTCATCCATTCTTATCGGCACCAACAAATATCGCCGTCCTATTGTGAGAAATGGAGTCAGAGTATCGTTCCTGCTACAAGAGAATACGATAACTTCAAGTAACATTCCATTGCTCAGAATCTTGGACGCACTTCGCCTTATCAAGGAAATTCCTGCCACTTCACCAGATGAATGTGTGGTGAACATTCGCAAGGCTATAAATACTCTTTCCGAGGAGCAAAAAAAAGAAATGGCTAAACTATCCTTGGCATACACGCCTTATGTAAGAGCTTTGCTTGGATCTATCTATGAAAGTATCGGGCTTGATACAGAAGTCATCAGCAAAACTTTGAATGGAGTTACAAGCTACAAGTTGCCTATCTCCGAAAACGTATTATCAAACAAAAGAAACTGGAACATCATATGAGATTACATGAAAACTGGGAATTGTTCTCTGACGCATTACAGGCAGCATCCCAACCAAAAGAGGATGGAGGACTTGGCATCAAGAGTATCTTTATAGAAAAAGACTATTGGATTTGCCGTTCCTTGTCATTGATGGCAACGAACGACAAGGACAATCGTGCCATATTCAAAGGTGGTACAAGTCTTACAAAGGCATACGGCATCGGAAGCAGATTCTCGGAAGATATTGACATCGCCATATCAGAGGCATGGACACTCAGTGGCAACCAGTTGAAGATGCTGATAAAGAGAACGGCAAAGAGTATGACCGATGGACTGCAAGAGATGGATATGCCAGGTTTCACAAGCAAAGGGTCGCATTACCACAAAGCATACTATTCTTATCCACGAGCAATAGATACATTGCAAGTTGGCGCAATCAAGGCAGGGCAACTGCTTGTTGAAATCAACTCCTTTGCTAATCCATATCCTTTCCAGAAGTGCAAATTGCAAAGTTTCTTGACCGAGTTCTTGCAGAAGACAGGAAATGAAAAGCTGATAGAGGAGTATGATATGCAATCATTTGAGGTGAATGTACTCGACAGACGCAGAACTCTGACAGAGAAATTGGTATCATTGCTACGTTGTTCCTTGGCAGACAAGTATATCCCAGAATTGACTGCCAAAATACGCCATTTCTACGACTTACATTTTCTCTTGAATGACGAGGAAACACGTATCTATTTGGAAAGTGAAGCCTTCAAATCAGATTTTGAAAATTTGTTCGCACAAGACCAACAAAGATTTGACAAACCAGAAGGATGGCAAGACAAGGACATCATGGATTCTCCAATTATCAATAACTTGCACAGCGTATGGTCAACATTGAGCAATGTCTATTCACGAGAGTTGCCAGACCTTGCATACAAAGAGATACCAACAGTTGAGAGTATTGAGAATAGCATGGAACAATTGCTTTCATACTTGACAAGATAAAAGGTTATGGCAAAGAAAAAGCACAAAGGACATTACTGCAAGATTTGTCGAGGGACAAAAGTATGACAGAATTGTAAAGTAGTGCTGAATATTTTCGTGCCCCTGTTTCCTGCAAAGACAATGACAGGTGCTCCTTGTGAGTAGATGAGTGCCATCAGTTTGGAAAGTTCCTGGTTGGACCAAGTGTTAAGAAGGATGTTGGCTTAGTCCAGCAAGAGAATAACCCTTTTAAGGTCAGTGACGCCCGAATGAATGTACTCTTCTAACTTCTCTTCATTTTGGATGGGATGAAGCAAGCAATCTATATAAAAGGGTGTGTCATAAGTCTATGACACACCTTCTCAAAAATATTGTATTTCATTTCTAGTAACAATTGTAAAATCCGTAGACTCCTTTGGCAAGTTTGTCCGGTTGTCCTCCGAAGTATTCCAAGTAGAGGTTTTCGCCGAATCCCTTAATTCCCCTCAGGTCGGCTGATGGCAAGAGTATATAATCTTGCGGATTGTCCTTTGCGTTGAACACATAGTTGGTATAGCAAAGGGATGGTAAAGTTTCCAAATGAAGACGATCAAGATATATGCCTAACTGTTCCTGCTTGCCATAATCACTCATTGGATCGTGGAAGAGTACTTTCTTGAGTGCGGTGCAATCATCAGCTAAGGCTATAACCACCTTTTCCTTCCCATTTTTCCTAATTTTAAATGTGACGGCACAATCATCCACTCGGACGATACAAGACTCACAATATGGCTTGGCAAGATAGCTTAAATCATATAACCCATATTTGATTTGGTTGTAAACCATTTCATTGTTATAGTCGATGTAAGCCAACCTGACACTCCATTTCTTTTTGTCGACAGAGGTTCTCAACACCAAGTCTATTGTGCCAAGAATATGTTTAGTTTGCTGGGACACAACCCGAAAAGTAAATTTTTCCATTTTACCATCGGTTTGGTTGCCATATTCCCGATAGTCAACTAGAGCGTCGGGGAAATCCTCTATTACGGATACAAGCGCAGCTCGAAAGTCTTTCTCGGCAAGCGCACGATTCATGGTTTGATAATAACCTGTGCCTACACCCGTAAGCAGTTTCGCACCTTTCGGGGTATATACATTCAGTAAATCGGATCTATCTTTCCAAAGGGGACCAATGACCTTATTTTTGTTGTATCTTCCGTTCCACACATATTCATAGTTAAATCCGATGCGCGTAAGGCGTTCCCTAAACTTCGGAGCATCGCAGTCCATCGGCACTCCATGATAACTCAAATGCTCATTGGCGGTTGGGAATACTGCGGTAAGGCGTTCATTGATCAGCAGAACGCTTTCCTGAAATTGCGCAGTTGGTTGGCTTTTTCCCTTTGAGTTGCCATGAACAGCGGCTTTGCCGTTCTGTGCCATCAGTGGAATGGTAAGGCTCGTAAGGAGAATTAAATTCACCAGTTTTTTCATTTTTGCTTTCTTAAAATTTTGGTTTTTACTTGTTCTTGATGCAAATTTAGATAAAATTTCCGAATCCCTTAAATCCGCAACACTTTAATTAGTGTTCACTGAATAAGCTTTACTTTTGTAAAAGTTTGTATTCTTACTGCTTGCAAAGGTAACTAAAAGATTTCATTTGTGCAAATTTTCAACGGTCTATCAATACTGCCATGCCACACAATCTTGTTTTTAGAATAATATTGCCCCAAAAGTTTGGCTGGTTGGAATATAAATCGTAACTTTGTACAAGGTAGCAAAATAACTATAAGCATAAAAGATTAAAAGTAGGAGTGCAACCAATGAAAAATAGTCATATATATATATTAAGCGTAGTTCTGATCATATCGCTTCTCCTGACAGCCGATACTTTTCAGATAAATGCCAAGAGGAAAGAAACGAAATACAGGCTGGTATTTCGAGAGGAATTTAATCTGCCAGATGGCTCGCAGCCTAATCCCAAACTATGGAGTCGTGCGCCACGTGCCAACAACCTTTGGGCAAAGTGGAATTCAGACACAGCAGATGTAGTCTTTATCAGAAATGGAAAACTCGTCTGCAAGGTTATCCCGAATACTACCAAACGAGACACTGCTGCCATGCTGGCTGGAGCAGTATTTACGAAGCATAAGTTTTTCTTCAAGTATGGTAAAATAGAGGTTAGAATGCGCACCAACTTGAAAGCAGGGAATTTTCCTGCTGCTTGGTTGAGGCCGGAAGTGGATGGCACGCCTTACAGGTATGCAGAGATGGATTTGATTGAATTTTTTGGTACGGAAGGGATTGCACGGCAAACACTGCACTCTCATCGGACGGCCATATTGAAGAAAAGCGACCAACAGACTGCATTTCTTACAAAAGGTATTCAGAGGGACAAGTGGCATGTATATGGATTGGAATGGACTCCACAGGCGTTGACTACCTATATTGACGGCAAGGTTTCCGGTTGCTATCTGAAATCGGCCGATAAGGAAAAGTTGGATGAGGGACAGTGGACGTTCGACCGTGATTTTTATATCATTCTAAACCAAAGTGTCGGGTATGGCAATTGGCATGCCCCAGACATACATGCAACTTATGAAACTGAGTTTGATTGGGTTAGAATATATCAAAAGACCAAGGACATCACCTACAATTAAGGTGATGTCCTTGGCAATTTTAATGCAGAATGAATTTATTATAGAATGTACCCGCAATTCGGCTTAAGAAAAATGCAAGTTCGTACTTTGGCATATGCTTGACGTACATGCAAGTGTATTTAGTACTTTGGGAGATGAACTCAAACAGTTTTGTGGAGAAATTTATACTTCTTGTTCCAGCAGAGTTCTGCCTTCTTCTAACATAATAAATACAAGACGGTTTGGTTACCTTGATACGCTTTATCTGCCAAGCAAGCCCAAACATATATACCGAATCCTCTCCACGCTTGATATTTGCATTAAACTGTTGGCTTTTAGCGATTTTTGCAGGTATGAGCTTACACCATGATGTAGAGAAGAAACTACGATTTGCAAACTGGTCAGTTCCTTTGGCCTGTTGGTAATTCGCAAAAGCCTTCCCTATATAATTTCGGTCTGTCTCAGTTTTTGTTTTTTCATCTATGACTTTGACGTTAGCTACTACAATACAATCATTACAAGCATTGGCAAGTAGACTTTCCAAATAATTGGGCGATACCCAATCGTCATCATCTATAAAACCAATATATTCTCCCTTAGCATTTTCCAACCCTAGATTTCGAGCATTCGACACACCCTTAGGGCATGAATAGAGCAGGAGATAACGAAATGAATATTGGCTCATCTTACTTACAATCATGTCCTCGTACGGCTGGCGTTCTCCATTGAGCACAATGATAACCTCAAACGCAGCTTTGGGCAGTGTCTGATTCTCCAAACTATCCAAGCACTCCCAAAGATAATCCTTGGGAGCATATGTCGGTACGATTACACTTATCTTCGTATACATTATTCTCTTTATTTTGCATATTCTACACTGATTCCCCCTAATTCTGATGCTACTTGCGAATAGGAAGAACCAACGCTGCCTATAATTTTATGAGTCTTGCTGAGACAGAAGAGGTCGACTACTGCAAATCTCATACCTTCCAAAGAATTGCGGTCAGTATCATCCATCATGGTAATGATCCTGTCGGGATATTTTGCCTTAAGTTCATTCTTCACCCCATCATCATCACTGGCCACATAAAACATGGTGTCTTTATTTTTATTGATTTCTTCATCCATACGCTTGGTAAAGTTTTCCAGTGGTGAAGATTGGATGGAGACGATATTGTCTGTTCTGCGAATGTGTACGCCTATCGTATGCGCCGAAAACAGTTTGGTTATCTCGTCAATCCTCTGCTGTATATCATCTTGTGGAATGAACACCTCCCTAATGGTATATTCTTTACACATAGGGTAGCAGGAGATGAGTAGCAAGTTGCTAGCATAGGTCTTTTTGAGTTTATCGTATATCTCACCTCCCCGATATATACTGAAGTTGAAAACCGTCTGTTCAAACAATGCTTTCAGCAAGAGGCATCTCACGAGGTAGTCCTTGTGCCCATTCACGTTGTATAACCACTGTTTATTCTCTATCAGGGTAACTCCTGGCTGAGGGATGGGTTTGAACAGCTGGCAAAAATCGGCCTTCAATCCAGCACTGTTATTCCAGTAAATGGCTGATGTGCATCCATATCTTTCTGCTACGGCTATGCCAGTAGCAATGGCTCGTAGTCGATTACAGAGACCTCCTGTTGGTATAATCTTTACTTCCATATTATCGGGGGATATTATATTTTCATTTTTTGATTTCATTCTTGATGGCATCGAGGAATCCATGCCCGTATTTAGCATCAGGCTCTACATAGTTGCCTTCGCCCCATTCGTTCCATGAACGGAGGAAAAGTATTTTACGTTCAGTAGGCTTGTTCTTGACGACACGAAGTGCATCCTTGATGTGACACTCAAAGTTTTCCGGGGTACTGTTCACATAGATTCCTTCTTTCTTGCCAGCCCTTGGGGTACGGTCCCACTGTGGAAAGAGTGTAGGGAATACATTGTCCCAACTATCCTCTGGTGAAAAAAAATGTTTCATTACCTTGGGATAGTTATATTTAAGTGCAGGTAGGAATGGGAATGCTTTTTGCGTGGCTTTTCTGAAGATGCGCAGACATTTGCCCATGTACATCATCTCAGCTCTTCCTTTACCCATAGGGTTGATGCCGTCGAATCCTAATTCCAGAAACGAGTTATATACGTCTGCACTGCTCTTAAGGTTTGGCATTACCCTAGTAATGCTTCCGTCTTCACTTCGTTTGATAGTAGTAGTAGAGGCACACATGGCAACAAAGAATATGCCGGGCAATCCGTTTTCTTTGGCCAACTGTCGCCATAGATCCATGAACTTGCGTACATCCCTGAAGTGGTATGGGTCGAAGATTGCGAACAGAGGTTTGCCGTCTACGGTGATATAGCGATGGTCCTTGAAAGCCTTCAATACATAGTTGAAATGGGCGATATAGTCTTCCTCGCCAGGGTAGAGTTGCTCACAAATCATTTGGTTGCCACCCTTGTTTTTCCAAGTATTGGTCTTCCAGTCATGGTTAGCCCAGGCAAGGCAGAATGGGAAGTCTGGTTTGCCTGACTCCAGCACCTCATCGAATGGGCGTTGAAGCAATCTCTTGCCGTTGCCCATCCAATAATGCCAATAGCAGAAGCCCTCCACGCCCGCCTCGCGTGCCAACTGAGCTTGTTGTTCACGTGTCTCTGGCAGACGGAGGTCATAGAAACCCAGGTCGGCTGGTATGCGTGGCTGATAGTGCCCACGGAATACAGGACGTGCCTTGGCTACATTTGTCCATTCTGTGAAACCTGGTCCCCATACCTCGTTATTCTCAGGGATGGGGTAAAACTGTGGTAAGTAAAATGCTATAACTCTTGCATCCATTCTATGTCTTTTTATGATTTTCTTGTTGTTGATTTTAATTGTAATTCATCCTAACTTTAACCAACCTTCCAGAGGAAAGGAAATTGTATGTAGTTTAATCCATAGTTCAGGATGATGAGAGATACTAGTGAAACGACAGTTACACCTATCCATTTCTGTTTTATTGTGTAACATATATTCGTATACAATATAATGTTGACGATGCTGAATAGATAACAGAACCGTTGGGCCATTACCGGCAAGATTGCAAAACTAGCAAAACAGAACAACCCGATGGAAAATATCTTGAGCATCACAACTAAGTACTTGTTAAATTGAACTATAGTGTCATGAAAAAGCAACAGGTAATAGTATAAAGCTACCGAAAACAACTGTAACGGACTAAACACATTTACAGAAACATTTAACACCCCCTTTTCTGCTGCTTTTTGATACAATGCCAGCTTATCTCCGATATACGGAAGGTCTGTGCTGAGAATAAGGTTGCTTCCTCCCAAATATATTGCATAGCTAATAGGGATGAGACTACCCCAAATTATCTTCTGCTTTTTGGTCATTGGTTTGTTACTAAGAAAAACCAAGGGTAACAGCATAAGTCCAGATATGTGAAACAGGGTACCTATAAGTAACACAAATATGGCTTTTTTCTTTTTCCCCTCCGCTATAGGCTTGATGGCCATAAGAAAACATCCAGAAAGAATTCCCGTACGTATCTGTGTGATTTCATGAAGCTCATAATAATATGCCATATATACGACTAAAGGCAGAAACCACATGGATGGCGAGAGATTCCTAAAGGCTATAAACTTGAGTACAATCCCCCAAAATGCGTAAAAAAGGAAAAGTATGTGCACATCATCTGTAATGAAATTAAATATCTGTGACAGGAAAATATACGAATATTCTACTCTATTTTGCACATCTGGATAATAATAGTTCAAATAAGTCGCCTCATAATTAGCAGAATCCGGGTCGATACCAACTTCTCTTAATCCTGCTAACAATATGAGAATAGAACCTGCCAACAAATATAAGGGCAACTTATACTTGACTAGATAATCTTCCAAATATGACAGAATGATGACTACAAAAAATATGATGATGATAGCGTATCCCATAATGGTTATTTCTTTAATTTCCTTTTTACAAAATCCCTCACAATGCCTCTATCTTGTTTGTTTATGCCAAAGAAGTATAGCAGTATAACAATGCAGACAAAAGAGACGGCAAAGGTCAACAGAACTTCTAACCAACAGAAAATGTCAACCCGCTGAACGGCATAAATTGCCAATGTATTTATGCCAAGGATGAGGATGCCTGGTAGTATTAATTGTCGCAAATACTTGTTAAGATTGAAAGCTGGAATACAGCTCTTCAGCATGAGGAGTCTTACAACATGTGCCAATACACAAAGGCTTATCATTGTAACAAAGATATAATAAGCAGGCAATCCCATCTTGAACAGTATCCAACATATGGGTAGGCACAGAATGGTTATGCTCTCCACATATAAACTGTACTTTTTGATGTGACCTGTGGCCTGTATGATGGCAGTAATGGGATTGTGAAGCGCCAAACAAATTGTATACGCAGCATACAATTGGGCAAATAGCACCATGGTCGGCGTACAATCGCCTAACCATAACTTGAGCAGAGTACTGGCCTCAAACATGAATGGAATCATAACCATTGCCAGAAGATAAAGAATAGCCTTACTGCTAACATAAAAAAGATGTTCCAGATATTTCTCTTCTTGTGCGGAATATGCCTTAATCATCGCAGGACGGAAAGCGATGATTACACTGTTGGTGAGCGTGTTGATGGCATTATATATTTGATTAGCTATGCCAAAGGCTGCATTGACAAGAGGTCCAAAGAACACGTTGAGAATGATGGTGCTGCCTTGCGTCATGCCCACGCCTGCCAAGGCTCCATAAAAAGACCACCCCGAGAAGGTAAACAGTTCACGGTAGAGCTTTTTGTCTCTTACCGCCATATAGGAACATTCTTGGTATTTCCGTTTGGCAATGATGATGTAAAGCACCATGACCAGAAAAGCCTCCAACATCAGAGCTGCACCATAGTAGATCAAGTTGTCGCTCCCCGTTTTGCCAATAGCGAATGCAATGCCCAGTTTTACGATGCAGTCGACAGTAGAGATGAGAGCGTAATATCCCATGTCTTCATTGGCAAACACAGCTCCGATAAATGGAATTTGGATAAGTGTGAAAATGAACGAGAGCAATGAAAATTGCAATATCCATTGTGCAGCTTCCAGTCTTGCGGCAGGTATCGTAAGCTGGGTGGTTACCAACCAAGGTCCCAAGAATTCAAAGATGATAAGCAGTCCAAAGGATATAAGCACCACAATGTTGAGGCTTACGGAGAAAATCTCTTTTAGTCGCATTTTTTCTCCTTTGCCCATAGCATAGGAGTAAAAACGCTGGGTAGACAAAGCCAATACGCTACTAATACAAGTGCTTGCTGTCACAATGCCAGCCACTGCATTGAAAATGCCATAGTCCACAGCGCCGAGCCCAGCAAGAACCCAACGTACAGTGTAGAGATTAACGAATGTAATGATAAGCATCCGGGCGAATAGTACCAGGGTGTTGGATGCTATTCGCTTAGTGCGATTTTGCTTGTCCTTTGGACTATTTTGCATCATTTATTTATCTTCTCCAAATATAACTTTTCTGATAGAAAAAACGGTAATGCCCATGAAGGCAAGCAAACACATTCCCAATACAAACAGCATGCGCTTGGGGCCAGAAGGTTTTAATGGAACCGAGGCACTTTGCAGGATTGTAAAAGCTGGAGTCTGGAGTGTGAGTCGAGCCTGTGCCTGTTGCACTTGGTTTTGCAGGGACGTATAGTTATTGTAAAGTAATTGCATCTCGTTTTCCAAGTCGGTCTCTTTCAACTTGAATGATTCGAGTAGAACATCTTGGTTGGCATCTGCATAACTGCCATACGCTTGTCTTACCTTTTCATATTTACTCTTGGCATCAGAGCATAACTTCTTGTAGTAGTCAAGGTCTTTGCGAGCCTTGCTAGTACGATATTCGGTGATGAACTGTTGCAGTCTTACCTGTACCGTATCTGCCATAGTTGCACAGATTAACGGGTCTTGGTCTACCACAGAGATGGAGATTACATAATTCTTCTTATCAACCGTACAGGATACTTTTTCGCTAATTCTTCTTGCGATTTCATCTTGCCTTTTGGTTAGTCTGAACGGGGTTACGCTAGTATTCTTGTTGTAGGCTATTGTATCCTTTGACGCAAACAATGATTTTATCCCGCCCACTACTTTTGACCACCATGGTGCCTGTTGTTTTGTGGCAAGATAGTCATAATAAGTGGTACTGATACTGCCATCCAAAGATTTTACCTTGACATCAAATAGGCTAGTGCGAAAGTCGTTAGACTCCATCAAGTCAGGATAAAGTTCGGGGAGAATAGCATCTCCATTAGAAGATGAACTATTCAAATCCAAGCCAAAAGAGGCAGCCAAATCACCTAATGAACTGGTGCTAAAACTGGCAAGTTCTGGAGCCAATTTGACGGTACTGTCATAGTATCGGGGCACACAGATGATAAGTAAGCTAGATATAATCAGTATGATAGGCAATGTGATAAAATAGATCTTTCTATGACTCCACATCGCACTTACTATTGCATAAATGTCAATTTGCTTCACTTGACTGTTCTTGAAATCTTCTATGTTATTCTTGTTTAGTTCCATTTATATCAGCTCTAATCTAATGTTGATTTTACTTGCTTAAGTTTGCTATCGTCGCTATCATCGCAGCGATGCTACTCATACTCGTGCCTAGGCTCATGGTTTCGGCCATGCTCATCTTGCGCTTCAACTTGGCCGGGATGACGATTTCGCAGCCTGGCTGCACCTTGGCGCCATGACCTACCTTTGCTACCTTGCCATTCATGTAGATGATATACGCCTTGCTCTTCTGCGCATCGCTGGCAAATCCGCCCGCCTCGTCGATGTAGCGGCGTACACTCTTGCCCTTCTCGTATGCCACGGTGTTGGCATACATCACGGCACCGTTGATCTTCACGGTTCCATTATACTGCGGTACTACCAGACGGTCACCCTCACGTAGAATGATGTCGGCATCCGATCCGGGATTCTTCAATGCCTCGGTCAGGTCGATGCCCACAGGGTATTCGTTTGGCACATTAAACTTCTCCAGTTCTGCATTCTTGGCGTTCTCTGCCACCTGCTGCAGGTTACTGCCATTGCTGCTTGCAGCCAACTGGAGGAGGTTCTTCTGCTGCTGTTCACGCTGCATCTTCAGCACAGCTTCCATACGAGCTTTCTCGGCTGCATTCGCCTTGCGCATCAGTCTGGCACCCTTGATGTACGCCTGTCCGTTCGAGCCACCAGCCTTGTGATAAAGGTCGGTAAGACGGGTATTGTTGCGACTCAAGGTATAAGTGCCTGCAAACATCACTTCGCCCTCTACCTGTACATTCTGCTGCTCGAAGTAGGCAGGACTCTTGCGGATGCTTACCTCATCGTATGGCATGAGCACAAAGCCAGGAGTACCATCCACTACGAATCCGTCCTTTAGGGATAGGGTATAGGTCTTGGCGATAATGCTGTCTGGAGCTGTAGCCTTGGCATCGCTCACACGACGGCTCACCATCACATTCACGGTGGAAGCCTTGTCGGTCAAGCCGCCTGCCTGAAGCACGAAGTCCTCCAAGGTCTCATTGTCGGCATAACGGTAAGTACCAGGATATTGCACCTCGCCACGTATGGTGATGGTACGATCCTTTATCTTGTCCTGTCGGGTAGGTATGAAGAGTACGTCGTTCTCCTTCAAAGGGATGTCGGCTACCTTGCCGTCCATGATGCCTGCGATGTCTACACTGATTACCTCCAGAGTACGGTCGGCCTTCATGCGGTGCATCACGGCTCTGGCAGTAAAGGCATCCTCAGTCAAGCCCTCGGCATGCTGCACGAGTGTACGAACGCTGTTGATTTGCTCACCGATATTATACATACCCGGACGGAACACAGCACCCTTCACCTCCACAGTATTGGCATAACGGGGTAGGATGGAGTCTACGCTCACGGAGTCGCCGTCATCGATACGGAAACTGGAGAAGTCGAATTCCTCTACATTATAAACAGCCTTCTCTCTACCCGTCTTGCGGTTGATACGTACAGACTTCTTGTAGGCATCGCCTGTAAAGCCACCAGAATACTTGAGCAGCGACTGTACGCTTTCGTTCTTCTTCATCTCATAAATCATAGGGCGCTTCACCTTTCCGCCGATGGTTACGAGGCAGTCGTACGGGCCCACTACAATGACATCATTGTCGGCAAGTCGCACATTGCCTGTGAGTTTACCATTAAGGATATAATCATAGATATCGACCACGGTGACGAGGCGGTTGTCGCGATACACCTTGATGTTGCGAAGTGTACCCAGGTCATTGGTGCCGCCTGCCATGTATAGTGCATGAAACACTGTGGCGAAGGCGGATAGGGTATAGGTACCCGGTGCCTTGACCTCGCCCATCACATTGACCATGATGGTCTTGGTCTGACCTACCGTAAGTTTTACACGGCTAGAACGATAGCGGCTACCTAGCGTATTGCGAAGTCGGGCATTAGCCTGAGCCACGGTGAGTCCACTGACATTGACTGGACCATACCCCTCGATAGTTACATCGCCATCAGGAGAAACGGTGCTCTGCACTGTCTTCTGAGAGGCTCCGTAGATATCGATAATGACCGCATCGCCAGGTCCCAAACGATAGTTTTGCGGCGTAGCAATGTTCATGTTTGGTTCGAAGCTAAGCTCCTTATTATTAAAGATGTCACGTCCGAACACCTTCTTCCGACTATTCTCTTTCTCTGCCAAGAGACGCTTCAGCATGAGGGTAGAGTCGGGGATAATGCCAGACATCTCATCTTGAAAATCAAGATATTCCTCATCATTCCCGTCATAGGTATGGCGATACGTATAGTCTCGTTGAGCCAGAACACGATAGTTGCTGTTGCTGGCAGACTCCTTGTCAATACCACTTCCATAGTCCTCTCGCGTCTTGCCATTGTTGGTGCGAAGTCGACTCTCATCCTTGGCCGCCACGGCCGTATTGGAGCTTTCCAGTCCTCCCTGCTTCATTTGTCGCTCATACTTGGTGCGCACACGTCGAATCTGTGAGATGTCTACGCCTTGCTGCATCAGTTTGGTTACAATTTGAGCATTGGATGTACCACGCTCATGCTCCTTGACTACGTAGCGCATCACCTGTTCATCGGTCATGCTCGACGACTGTGCACTGGCCATATTGATGGACAGCACTAATGCGAGTGCCAAAATGGTATATTTCTTCATACTTTATATATAACGTTCATTTTACATGAAACGCTCTTTTCTTACTTTTATTTTATTTCATCTTATTTTTGTCGACTTCGAGCAACATCGCCTTGACGGCACGTTCCAACTGGGCATCATGCCCGTTGATGAAATCCTCCGGGGTATTGTAAACTTCGATGTCTGGGTTGAGCTGGGTATTCTCGCCATAGGTACCACGCATGTCACGGCATCCCACCTGTGGTATACCGAATACGAGCGAACGGTCTATCAAGGTTTCCCACCAAACAGCAGTCATCGTACCAGCCACAGGAGTACCTATCAACTTACCGATACCCAATTCCTTGTAAACCCATGGGAATCCATGACCATTGCTATAGTCGTCCTCGCAAATCATGACACAGGATGGCTTCACCCATTTATTGAACGGGTCGTGTCCAACCACCTTACCATGAGGCACAAACTGCTGATACTCCTTACCACTCAAGAGGGTGCATAGGTCATCGTGCAACCAGCCGCCGCCATTGTGACGCTCATCTACGATAACAGCATCGCGATTGCGGTTTTTGTCGCTGAGGAGCTCACTATAGACGGTGCGGAAACTCTCGCTGTTCATCGCCTTGACATGTACGTATGCCAATCGACCACCCGACAAACTGTCTACCAATTGACGATTGCGGTCTACCCATCTCTTATAAAGAAGTTCGTTCAAAGCCCCCTGCGAGATTGCCTTGACCGTAACATCCACCTTCTTACCCTTGGCTGTCTTGATGCCCAATCGAACATTCTTGCCAGCCTTCCCGTCGAGCAATGGATAGTAGTCCATACCAGCCTTGACAGATTCGCCGTCAATGCTCTCGATGATACTGCCAGCTGTGACTTCTGTCTTCTTAACGGCAAATGGTCCACGCTTGATAATCTCCTGTATCTTAAGACCATCTCCCTCGTAAGTAGGGTCGAGAAACACACCCAGATTAGCGGTGCTTAGAGACGCACCTGATGCATAATATCTAGCTCCGGTATGCGAACCATTCAATTCGCCCAGCATCTCGCTGAGCATCTCCTGGAAATCATAGTTGTTATTGATGTACGGCAAGAACTTCTCGTAGATCTTACGATAACCTTCCCAGTCTACACCATGGATATCCGTTACATAGAACTTATCCTTTACCTGTCGCCAGATGTGGTCGAAGAGGTATTTGCGCTCTTCGGCTGGCTTGTAGTTGAATGGTGCCTCAAAAGCGATGTTGCTCGTGCCGTAGCTCCCCAAGTTCACCTTCTTGATGCTGCTGCCATTGCAGAGGTAGAGGTTCTTGATATCCTTGTCGGCCACAAATCCGCCTGCCCCTAAATCCTTGAGTACCAACTTAGTGCTTCCATCCTTCAAATCTCTGCTCCAAAGATCATAGCCACCCTCAAAGGCAGCCTGATAATAGACGGTATTACCATCTTTGCTAAGGATGGCATCGCCCATATGAGAAGAGTTACCGGTCAGTCGGACGATGCGGTCACGGCAATTATCTATGTCAAGTTCTAGCGACTTCACTTTCTCCACCTCTATCTTGCCTGTCTTTTTCTGCTTCTCGTCAGCCTTTTTCTGCTTCTCCTCCTTCTTTTCATCCTCCTTCTTTTCCTTCTCGTCCTTGTTGGCATCCGCTAGTTCCACTTCCTCCTTAGACATATTGAAACGATTGTATGCGTCCAGGTCGAAGAACATGAGATAGGCATCGTCTTCAGCACCCCAACTACCATGGCTACGATAACCGGCACGGTCGCTTTGGAAGAGCATTGCCTTGCCATCGAGCACCCACTTGCCGTTGCCGTCACTATAACCAGAGTTCGTGAGATTGTGCACCTCCTTGCCGTCAGCCTTGACGAGTGCAATATCACTGTTGTTCCATCCTTCTACGCCTATATAGCTAGCCAAGAGCCACTTACTGTCAGGACTCCACTCAAACCAGATGTCGCCATCACTGTAAGAGAAGTTGTATTTGCCGTCAAGTACCGTACGTATTTCCTTAGATTTCAGATTAAGGATACGCAAAGTGCCACGATTCTCATAGAAGGCTACCTCCTTGCCATCAGGACTATAGGCAGGATACTGTGAGGTAACGCCTGTCTTGACGAGTTGTTCCTCCTCGATTTCAGTAGCATAAGTGAATTGCTTTTCTTTCTCGTTCTTGATTTTCGCCTGATAAATCTGCCAAACGCCATTCCTTTCAGAGGCATAGACGAGGCTACGGCCATCAGGAGCAAAGCATACCTCGCGCTCTTGCTCAGGTGTATCGGTGATGCGCTTGGTAGTTTTGTACTCAGTAGACGTCACATACACATCGCCGTGCATGATGAAAGCCACCTCCTTGGCATCTGGCGAGAGGGAGATTTCCGTAGCTCCATAAGTACGAATACTGCGGATGAGTGAAGGCACATCACTGTCGGTCGTGATGGATATATTTACCTTTTTGGGGGCGCCTCCAGGCTGTACGGTGTAGATTTCGCCATCATATCCATAGCAGAGCAGGTCATTGTTGGATACCGTGAGAAATCTCACAGGATTGCCTTTGTGGTGAGTAATCTGGGTATCGCGCGCTCCATTCAACTGGCGGCGATAGATATTGAACGTGCCATCTTGCTCGCTCAGATAAAAGAACGACTGCTGGTCTGAAGCCCATACTGGGGTACGGTCTTCACCTGCAAAAGAGGTTTGCTTGGTAAACTTACCGTTATCTTCGAGCCAAATATCCCTGGCAATAGGCGACTGGTGGTGCTTGCGCCAAGGGTCTTCATATCCCTTCTTGTCATGGTAAAGCACTTTGCCGCTTTGAGAGATACTGATGTCTTCCATGGGCAGGGTAGAGTACAACTCTGGTCGTCCGCCATTTGTACTTACCTTATATACCTGCGGGAAGGTGCTGCCAGCAAATATGATGCTCTTTGCCGTTGGCATCAAGCTGGCAGAGAACAGCACATGCTCATTGTCGGCAAATGCGATAGGAGTCTCGCTACCGCTATGGGTAGTCAAGCGCTTAGGCGTTCCGCCCTTGGCATCTATCAGATACACATCAAGGCTTCCCTCACGACTGCTCTCGAATGCGATTTTCTTGCCATCAGGACTCCAGACCGGATGTGAGTCAAAGGCTGCGTTGGTAGTCAACTGGCGAGCCTCGCCACCAGAAACCGGCACACTATATATGTCGCCCTTATAGGCAAAAGCTATCGTCGTGCCATCTGGAGAGATGGCAGGGTAGCGCATCCATAACGGATTCTGCTGCGCCTGTGCACTGGCAAGTGCAGACATGAGGGCAGCAGTGATTAAGTATCTTTTCATACGTTGCTTATTTTATGTTCGAAGAAAACCTGTTAATTCATTTTTACTGCAAAGATACGATTATTTTATGAAATACTATGAGAAAAGAGTGAGATATTTCATTTTTGGCTAACAATTCATACGAAAAAAGCCTTGGCTGCAAAAATGCAACCAAGGCTCTGGATATATAGTAATCAAAAACTTACTCTGATTAAATCTGCTCGCTCCAGTCCTCCTGGCTCTTACGAACGTAAGTCTGATAACGGAGCTTAGCCATCTTCTCTGCCTGAGAGAAGAGCTCGTCTGCCTCCTTAG
>CAVDKC010000049.1:0-16828 GCA_963609615.1 Oribacterium sp.
CTATCTTGAGCGGTGACATCGACAAGGCTCCTACAAAGCAGATCCCAATGTTCGACTTCAAGGTTCCTACAGAGTTGCCAGGAGTTGCTACAGAGATTCTCGATCCACGCGATACATACGCTGAGGCTGCTCAGTGGGAGGAGAAGGCTAAGGATTTGGCTGCTCGTTTCATCAAGAACTTCAAGAAGTACGAGACAAACGAGGCTGGTAAGGCTCTCGTTGCTGCTGGTCCACAGCTCTAATTCGATATTTCGAATCAAGACTATATACGAAATCCCGTTTCTCGCAAGAGGAGCGGGATTTTTTTTCATATACGGAACTTTGCCTGAGGAGAAAACGGGTAAAGTCGTTCTGTATGATATGATTTTCACAATTCTATGGGAGAATAATCACTAAAAAACTTAAAAAATACCGCTGAAATCAATAATTTGCATAATATTGGGGTGAAAATGGCACGTATTTGAGGAATTCTCTGTAAATTTGCAGCTAAATTTAAAAACGGACAGAATGAAGAAAAAGTTTTTCGCCTTTGTGGCGATGATAACAGCAGCCTTCTCGCTATCTTCTTGCTTGAACAGCGATGACACAACGGCGGAATATACACATGATACGGCTATTACAGCCTTTTCGCTAGGTTCGCTAGACAGGTGGAGTAAGACCACGGCAGGAAAAGATACCTTGTTGAAGGCAAACGTGACTGGCTCTAACTATAAGTTTTACATCGATCAGACACTTCGAAAGATTTACAATCCGGATTCTTTGCCTTGTGGGGCAAGGGATACTGCCATATTGGCTACTATTACCAGCAAAGAGAGTAGCCCTATCGTGTTGATGCACATTGATAAGACAGACTCTATTGCTGCTTATTATTCTAGTTCCGATTCTATCAATTTCTCCAAGCCACGCTACATCCGTGTATACAACAACGACTATTCTGCTTACGTGGAGTATGAGGTGAAGGTGAATGTGCATCAGGAAGAAGCTGATGTCTTCAATTGGAAATCTTTGGCGAGTGCCAATGCAGCCTTGCGTTCGCTCAGCGACCTCAAGGTGGTGGCTGCTGGTGGCTATATCTATGCCTTTGGCAAAGTGGATGGTAGCTTGAAGATATACAAGACAAGTAATACTGATGGTGCCAATTGGACAGCCGTGGAACCTAACCAGACTTTTGATGCCGAGGATTATCAGAATGTCGTGGTAATGAATGGCAATATCTATCTGCTCAGTAGTGGTAAGGTTTATACTTCTGCAGACGCAGCAACATGGACTGTTGTGGCAGAAAATGCTAACGTTAAGCAACTTATCGGAGCCAGCAGCAAATATCTCTATGCTTATACAGGGGAGACAGTTGCCCCAACAACCATCGATGAGAATGCTGAAAGCTGTGTCGAGATTACGGGTATACTGGTTTCTAAAGACAATGGCGTAACTTGGACTTCAGAGACTATGGATGCCAGTGCTACGCTTCTCCCAACCCATAACTTGAGCATGAACGTAGCAGCCATCCGCTCTACCAAGAATGCGGAGAATGTGATGCTTATGGGTACCAGGCCAGAGAACGGTGATACTATTGCCACTACTTGGACTCACATGGTAGATTACTCTAGCAATGCGCCAGTTTCTGCGTGGAACTATCTCGAACTCGATAAAAATCAGCCTAACAAGATGCCAATGATGGACGAGGTGCTTGTTTGTACCGCAGATACAGGCTTTGTGGCACTCGGAAGTAACGGCAAGTGGTATAAGAGCAAGGATGCAGGACTTAACTGGGAGGTAGATACTCTTGTTACGCTGCCTGCTGGGTTCTTGGGTTCTCTGCGCTTCGGCTTCTGCCGTGATGAGAATAACTATTACTGGGTAATCAATGGCGGCCAAGTATGGAAGGGACGCTTCAATAAGGACGGCTGGCGCAAGGAGCAGACCATATATCAATAAGGTATATATATATTAAATAGGTGTAATCATGACGAAACACTTTCGCGGCATCGTGCTGTTAGCCGTGTTTGCCATCGTGTCGGTGCTGGAAACCAAGGCGCAAGATGACCCACAATATCGCATGGAGATAGGAGCGGGACTTGGACTTGTGAGCTATGAGGGAGACTTCAATGGCAATATATTCAGCGGGATGCAGCCGATGGGGGCCTTGGTGGGTAGATACAACTTCGACCCCTATAAAGACCTGCGACTCAATGTCGGGGTAGGCAAGTTGAATGGTTCGTCAAACAAGGTGGATACCTATTATCCCGAGTTGCAGGATGCTCCTTATTCCTTCAGTCATACAGTGGTGGATGCCAGCCTTGTTTTTGAGTATAACTTCTGGCCCTATGGTACAGGGCGAGACTATCGAGGTGCCAAGCGTCTCACGCCATTTGTCTTTGGCGGACTAGGAGTCACCTTTGTAAAAGGAACTGATAAAAATGTGTTTACGGGAAATATTCCTCTGGGTATCGGAGCAAAATATAAGGTAAACGAGCGACTGAACGTGAGTATTGACTGGACAATGCACTTCTCGCTGAGCGATGAGTTGGACGGCGTGAAAGACCCTTATCTCGTAAAGAGCAGTGGGGCTTTCAAGAATACAGACTGCTACTCGGTGCTGCAACTGTCGCTGACTTACAGCTTTAGTGCTAAATGTAGAACATGTAATAAAGAAGAATAATGGCAAGCAAATTGGATATGGACAGAATACCTCAGCACATTGCTATCATCATGGATGGCAATGGACGTTGGGCAATGGAGAGAGGCAAGGCTCGTAGCTACGGTCATCAAGCTGGTGTGGACACGGTGCGTTGCATCACTTCGGAATGTGTCAGACTTGGTGTGAAATATCTCACCCTCTATACTTTCTCCACAGAAAACTGGAATCGCCCTGCCGACGAAATTGCCGCCTTGATGGGGTTGGTACTCACGTCGCTGGAAGATGAAATCTTCATGAAGAACAATGTGCGCTTCCAGGTTATCGGTGACATCAAGCGTTTGCCACAGCAAGTGCAGGACAAACTCCAGGAAACCATGGACCATACTGCCCAAAACGATGCCATGACCATGGTGGTGGCACTGAGCTACTCCTCTCGCTGGGAAATCATGAAGGCGATGAAAGAGACAGTTTGCGAGGCTTTGAATAATGCCTCTTGTCCTACGGGAAGCTACCAGGAGATAGAGGCACAACTCACCGAAGAGAATTTCGAGAAGCATCTCGAAACCAATTTTATGCCAGACCCGGAACTTCTGATACGTACGGGTGGAGAGCTTCGCATCAGCAATTACCTGCTTTGGCAGATAGCTTACTCCGAGTTGTATTTCTGTGATACATACTGGCCCGACTTCAAGGAAGAAGACCTCCATAAGGCGATAGCGAGTTATCAGGCCCGTCAGCGTCGTTTCGGCAAGACCGAGGAACAGGTAGAGGGAGAAGAACAGTAGAGCGTCTGGCCTTTCGGGGCGGCATCTTCCCAAATAACATATTAAGAAAGAATATATTATATATATATAATAAGGTATCAATGAATAAGATAAGAAAGATTTTCATCCTGCTATTCGCAGTAATGGCAAGTGTGCAGATGCAGGCACAAGATAAAATCGTAAACCCAGACATCTCCTATGCTGGCACCCCTCGTACGTTGACCCTTGGCGGCATCAACGTGACGGGCGTGGAAGGCTATGAAGACTATGTGCTTACAGGAATCTCTGGCTTGACGGTGGGCGAGGAGATAGAAGTGCCTGGCGATGAAATCACAAATGCAGTAAAACGTTACTGGAAGCATGGACTCTTCTCCAAGGTTTCTATTGCAGCCGATTCCATAGTGGGTGAAAAACTTTATCTCCATATCTATCTTGCCGTGCGCCCTCGTATATCCAATATCAACTATGTGGGACTGAAGAAGAGCGAGCGTGAAGACATGGAGCAGAAGCTCGGTATGGTAAAGGGAACACAGGTAACCCCTAACATGCTGGACCGTGCCAAACTTCTCGCCAAGAAGTACTTTGATGACAAGGGTTTCAAGAATGCTGACATCCAGATTAACCAGCGTGATGACGTTGCCAACAAGGGACAGGTTATCCTCGATGTGGTGGTGGACAAGAAGGAAAAAATCAAGGTGCACCAGATTCTCATAGAGGGTAATGAGAAACTCTCCGACAAGAAGATTAAAGGTGGCTTCTTCTCAAAGGGTGCCTTTGCCAAGACACACGAGGCTGGCAAGTTCGCTTCTTTCTTCAAGTCTAAGAAGTATACCCCTGAGCGCTGGAAGGAGGATAAGCAGAAACTGATAGACAAATATTACGAGCTTGGTTATCGTGATGCACAGATTGTGTCGGATACGGTAAGCAACTATGACGAGAAGCACGTAGACATCCTGATTAAGGTAGACGAGGGCAAGCAGTACTTCCTCCGTAATATCACTTGGGTGGGTAATACTGTATACTCTACCGATTACCTCAATGCTGTGCTCGGCATGAAGGGCGGTGACGTATATAACCAGAAGGTGCTGCACAAGCGTCTCAACGAGGAGGATGATGCTGTGGGCAATCTCTATTATAACAATGGTTATGTGTTCTCTAACATCAATCCTGCCGAGGTCAATATAGACAACGACTCCATCGACTTGGAGATGCGTGTGCAGGAGGGACCTCAGGCTTACTTGAGCCATGTACGCATCAATGGTAATACCCGACTCTATGAAAATGTGGTGCGTCGTGAGTTGCGTACCAAGCCAGGCGATCTCTTCTCTAGAGATGCCTTGATGCGTTCTGCACGTGAGTTGGCTTCCATGGGGCACTTCGATCAAGAAAAGGTAGAGCCCAAGGTTTTGCCTAACTATGAGGACGGTACCGTGGATATCAACTGGAACTTGGAGCAGAAGAGCAACGACCAGATAGAGTTCTCGCTTGGTTGGGGACAGACGGGTGTCATCGGACGTGTGGGATTGAAGCTCAACAACTTCTCTATGGCAAACCTCTTCAACAAGAACAAGGAGCACCGTGGCATCATGCCTATAGGTGATGGTGAGGTGCTGAGCATCGGTGCACAGACCAACGGTACCTACTATCAGAGCTACAACGTAAGCTACTCTACCAACTGGTTTGGTGGCAAGCGTCCTATCCAATTCAGTGTAGGTGCATACTATAGCAAGAGTACCGATGTGTCGAGCAACTACTACAATAGTGCCTACATGAACAACTATTATAGTTATATGTATGGCTATGGTAGCGGCTACTACAATAATTACGAGAACTATTACGATCCAGACAAGTATATCCAAATGGTGGGTGTGAGCCTTGGTTGGGGTAAGCGCCTACGTTGGCCCGATGACTATTTCACCTTGTCAGTGCAGTTGGCTTACCAGCGTTACATGATGAAAAACTGGAGCTATATGTTGATGCAGAACGGTAATGCGAACAACTTGAATATCACCATAGCGCTTAACCGTACATCTACCGACAACCAACTCTTCCCACGTCGCGGTTCAGAATTTGAGGCAAGTGTTAACTTGACTCCACCATGGAGCTTGTTCGACAACAAGGACTACAAGAATCTGGCTACCGACGCCAACTCTCCTACCTACTCACTGGAGCAGCAGGAGAAGTACCGTTGGATAGAGTACCACAAGTGGAAATTCAAGTCAAAGACCTACACCGCCTTGACCGAAGGTCAGAAGTGCTTCGTCTTGATGACCCGTGTAGAGCTAGGCTTGCTCGGTGCATACAATAAGTACAAGAAGAGTCCGTTCGAGACCTACTATGTGGGTGGTGACGGAATGAGCGGTTATTCATCCTACTATGGCGAGGAGACTATCGGACTCCGTGGTTACGAGAACGGTTCGGTTTCGTACAGCCGTACTACAGGTTACTATGCATACGCCTACGACCGTTTCTCGCTGGAGCTTCGCTATCCGTTCCTGCTCGGTAATACCACCATTTATGGCTTGGGCTTCGTAGAGGCAGGTAACGCTTGGTACGACACCAAGAACTTCAATCCATTCAGCATGAAGCGTAGTGCTGGTCTCGGTGTGCGCATCTATCTGCCGATGGTGGGCTTGATGGGTATCGACTGGGCTTACGGTTTCGACAAAGTATGGAACGGAAGCAGCTACAAGAAGGGCGGAAGCCAATTCCACTTCATCTTGGGGCAGGAGTTCTAATGAATTTTCAACCTTCAATTTCTACATAAATGAAGAAGATAGTATTGATGCTGATGATGGCTGTAGCAGCCATCTCTGCGCATGCACAGAAATATGCGCTCATCGACATGGAATACATTCTGAAGAATGTGCCAGCCTATGAGCGAGCCAATGAACAGCTCAACCAGGTGAGCCGTAAGTGGCAAGCCGAAGTGGAGGCTCTCAATATGGAGGCTAGCACCATGTACAAGAATTATCAGAACGAGGTGGTATTCCTCTCGCAGGAGCAGAAGAAGGCTAAGCAAGATGCCATCATGCAGAAGGAGAAGGAAGCCAGCGACCTCAAGAAGACATACTTCGGAGCAGAGGGCGAACTCTACAAGAAGCGCGAGGCACTCATGGGACCTATCCAGGAGGAAATCTACAACGCCGTCAAGGAAATCGCAGACCTGCGTGGCTACTCACTTGTGCTGGACCGTGCTAGCAATAGCGGCATCATCTTTGGCTCGCCAAAGATAGATATTAGCAATGAAGTGCTCCAAAAATTAGGTTATTCCAAATAATAATTGTATATTTGCAGCCGATATGACACTAGTGGCGCAGTACCACATGGAGTCTCACAACTAGAATTAATAATCAAAAAGAATAAATAGAAATGAAAAAGCTTATTTTAATGTTGATGCTTTGCGCACCAATGACAATGATGGCTCAGAAGTTTGGCAAGGTAAATACCCAGCAAATCATGCAGGCTTTGCCAGATGTTTCCAAGGCTAATGGCGAGATGGAAGCACTCCAGAAGCAGAAGGACAATGACCTGAAGGCTATGCAGGATGAGTTCCAGCGCAAGTATGAGGCATATCAGAAAGACCAGTCTACGATGGGTGCTACTATGAAGCAGCAGAAGGAGACTGAGCTTCAGACTCTCAACCAGAAGATTCAGCAGGCTTACCAGGATGGCCAGCAGGAGTTGCAGAAGAAGAGCAACGAGTTGATGCAGCCTATCGTGGCTAAGGTAAAGGCTGCCATCGATGCTGTGGGCAAGGCTGGCAACTATACATACATCTTCGAGGAAGGATCTGCCGTTTATACAGGTGCCAACGTTGTAGATGTAACCAAGGAGGTACAGGCCAAGATCAAGTAATCTCCATACACATCAGTAAACGATATAGCAAGGAAGGGCAGGCAGCATTGCTTGCCCTTGTTTCTCTCTATTGCAAGGCATCCCTAGTCACTATAATAATAAGGTATATTCATCATGAAAAAGAATCTCTTACTTTTGGCTTTTGCTTTTGCGGCGATGACAGCTTCTGCCCAGCAAACTACTCCAGAGCCAACTCAGCCTGCAGCTGCCGCTACTTCTGCGTTGCGCTTCGGCTACTTCAGCTTCGAGCAAGTATTCCATACCATGCCTGGCTACGCCATAGCCAAGCATAATATGGATGAGCTTCGTGCCAAGTATGATGCGGAGACCCAGCGTGCCGAGACTGAGTTTAATGCCAAGTACGAGGAGTTCCTGGACGGTCAGCGTTCCTTTGCCAAGACCATTTTGGAAAAGCGCCAGGCTGAACTTCGTGAACTGATGGAGAAGAACATGGCGTTCAAGGCAGAGGCTGCCCGACTGCTGGCAGAGGCAGAGAAGGAAGCATACGCTCCCCTTACCGCCAAGGTGAATGCCGAGGCTCAGAAGATAGGACGTGAGAAAGGCTTTGCCTTCATACTCAATACCGACCACAATGCCTTCCCTTATCTCAGTGCAGAGATGGGCGAGGATATTACAGCTCTGTTGAAGGAGAACTTGAAATGATGCTGCCATCTAATCCTGGGCCTATCGGAATCTTCGATTCTGGATATGGAGGGCTGACCATCCTGCACGGTCTGCGCCAGCTCTTGCCTCAGTACGACTATATGTACCTAGGCGACAATGCTCGTGCACCATACGGTTCACGCTCGTTCGAGGTGGTGTATAAATTCACTCGTCAGGCAGTGCTCAAGCTCTTCTCTATGGGGTGCCACCTGGTCATCTTAGGTTGTAATACGGCTTCAGCCAAAGCGTTGCGCTCCATCCAGCAGAGAGACATCCCTGAGTTGGACCCCGACCGTCGCGTATTGGGCATTATTCGTCCTACTGCCGAGGTGATAGGCGACCTGACCAAGAGCCGACATGTGGGTATCCTTGCCACGGATGGAACCATCAAGAGTGAGAGTTATCCATTGGAAATAGGCAAGCTATGGCCCGATATCAAGGTAAGCGGCGTAGCTTGTCCACTTTGGGCTGCCATTGTGGAGGCTAACGAGGCCGACAGTCCTGGTGCCGACTACTTTGTGAAGAAGCGAATAGACCAACTGATGCGCAAAGATGCCGACATCGATACCATTATCTTGGGCTGTACCCACTATCCGCTGCTGATGAGCAGTATCGTGAAGAACATTCCTGATGGAGTGAGGGTAGTGCCTCAAGGACAGTATGTGGGCAACAGTCTGAAGGACTATTTGGCTCGCCATCCGCAGATGGAGAGGATGATTACCAAGCAGGGCACCTGTCAGTATCTCACCACCGAGAGCGAAGACAAGTTTAAGGAATCGGCGCAGATTTTCCTCCATGAGAGGGTGGATGTGACGCATGTAGACCTGGAATAAGTGAGAAAATCAAAAATAAGAAATTATGCAAGAAACAAGACAAAACCGTATATCAAGACTCCTCCAGAAGGAACTGAGTCTTATCTTCCAATCACAGACACGCATGATGCACGGAGTGATGGTGAGCGTTACCAAGGTCAAGGTAAGCCCAGACCTCAGTATCTGCACAGCCTATCTGAGCGTGTTCCCTTCAGAGAAAGGTGAGGAGATATTGAAGAATATCAATGCCAACGATAAGAGTATCCGTTACGACTTGGGTAAGAGGGTGCGCAACCAGTTGCGTATCATCCCAGAGCTCAGATTCTTCATCGACGACAGTCTCGATTATCTAGAGCGCATCGACGAGCTCTTGAAAAAGTAAAAGGGTAAAAACGTAAAAAAGTCATAGGAAAAAGGGTAAGATGAATTTTCCGTTCTTTGTCGCTCGTAGGTATCTCTTCTCCAAGAAGAGTACGCATGTCATCAACATTATCAGCTCCATCTCTGTGATAGGTGTGGCTGTAGCTACGATGGCACTTGTCATCGTTTTGAGTGTGTTCAATGGCTTCCATGACTTGGTGGCAACGCTCTTCACCAGCTTTGACCCACAGCTCAAGGTGGTTCCTGTAGAGGGAAAGACAGCTCCTGCCGATGACCCGATACTCACCGAGATACGCCAGTTGCCACAGGTGGATGTGGCTACTGAGACGGTGGAAGACCAAGCCTTGGCAGTTTACCAAGGCAGACAGGCCATGGTGATGGTCAAGGGCGTGGACGATAATTTCTCAGAGTTGTCGCATATCAACGACATCTTGTATGGGGATGGCACTTTCTCTCTCCATGCTGCCAACTTACAGTACGGCACGGTGGGCATCCGCTTGGCACAGACGCTTGGCATCGGTGCGCAATGGGATGGCTTCCTCAAGATTTACGCCCCCAAGAGAGAGGGACAGTTGGTAGATTTGTCTAATCCTGGAGATGGCTTTGTGGCAGACTCGCTCAATTCTCCAGGTGTGCTCTTTGCCGTCAAACAGTCTAAGTACGACAAGAATTATATCCTTACTTCCATATCCTTCGCCCGTAATCTCTTCGGACAGCAGGGTATGTTGTCTGACTTGGAGTTACGACTGAAACCAGGCAGTGACCTCAATGCAGTGAAGGCGCAGATGCAGCAGATAGCGGGCACGAAGTACAAGGTACTTGACAGGTTTGAACAGCAAGAGGATACCTTCAAGATTATGTCCATCGAAAAGTTGATGGCTTACATTTTCCTGACTTTCATACTAGTGGTGGCATGCTTCAACATCATTGGTTCGCTCTCCATGCTCATCATCGACAAGAAGGATGATGTGGTGACATTGAGGAACCTCGGGGCTACCGACAAGCAGATAACTCGTGTATTCCTCTTTGAGGGAAGGATGATTTCTGCCATTGGTGCCATCATCGGTGTCGGTTTCGGTCTGCTTCTTTGTCTTTTGCAACAGGAGTTCGGGTTTGTCAAATTGGGAAACTCGGAGGGGTCTTTCATCGTAGATGCTTATCCTGTGAGCGTGCATTATATTGATGTGGCCATCATTTTCGTCACGGTCTTGGTGGTGGGTTGGCTGTCCGTTTGGTATCCTGTGAGATATTTAAGTAAGCGTTTGCTAGAGTAAACGCCTACTTAATTTCTTGTATGATTTGTTCTGTTTCTTCCGATTTTACTTTGATAGGTTTTTCCAAAATGATTTTTCTTAGCTTTTGGCATTCTATAGTGTCGCCATACATTTGATGGGTGCGATAGATCTCATAGAGTGGTGTGAGTCGTGAAGGGCACATATTGTGTGCATGGGTATAATAATATAATGTGGAGTCTTTCTGTTTCATTTCTCTGAAAATATCTCCAAGGAAAAGGTTTAGCTCATAATCGGCAAAGAGAGACTTGCACCTTCTTGCTTCTTTTAATGCTTCTGGGTAACGTTCGGAAAGATATAAGGCTGTGGCATAGTAAAATAAGAAACGGCTGTCGTCTTTCATTTTAGGATATAGACGTTGGTAGCGTGGTATCATTTTAGGGGCTAGTCCGTAATGAATTTTGTCTTGTATTTGAGCTAGTTCGATGTTGCTTTGGCAGTCTATGGTAATTTTGTATCCGAAAGTAATAGTACAGCAAAAACAGACGAGCGCAATTATTTTGATATGTCGTTGCAACGTATTTCTATAGATGCACCAAAGACTAAATCCTAGTGTCAGCCATGTGAATGGATATTGGAAAGGATAGGAGAATAATGCGAAAATCCCGATATGTCCTAATGTAGTTATGCCAAGATGAGTTTTGTGATTTTTATGTCCTAGTGTATATAAGAAAGTAAAGGCAAGAAACAAGGTAATGATGGCAGCTCCCATGATGCCATATTCCACTATAACTGCTATTTTTTCCCCAGCCAAGCCATGGGTGTTCGCATGCCAATTCATAACTTCGCTGTAGGATAAACCAACGTCCCTTGCTGGAATCACTTTTGTAGAATAAAGCTCCCCCAATAATAAGAGGTAGTAATATGAACATTCGCTTTTGTTGGTGCTTAGGGCAATACTTCTGCATAAGAAAGGTTAAGATGCAAAGCATACCTGTGCGAGACTGTGCCCAAATGATGGTGATGATGCAGATAACTTTTGATACATAAAATAGCCATTGTATTGGCTTGTTCCATTTTTCCATTGTCTCCCATCCCATGAGTAGGCTAAACGATAAGCATGAGGAAAAACCAGCAACATTCTCGAAACTTCCTGCTCCAAACTTGTTGTAGGGCAAGATAATCCCAATCTTTTGGAGTGTGAAAAATATTGCTTCTGCTGTGCAGACAATCCAAAAGGTTGATTCCAGTAAGGCGGCTAATGGGAAGGTCTGTACTTTAGAACTCAAGAGGGTTCTAGATGCCCAAATCGTGCCAGTGACGGCCGCTAGTCCATATGTGAAATAAAACTTAGCGTCAATCAATATGTCTGGGAATAGGTCTGACGCTGAGAATATGGAGGCGACGACAGTGCAGACTGCCAATAGGGTAATGGTGCAGTCAAGGCATAATATTCCATATTTTTTAATAACGGTAGGTGTATTCAATTTTTCTGTGCTTTCTCTATTTTCATTTTGATGCGGCATTTGGCTGTACGTAGTGCCGTATTGCTGATGCCCATCATTTCTGCAATTTTAGATTCACTCTTTTTCTCATGTTGCAAGATGAGGAAGACTCTCTCTCTAGGCGTTAACTCTTCATATTCTTCTAATGATAGCGAATACTCGATGTCTATGGAGATGTAGTAGTCTAGAAAGGCTAAAAAATCGCGCTTGTTCCAGTCTTTGATGCTTTCTCCTTTTTGGACGGTGACATAAAGGGTATGTCCCTTGAGTTTGTAATTGTCCTTGTATTTTTGGAGATATTCCACTTTTTTATTAAGACAATCAATCGTTTTACTAGTGACTTTTCCTGAAAGTTGGTAGCTTTGGATGTTTTTTTGGTAAGTGTCGATGAGCTTTTCTTTTTCCAAAAGAGTGTTTTCTTTTTCGATGAGCTTCTTCTTGCTTTTGTCATGTTTGATTTTCGTAGTTAATCCGCCTATGATAACAACGAGAAAAAGGACACAGACAATGCTGAGCAGTTTGAAGTTCCTGTCCTTTTGCTCTGACATGGCAAGATTATTGTCGAACTTTAATTGCAATTCTGCTATTTGTTCTTTTGCTCTTTGGTCTGTTAGACTATCTTTCAGTTCCACAAGCCAAGTCGCTAGATGAACAATTTTTTTGGTATCACCCTCTCGTTGGGCTTGTCGTAACATAGTTGCAACGATTTGATTTCGCTTTAAGATATTTTTAGTTTGCAAAGCTTTATCCCAAAGGCTGTCAGCTTTTCCCTTTTGACCTAGTTTGATATAAACTTGAGCTAAATTATCATAGGTGTCTGCACTAGGTCCAATTTTCATAGCCATGTTTAAATACTTTAGTGCAAGTTGGGGATTTGTATCCATGTTGAAGTATCCAATGTTGTCGAGATATACTACTTTTATATTATTGTCGGTATAATCTAGAAGTGGGATGCACATATTAATATAGTAGCGAGCACTGTCAAGTTGGGATAAATTACCATAGGCAATGGCCATTCTGTTGTAAATATCTACGAGTTCTTGGAATTTTTTGGTTTTCTTTGTAAAGAATAAGCATTCTTTTGCATATTTCATAGCTAACTTATATTCTCCAGCTTCGCCATTTATCATAGAAAGTTGTTTGCAAATTTTATTTTCTAAGATGCTGTTTTTGTTAGGTTCAATGAGTTTTTTGCTTTTCTTCATAAATATAATAGCATTTCTGAAATCGCCCATATCTGCACGAATGGCACCTTTGTAATAGTAGCAAATTGCTAATTTGTTGTTTGTATGTTGGTTTGTGTAAAAAGCAATACTTTTATTTAGTAAAGAGTCCGACATTTTAGGTCTATACATCATATAGTCCAAGCGTGTTGATAATAAATAATAGTAAGCTTGGATATCTTTGTCTCTCTTGGGAATATTTTTAAGTTTGTCCATTATCCTTGTAGCAGAATCAAGATTTTCTTGTTCTAGTAGGCTATCTACTAAAACTAGTTTTTCAAAGGTCTTGTTTCTGCTATTGCATCCACATATGATCATGACCAAAACAACTATTGTTAAATTGATGATTTTTTTTCCCATAAAATAAAAAGTTTATATATGGTACAAAATTAATGAAAATATATAGAAAAAAAGAAGAGATTTTCTTTTTAGTTTTCTCATGGTAGTTTTTTTGTTACATTTTTAGTTGAAAAATAATACGGAAATTTTAGGAAATGTATTGAAAATCAAAAAAATATGAAAGAAAAACTTTTTGAAACAGCCCTTGCTTTTTTAGAAGGAAAAATTGCAAATTAGATTTTTTTTTTTTATAATTTTGCAAGCACAAAACAAAAATATTGATATGAATAAAATTGTTAAGATTAGCATTTGTGTAATGGCTTTTATGAGTTCATTGCAAAACGTGGGAGCATCTGAAAGATTTGCCTCGCCATATTCTAGAGATATTCACAATAATGGTGGAGTATACCATAGTTTCTCTAATATATATATGGAAGGAGATTGGGATGCTAGAACTAGGGCGCTTGAGGTGATATTCAAAAAGGAAATTAACAAAGTCGAATTTGTAATATATAAAGATGGTGTAGTATGTTTAAAAGAACAATTCCTTCAAGTTGAGCCTAATGATTATAAAAAATATCTTCTTGCTCATTATGGGGATGGAACTTATGTTGTTTATATAAAAATAAATGATATTGTTGTGGTGGAATCGATAGTTGTAGAATAGTTAGATATAATAGCATGAAGAAATTACTAGTATTGGTATTAGCTATAGTAGGCTTGTGCTCCTTTAGCGAAGAAGGCGTGAAGAGCACACTTTCTAAAGCAGGAAAGAACAGAGTTGAATTAGAAAAGGTACTTGTGCATTATCAGAACGATGCCTTAAAGTATCAGGCAGCATGTTTTCTCATAGAAAACATGGATGCGCACTATTGCTATGCTAGTAAGGGTATTGATGCTTATTATCAAGAAATGGATAGTACGTTCAGCTTGCCTGTAAAGCATGATTCCATTTATAAAAACGCATACGTACATGCCTCCACTAAGAATGGGGATTTGCATGAAGGAGCTAAGATTTTATGGGACCACCAAACGTTGACGGCAGAGCAACTCATTCGACAGATAGACGAGGCTTTCAAAATGTGGCAGCAATCATGGAACAAGGATGTAAGCTTCAAGATGTTTTGTAAGTATGTGCTTCCTTATCGAATTACCATAGAGCCTGTATCTGATTGGAGAAAGAAATACTTTGAGACTTATTTCGACAGATTCAAATATTTACTTCATGCTCAAACCAATTATACAACCAAGTTTGGAATGTATAAGGAACTGAATAAATGGTTTTATGGAGCTTTGTATTATCCAAGCACTTATTTGCCAGAAATGCCGCTCGATATGCTTGTCAAGATGAGGATGGGTAATTGTGAGTCGAACGGTAAGCGAAATATGTCGCAGTTGCGTTCGGTGGGTATTCCTACGGCGATGGATTTTGTACCAATGTGGGGAAATCGTAGTATGAGCCATTCTTGGAATGTTATCTTCGTGGATGACGAGAAGTTTATTCCATTTGGGCTTAACGAGGAATTGGGAATACATTTCTTCTTTCGTCCGAATGATAAACTCCCAAAAGTTTATCGATATACTTTCGACAAGCAAGTTGAGCAGGCAGAGTATTGTGCCGATTCCAGCAGTATTGTTATAGAGGCTTTGCATAATCCATGTTTGATGGATGTGACAGACAAGTATGTCGAGACCTCCGATGTGTCGGTTAAGGTTGATTCTGAACGAAAGGGTTATAAGTCGCCATGGATATATCTTTGCGTTTTTTCAGAGAATGATTGGTATCCAATCTGCTATGCAAAGCGTAATGGGGATTATGCTACATTTAAGAAAATGGGGCGTGGTATTGTTTATCTGCCAGTTTCTTATAATAAAATAGGTGATATGGTGCCAGAAGGAAACCCCTTCATACTTTATCCTAATGGAAGACAAAAGGAGATAGATGCAAACTTGTCTCAATTCCAAAAGTTACGTGCCGTAAGAAAATATACGCTGACACTGGAGCAAAAAGACTATTGCGCCCAGATGGAGAACGGAGAATTTCATGTAGCTAGCAAGGAAGATTTTAGCGACTCTCTTATTGTTGGTATGGCAAAAGATGTGATAGAAAGTCGTTTCTATTCCTTGAAACCTAAGTATAAGGGTGATTATCGTTTCTTCCGTTATATGGCTCCAGCCAATTCGTATGGTAATGTGGCGGAGATAGAACTTTATGATAAATCTGGGGCGAAGTTAAAGCCTAAGCGAGTATATGGATACCGTTGGACAGTAAAAGGGCATGAGCAACCTAAACTATATGATGGCGATCCACTAACTTCTTTTACACTTCAAGCTACCAAACGTGGATGGTGTGGCGTAGAATTGGAAGAACCTACTCATATCTCGGAGATTCGTTATTTACCTCGTAATGATGGAAATTATATCGCAGAAGGTGATAAATACCAACTCTATTTTTGGGACAAGGATGATTGGCATTTGCTTGATGAGAAAATTGGAACTAGAGATGGAGTCTTATGGTTTGATAATGTGCCGAAGGATGGCTTGTATCTTTTGAGAGACATCAGCAATGGCAAGCAAGAGCGAATCTTCACTTATGAGAATGAAGAGCAAGTTTGGTGGTAAACAATAATATAAATCTAATAACTTAAACTTAAAAGAAATGAGAAAAATGAAGAATTTGATGCTTTTGAGCATCTGCCTTTTAGGAGCGTTTGTTTTTGCTGCATGCTCTGCTGATACCGAAGACAGAACGGGGGGTAGCGGTATGAACGAGTTTTCTACAGAAGAGCTGCAACAGATTTATCAAATGCAGGAAGATTATGGAGTAAGCTTTGACTTTCCTAAAAAATCGGATAAGGCATTACCTACTATGCAAGAAATTGAAACCATTTGTCAAATTGCTGCTAGTTTGCAAGCTTCTACAAAGCATACAAAGATTGTGGGAAACTCTTTGACTAATTGTAGTTCTAATAGGATAAGAACTCGGGGATTCAGTAAAGGCATGGAGTATTCGGGGAGTCGTACGGGGTATCGTGATATCGGCTCTGCAGCCATCTTGTACTATACTCTAGTTTGGAGCAATGTAACTAAAGATCATGTAGGTAATTTCCAATATAGTATAGATGACATCGTTTGTCGAGAAGAGTCATATTCCGTAAGTTTCACAAAGTTTTCCTATGAATTTTCTGGAGCTTATCATATCGATTATACTTTTACATTCAGTATCAGTCATTGGAATGAAAAATATACGGTTGATGTAAAAGACTGTGTCAACCTAGAAGGATATAGAAACCAATAACAATATAGCATTATGGTTTTAAGAAAATTATTTTTAGTGTTATTTCTCCAACTCGTAAGCCTCTCTTGCTTGCGAGCTGGAGAAAAAGCGTATCTACATTTAGATAACTCTGCTT
>CAVDKC010000050.1:0-16788 GCA_963609615.1 Oribacterium sp.
GGGTAAGTGAAGAACGAAGAGTGAAGAGTGAAGAACGAAGAGTGAAGAACGAAGAGTGAAGAACGAAGAATTCATTTACTCTTCAGCGGATATAGAAGACGAGAGAGAGAGAAACTAGATAGAAAAAGGGCAACCTTACTGCACCCATCGCAGTTCGGTTGCCCTTTTGCTTTACCTTTATGATTGAAGTTTTTTGTGAGCACCTCCAAGACTATTTACAGCGTCTGGAAGTTGCCGAATTTATCAATCAGCCCTGTCACACCTTCCCTTGTAGCCTCGAAGTATGGATACTCGTCGCGCAGACATATCTCGTCGTATACAAAGTCTGCCACTACGGTATCAGCACCGTCTGGAAGCACCACCCCCATCTTGCCATTCTTCTCGGCAATGACAGGCACAACGGTGAGGTCGTTATTATAAACATAACAAGTGCGAAGGAAGTCATAGACAGGATGCAGCATAACGTTGCCCTGGTGGTCTTTCATACCAAACTTGCCATTCTCCTCGTACACCTCGTGACACTGTATGTACTTCGCTTTCATGCGCTGGTAATAGAAAATCATCTTCCGCTTGTCGTTGATGAAGTCGAGCATGTACTGGAATGTGTCACAGTAATTAGCCACGGAGCGTGCCAAAATCATCTTCATGTCCAGCCCGTCGAGTGCCTTGCGGTTCAGGTCGATATACTTGGCTATCGCCTTCTCCTTCTCTGGCACGGAAAGACTTGCCAGTTTCTCCTCAAACTTGAGCATCGCCTCCTTGGTACCCGACATACCCTTGATATACCGGTGTATCTGCCTGCTCATCTCCGAACAAATAAACTTGTCTATCTCTTGCTGCTCTATCGGGTCAGCGTATTCCCTGATCAGTGATTCTGGTGTAGCATTCATGGTTATTCCCTTTCTTTATATTTTATTGTTTTTCAATGAACAAAGAGTAAAGCCATTCTGAGCAGAGCTTCACTCTTCGTTCTTCATCTCCACTTTTTCCTACTTCTTGATATTAGGCTTCTGCAAGCCATACCCCTTGCGCTTGTCCTCCATCAAAAGGAGGAAGGCGATGACGATGGCTACCACACCGAAACTGGCGAAGATGGTCATCGTCTGAGTATAGTCGATAACACCGTCGGCTGCCGTATTCGCCTGGTTCACCTTGCCTATCCATACTGGTATCAGGGCGAGACCAATGTTCTGGATATAGAAGATGAGGGCGTATGCTGTGCCCAGGAGTTTCATAGGGATAATCTTTGGTACAGATGGCCACATGGCCGACGGAACGAGTCCGAAGGCGATACCGAGCACGAGCATCATCACGATGGCAAGCACCCAGGAATTGATAGGCAGGGCAAAGACCACGTGTACCAGGGTCAAGAGGCAACTACCGATAATCATCAGTGTAGCTCCCTTGCCGTACTTGTCGTACACACTACCAAAGAGCGGCGTGAGGAAGATGGTGCCGAATGGCAACATCGCAGGTATCAATCCCGCTACATCGGCATCTACTCCATACTTGAATATCATGAGCTTGGTGGCAAACTTCAGGAATGGGAACACGCCTGCATAGAACATCAAGCAGAGGAAAGCCACATACCAGAAGCCTGTGGTCTTGAAGAGTCCACCAAGGTCGGAGAATTTGAATCCCTCTTCCGGTTCGCCTGCCACGGCTGCGGCAGAAGCATCCTCCTTCTTGTCCATCACGCAGTATACGAGGAATACGAGCACACCTGCACACAGCATGGCTGCACCCAACCCTACAGAAGCCGACACGCCACCCATCGCCTTGGCGAATGGAAGAGCTGCACCGAGGGCGGCTGCCGTACCCAGACGGGCTGTAGCCACCTGCACGCCCATCGCCAATGCCAACTCATGACCTGTAAACCACTTTACGATAACCTTGCTCACGGTGATACCGCAAATCTCACAACCCACACCATAGACGGCAAAACCGAGAGAGGCTATTACCACCTGTGTGCTGTATGCTCCAAAGAACGGTACAGCCACGGTGCCTGTGAAATCATGACTTACGGCATACCACTTGATCAAGGCTCCGCCAAACATCAAGAAGGTGGAGAGGATACCCGTAAAGCGGATGCCGAACTTGTCGAGGATTAATCCTCCAAAGAAGAGGAGCAGGAGGAATACGTTAAAATAGCCATACGCTCCAGAGAAGAATCCGTATTCGTCGGACGACCATCCGAGCCCCAAGCCGCCGTCTTCCTTGGCAGCCGTAAGCAGTGGCTCCAGGGGCGACATCACGTCTGTGAAAAAGTAGCCGAACATCATCGCTACACTCACGATGATGAGGGCTGTCCATCGAGCAGACGCAGAGTCGCTCAATTTCTGTTGAATTTTTGCTGTTGTACTCATTAATATATTAAATTAGAAATTACAAATAACAAATGAGAAATGCCTTCATCACTTTCTCTTTACCCCTTTCGTTCTCGTGATGTCGAAGAGATAAGAGATCTTCAGCACGATTTGCCCGTAGTTACTCTTTCCGAAGAAGTCGCGCTTGCTGGCACCGTAGATATTCCCCAGTCCGTAATAGTAGCGGGCCTCTGCCAGGAAGTGGCCTACCTTCGGTATGCTGTACTCTGCGCCAAGACCGAGGGCGATGCCATAGTCGAGTTTGTTCTCGATGGCCATGGTATCTTGCGCCACCGTCGAGCTTACCCGTTGGTTGTCGGTAGCCGGCATGTGTGCAGCATCGAAGTTGGTCTCTGGCGAATCGCTCAGGTAGTAGCCGAACTGTGGACCAGCATTTACGAAGATATTGAGGCCCCGCACTTCCCTACCCCAAGCCAGATGGGCGAAGATAGGCACCTGTATATAGTTGATGGTACGCTGGTAAGCCATCGCCTCGCCCGTAGAAGTGATAATGACAGGCATGTTTTCCTTGTCCAGGATATTCTCCTTCCATCCCACCTTGGCATAGTTCACCTCCGCCACGATACTACAGATGGTCTTGAAGTATTTCTCGCAAGTGTACCTGGCAGAGAATCCGAAGGTCATGCCTCCGTGCTGCTTCTGCTGCACCTCTGGGGTGAAGCCTACCTTGCTCATCACCCATCCGCCATTGAAGCCGACGGAGAAGTCGTTGCGGTGCTCGCCTATCTGGGCACTTGCCGAAAGGGTTCCGCCCAACAGCAAAGTAAGCAGCAGCAATCGACAGTTTCTGAGCAAACCTACATATTTATTCATTATAGTTTTTTCTATTAATTCTTCACTCTTCGTTCTTCACTCCCTAATATTTTACCGACTCTATCTGGTGATTGAAAGTATAGTGTATCAACTGGAAATTCCTGTTTCTGTATCCGCCCTTCGATGTCTTTACGAAGCGTAGAGGGGTCTGCACGGGCTGGTATCCTGTCTGCTGGTCGCCCGTAAAGTTCTTGCCATACTTCTTTACGCCCTGTATGAAGAACATACCATGGTCGTAACCCGTAATGCCGAAGCTAGGCTGCGCCACCATCATCGGCTGGTGGAACCACTGCTGATATTTGTCCTCCAGGTTCTTCGTATTCTGCGCTGCGGCATTGTAATAGAAGGTAGAAGGGATGTAAGTATCGTACTTATAGAATCGCTCCTTCAGATACTTGGCGTACATCAGCCACTCGGTATAGCCGAAGAGAGAGATGGATGCACCGGGGTACTTGCTGGCGAACTCATCCAGCTTGTTGAGCACGCTGGTAAGCTGGGGCATACGCCCGGTATTGAGTATCACCACGTTCTGCTTGCTAGGCACGAAAGCCTTGGCAAACTGCTCTAGGCTGGAGTTTACATTGGTGATGCTATAGTTGATGTTCCGCTTCTCCAGTTCCTTGCGAAGCCCGAAGGTAAAGTTACCCTTGCGGGAGGTGGAGTCGTTGCAGTCTACGAATATCGGATGCACATTGGCAAACCGCTTGAAGAAAGCCTGTATGGCGGCATCATTGAGCGACTCCGGGCTCTGGTATACCTGATAGATTTCCTTGTTGCGCTCCACCTCGTCTCCATTGATGGAGAACGGGATAACGAGCTTGATGCCATAAGTCTTGCAGAAATCGGTCAAGGCCGGCACCTGCTTGGTATAGAGCGGCCCGAAGATAATCTGGCACTGGTTGGCACCCTCCTGCAGGAGCGTAGTACGGATGTCGGCATCCACAGGCACATTCCAGGCACGCACGTCGGTGGAGATACCCTGCTGCTTCAGTGTTTCGCATGCCATGAGCAGGCCGCGATAGTACTCCACCATGCGCTTGCCGTCGCCGTCTACATCGTGTAGCGGAAGCATCACTCCTACTCTCACCACATTACTCTGCACTGCATCAGCAACCTTGACGGCATTCGAGCCAGTAGCCGGAGTGCTGGCAGAGGCAGCCTTGGCAGGCTTCTTGTCGCCCTTGGCGTAAGGGATAAAGAGCGTAGCTCCCTTCTGTAGCATGTATCCCTCCTTCTTCATCTCCGGATTGGCATCCATGAGTTCGGGCAGGGTAAGCCCATACTTGTTGGCGATACCAAAGATGGTGTCCTTCTTCTTCACGGTGTAGATGTCGCGCCATTGTGCGGTCTGCGCCATGACGGATGCACCGAGCATCAAGCCCAAGGACATGAGGAGGTATTTCATTTTTACTTTCATATTCTTCAATATTTTAGATGTCCGTTTTCCTCGAATTATCGCCTATACCTCTTCGGATATACAGCAAATATTCTTCCGAAACAAATGTTTTCACATGCAAAAATACAAAAAATCTATCATCTAGCGCAAAATCTCTCAGCTTTTTATTACCTTTGCACAAATTATTTAAGAAATGGGACTAAAAAATACGATATTTTGCATCTTGCTCGCCTTTTTGGGGGGATGGGGAGCTGAGGTCTTGGCCATGGGGAAGACTACGGCTGTGAGGACGGCTGATGTGTACCCGTCGGTCTCTCCTACCGCCACCTTCACGACGGCCGACGGCGAACAGCTCACCGACGAGTCGTATACAGGCCCTGCCCCAGTGCATGTCTCTCTCAAGGCTTGCCCACAGGATTACGACGGCTGGCAGGGCTATTACGAGTGGCGCATATACAAGGATGACGCCGAAGCCCCCTATATAATAAGGTATGAAGAGGATACGGAACTGGACTGTCAGGAGTCGGGCAACTTACGCATCATACTCTATGCCAAGTTTACCAGGGGCACGGAGGAGCAGGAGTTTCTCAACGAAGACTCGCCCATTACGCTCAGCATAGCCGAGAGCGTGCTCCAGATGCCGAATGCCTTCTCGCCCAACGGCGACGGCATCAACGACATTTACAAGGCAAAGGACGGATACCAGAGTCTCACCGAGTTTCACGCCTACATCTTCAACCGATGGGGTAAGAAACTCTTCGAGTGGACCAATCCTGCCGACGGATGGGACGGCACCTACAATGGCAAGCCAGTGAAGGATGGCGTGTACTTCTGCCTCGTCAAGGCGAAGGGGGCCGACGGCAAGACGTACAACATCAAAAGAGACGTGAATCTGCTACGCGGATTTACAGAAACCACCAACCAATAAATATGGAAATATTGAAGGATGGAAAGACAGAATGAAGATGAAAAGATAAATGTATGGGGGGCACGAGTGCACAATCTCAAGAATATCGATGTAGAGATACCTCGCGACTCCCTTACCGTGATAACCGGACTTTCGGGTTCGGGCAAGAGTTCGTTGGCTTTCGACACCATATTTGCCGAGGGGCAACGTCGCTATATAGAGACTTTTTCTGCCTATGCGCGCAACTTCCTGGGCGGTATGGAACGTCCTGATGTAGACAAGATTACAGGTCTTAGCCCTGTCATCAGCATCGAGCAGAAGACTACCAACAAGAACCCACGTTCTACCGTAGGCACCACCACCGAGATTTACGACTACCTGCGCTTGCTCTATGCCCGTGCAGGCACTGCCTACAGTTACCGCAGCGGCGAGGAGATGGTGAAGTACACCGAGGAACAGGTTATCGACATGATTATCTCCCAATATGCCGGCAAGGCGATTTACCTGCTTGCCCCTCTCGTGCGCCAGCGCAAGGGGCACTATCGCGAACTCTTCGAGAGCATGCGGCGCAAGGGGTATCTATACGTCCGTGTAGACGGCGAGATACTGGAGATAGTGAGCGGCATGAAGATAGACCGATACAAGAACCACAACATAGAGGTGGTAGTAGACAAACTGGTGGTCAAGGAGGAAGACGAGGAGCGCATACGCAAGAGTGTGTCTACGGCCATGAAACAGGGCGACGGCATGGTGGCTATCATCGAGAAAGGCAGGTCGGAAATGAAGAATTTCTCCAAGCGTCTGATGGACCCCGTAACGGGCATCGCCTACCAAGACCCTGCACCCAACATGTTCTCCTTCAACTCGCCAGAGGGTGCCTGCCCTCACTGCAAGGGCCTGGGAATGGTAAACCAAATAGACCTCAAGAAAGTAATCCCAGACGACTCCACGAGTATCTACGGGGGCGGAATCGTGCCTTTAGGCAAATACAAGAACCAGATGATTTTCTGGCAGATAGAGTCATTACTCACCAAGTACGACCTCACCCTAAAGACACCTATCAGCGACATCCCCGAGGAGGCGATGCAGGAGATACTCTACGGCTCGCTGGAGAACGTAAAAATAGACAAGGATAAGGTACACACCTCCACCGACTACTTCTGCGCCTACGACGGCATCATCGACTACCTCAAGAAGGTGATGGACGATGACGACAGCTCTGCCGGCAAGAAGTGGGCAGACCAATTCATATCCACCATCGAGTGCCCCGTATGCCACGGGCAGCGACTCAAGCAGGAATCGCTCGCCTACCGCATCTGGGACAAGAATATATCAGAGGTGGCCAGCCTCGACATCGACGAACTGCGCGACTGGCTCGACCAGGTGGAGGAACACCTGCCGCCGATGAAGGCCAAGGTGGCTCACGAAATCGTAAAGGAACTGAGAAGCCGCGTCAGCTTTCTGCTGGACGTAGGACTCAACTATCTCTCGCTCAACCGCCAGTCGGCTTCGCTTTCGGGCGGCGAGAGCCAGCGCATCCGTCTGGCCACGCAGATAGGCAGCCAGCTCGTCAACGTGCTCTATATACTCGACGAGCCTAGCATCGGTTTGCACCAGCGCGACAATGAGCGGCTCATACGCAGCCTCAAGGAACTGCGCGACCTGGGCAACACCGTCATCGTGGTGGAGCACGACGAGGATATGATGCGGGCCGCCGACTGGATAGTAGACATCGGTCCGAAGGCCGGGCGCAAGGGAGGCGAGGTGGTTTTCCAAGGCACGCCAGCCCTCATGCTGCAGACCCATACCATCACCGCCCAATACCTGAACGGGGAGATGCAGATAGCCCTACCAGCCCAGCGCAGGGAGGGCAACGGCAAGAGCATCACCATCCATGGGGCGAAGGGCAACAACCTGAAGGGAGTAGACGTGGAATTTCCGCTAGGCAAGCTCATCGTCGTGACAGGCGTGAGCGGTTCGGGCAAGTCGACACTCATCAACGAGACCCTCCAGCCCATCCTCTCGCAGCACTTCTACCGCAGCTTGAAGAAGCCGATGGCGTACGACAGCATCGAGGGCATCGAACAGATAGACAAGGTGGTGAACGTAGACCAGAGTCCTATCGGGCGCACCCCCCGCAGCAATCCTGCCACCTATACGGGTGTGTTCGGCGACATCCGCTCGCTCTTCGTGGGTTTGCCCGAGGCGAAGATAAGGGGCTACAAGCCTGGCAGATTCTCCTTCAACGTGAAGGGAGGCAGATGCGAGGAATGTAAGGGCAATGGATACAAGACCATCGAGATGAACTTTCTGCCCGATGTGTACGTGCCTTGCGAGGTGTGCCACGGCAAGCGATACAACCGGGAGACCCTGGAAGTAAGATACAAGGGCAAGAGCATCGCAGACGTGCTCGACATGACTATCAACCAGGCGGTGGAGTTCTTCGAGAACGTGCCGCAGATACTGGGCAAAATAAAGGCTTTGCAGAGCGTAGGACTGGGCTACATCAAGCTAGGACAAAGCAGCACTACCCTATCCGGCGGCGAGAGCCAGCGGGTAAAGCTCGCCACCGAACTATCGAAGCGAGACACGGGCAAGACGCTCTACATCCTCGACGAACCTACCACAGGACTGCATTTCGAGGACATACGCATACTGATGGACGTACTCCAGAAACTCGTAGACCGTGGCAACACGGTGATTATCATCGAGCACAACCTGGATGTCATCAAGTTGGCCGACTGGCTCATCGACATGGGTCCGGAGGGCGGACGAGGCGGCGGAGAGCTTCTCTTTGCAGGTACCCCTGAGCAGATGGTAAAGGCCAAGAAGGGCTACACCTACAAGTTTCTTGCCCCGCTCATCCAACAGAAATAATCAACGTAATTAATATATATATAAGAGACAATGGACAAATTACCTATGAATGACGTCCCGATGCTGGTAAGTGCCATCAACTTCCTGCTTCGAGACCATGAGTTTGAGACACTAGACGAGATCTGCTACCACTTCAATGCAGACCGTCAGGTACTGGAGGAGAAAATGGCTGCCGAGGGATTCGAGTGGTCGGAAGAACAAAAGAAATTCTGGTAAATTACTGGTAAAAAGATTGACTAATCAAAAAAACAAGACTCGCATGGAAACAACAAGAAGAACTGAAAGGCCCTTGTGGAAGCAGATACAAGACTACATCCTCATCGCCATCGGCATGGTATCGTACGCTATCGGCTGGAACGTGTTCCTCCTGCCTACCAATGTTACGGCCAGCGGACTGCCCGGTATTTCGTCTATCATCTACTGGGCTACAGGCCTGCCCGTACAGGTACCCTACTTTACGGTAAACGCCACGCTACTCATCATCGCTCTGAAGGTACTGGGCAAGAAATTCTGCGTGAAGACCATCTACGCCGTTGTAGTGGTGACCCTCCTCACCTCCTTCTTTTCCGCATACACGCAAGACATCCACCTGCTCCAGGACCAACCGCTCTGGGCGGCCTTTCTGGGAGCTGTATTCTGCGGATGCGGCATCGGTCTGGGTTTCTCTTGCGGCGGCAGCACGGGCGGCACAGACATCGTGGCAGCCATCGTCAACAAGTATCGCGACATCTCGCTAGGCAGGGTCATCATGATATGCGACATCTTCATCATCTCCTCTAGCTATTTCGTGGTACACGACTGGGAGAAAGTACTCTACAGCTACGTGGTGCTCACCGTACAGGCATTCTGCATCGACCAGGTGGTAAACAGCCGTAGACGCTCGGTACAGTTCTTCATCATCTCGAAGAAATACGAGGAGATAGGCAAGCGTATCAATGTGGATGCCGACCGTGGCGTAACGGTGGTAAATGCCTCGGGCTTCTACTCCGGCCAGGACGTAAAGATGCTCTTCGTGCTCGCCAAGCAGCGACAGGCAGATACTATTTTCCGTCTCATCAACGAGATAGACCCCAATGCCTTCGTAAGCCAGAGTGCCGTCATCGGCGTATACGGCAAAGGCTTCGACCAGATGAAATACACGAAGAAAAAAAGCAGCACCAAAAGTTGAACGCCACCCAAAAAGGTCAAAAGGTCAAAAGGTCACATGTCACATTTTACTTTTTCCCAAAAATCAAAAGTGCACATGCTCCCCAAAAGGTGACCAGGTGACCAGGTGACCAGTCACTTTTTCAAAATACACATCGAGTATAATATAATAGTTGATATTATATTATACTATATGTAATAATAATATATTTATAGTAATATTCGCGCGCGTATTATTAATGTACGCGCGCGTACATTAATATATAAGAATAATATATATTACTATATATATATATATCATTTATATAGAATACTATACCATTCCCCCCCCTTTGGCATGTACATTACAAAAAGTGACCGGTCACCTGGTCACCTGGTCACCTTTTGGAGTATGTGCATTTTTGGGAAAAAGTAAAATGTGACATGTGACCTTTTGACCTTTTGACCTTTTTGTTGTTTTCCCAAGCCCCAGTTTCCCCCTCCCTACCGACAAGCCCGCAAGTACGTCACGACATATCCGACGCAACGTCACGACACTTTGATTGCTACATCGCCACACACTTTTTCCGATGTCGCCACGTATCAGCCGTGGCGTCATCATGCCCCCTCGCAGCACCTATCCCAAGAAGAGCCACATGCCACCTAATCTGTTGGCAAAACAAGCAGCAAAATGGTCCATATGGGGGAAATAATGGTCCATATGAGAAAAATATTTGCACCCAACGAGTTTTTTCAGTAACTTTGCACCCGAAGAAAGCGATGAAGTATTCACTGCTATCCATCAAGAAATCAAAGATATATGGAATACTACAAACTGGCAGCAGCCGCCCTTTTCATAGGCTGCACCCTTACATTTACTTCCTGTTTCAAGGAAGAACCACTCAATGCGGAATGCGACATCGAGCAGGCGTACATCCATGCAGAAGAGCCTGAAAACATATTCCTCAACCTCACAGATTCATTGGTCAATGTCACTTCACTGGAAAACGAAATCAAGTTTACCGTGAAGCGAAACACAGACCTCACCCACATGTCGCCCATATTCCGCCTCACAGAGGGAGCCACCATCACCCCCGCCAACGGCTCAGAACAAGACTTTTCCAAGGGTCCTGTCACCTACACTGTCAAGTCGCAAGACGGCAACTGGACACGCGAATACCAAGTAAGTTTCGCCTACCCTCCTATCGTGTACGAGGAGATGAAATACGACTTCGATACGTATTTCCTCAACGAGACCAAGCCCGTACACAGATACTACGTGTGGAGCGACAAGAATGATGACGGCACGCTCGCCAACAACTGGGCCACTGGCAACCCAGGCTTCAACATGAGTCGCCCTTCCTACAAACCCGACCAATACCCCACTACACCTGTAGCGGAAGGCTATGATGGCGCATGCGTCAAGTTGACGACATCCGATACCGGAGAATTCGGCATGATGCAGCCTGTGGGCAAGAAGATGCCTATCGCCGCCGGCAACCTCTTCCTCGGAAAATTTGATGCCACACAAGCCCTCAAGGATGCCATGAAGGCTACCCAGTTCGGCATACCCGTGAGCTTCAGGCCAGTGCGCTTCAGCGGATACTACAAATACCAGCGTGGCGACGTGTTTACCGACCGCGAGAAGAACGCAGTAGAGGGGCGCAAGGACTACGGCACCATCTACGCCGTGTTCTACGACAACCACGACAGCGAGGGCAACGCCATCACACTCTATGGAGACAATGTACAGACCAGTCAGCAAATCGTAGCACTCGCCAAACTCGCCGACATCGACGACACCCCGGAATGGACCCATTTCGACATCGAATTTGACTACCGGCAGACCGTAGATGCCCAGAAGCTCCTCAACATGGGCTACAGCCTGGCCATCGTATGCTCATCGAGCGTAGACGGAGGTTCGTTTATGGGAGCCATCGGCAGTACGCTATGGGTAGACAAATTCCGCATCACCTGCGAAAAAGGAGACGAATGAGATATTCCGAAACAAGAGAAAAGAGACGAATAATTTTTCTTATGACAAGAGAAAAGGAGACAACCAAATGAAGAGAATCATCCTGTCGGCCCTAGGCTTCGCCCTCTGCGCCATACCAGCCATCAGCAAGAGCCAGGACGACAATCACCAACGCCAAAGCAACAGCATGCTCCACTTGGCCAACTACAGCTACTATGCCCGCATAGGCTACACTCTGGGAGGCACTGCCCCTATCGGCATGCCTGCCAGCATCCGCACACTGCACAGCTACAGTGTGCGTCCCAACTTCACGCTGGGGGTAGACGCACACCACCCCTTCAACGACCGCTGGGGCATCCTCTTTGGCATCCACTTCGAGAACAAGGGCATGAAGACCGATGCTGGAGTAAAGAACTACCACATGGCCATGAAAAAGGGCAACGAGGTACTGGAAGGCGTATTCACGGGCAATGTCATCACCAAGGTAGACCAGAGCCTTATCACCATTCCCGTGCAAGCCACCTACGACCTCTCCGAAAAAGTGCGCATCAAGCTAGGCCCTTACTTCTCGTACGTGGCCAGCCACAAGTTTGAGGGCTCGGCATACGACGGTTACCTGCGCCAGGGCGACCCTACAGGCCCTAAGGTAGAACTGGGCACAGAGCCGGGCGAACGTGGCGACTACGACTTCTCCAGCGATATGCGCAACTGGCAAGTGGGCATCGACGTAGGGCTGGACTGGTACATCACCAAGCGATGGGGAGCCAGCGTGGGATTGACCTGGGGACTCACCGAGGTATTCAAGAAAGACTTCCATACCATCGAGCAGCCGATGTACCCCATCTACGGCACCATCGGAGTGATTTATCAACTCAAATAACGATACAATCAAATATCATATCAAATCATATTAACTAACACGAAAAAAGTATGAAGAAAATTTTTACTTTAATAACAATGGCAGCCAGCACACTGGCCATAAGTGCCAAGGAGTACACCTGCCCATTGGTTATCAGCATGAGTGGCTACGACATGCCACTGGAAAATCCTATCCAGGTAAACGTAGACCAACAGGAAGACGGCAAGTACACCATGAGCCTTATCAACTTTGACATGGGCGGCACAATGCCTGTGGGCAACATCGTGGTAAAAGACGTAGAAGCTACTCCATGTGGCAACACCATCATGCTCAACGCCCAGAAAACCATCCAGATTACGGCTGGCGACAAGAAAGATGCTACAGGCAACGACCAAGCCTGGATGGGCCCCGGTCTTGGCGACGTGAACATCCTCTTCAAGGGAGAACTGAAGGGAGATAAATTCAATGCACTCCTCAATATCCCGATAGCCGGTGCGATGATTGTAGGCGTAAAACTTGGCGACGAACCTAATCAATTAGGTCAATTGCCCAACTCTGGGTTCGAGAAGTTCCACAAGGCAACATACGACACTAACTTCCAGAGCGACGAGCCTAACGGATGGCACTCATTCATGAGCTCAACAGGTCAACTCAAAAGTGCAGTATCTACCGATACCCACACATGGATTTCAGAAGATGTGCGCAAAAGCGATGAAGAAACAGACAACAAGTATTGCGTCAAGGTGACATCAACTCCAGTATACTTCATGGGAATACTCCTAGCCTCGGCTAACGGTACCATCACTACAGGTCAGCTCAATGCAGGCAACTCCAAAGCCAGCAACCCCGCCAACAATGCTTTCCTCAACTTTGAGAACACTGCTGTAGACGGCAATGGCGACCCATTCTATGCCGTACTCAACAACAAGCCAGACTCGATGAAGGTATGGGTAAAATACCACGCAGGCGAAGGAAACAAGAACCCACAAGCCACCATCAGTGCCCTGCTTACAAACGGCAAGAATGCACAAGACCCTGAGATAGATACCTATAAGGACAACATCATCGCCAGAGCCGGCAACTCAGCCATAGAGAGCACAGACGAATGGCAACAGGTAACCATCCCCTTCACATACGACAAAGACGAAACTCCGAAGGCTGCACTCGTAACCATGTCTACATGCGCCGTGCCTAGCGGTGGCAGCAAGAGCAGCTCAGACCCTGACGTACTCTATGTAGACGATGTAGAGATGGTATACAACGCAGGCGTGAAGTCAATCAAATACAAAGGCGAAGAGATAACAGGTTTTGACGAGGATTACGGTACCGTAGACATCGAGGCCGATGGCAAACAGATTGACATCAACGATTTTGAGGTAGAGGCAGAAGGTGCCGGTGCTTTCGTCACAAAGCAGATTCTTAGCGACGACAACATCGTATACGTATGTATCACCGTTACATCCAACGACCTGAAGAACTACGTGACACGCGTCATCAACTTCAACGGTGCCACTACAGGCATCAAGGAGGCTCAGAGCATCACCCTCCCTTCTGGCGTAAAGGCCATCTACAATATGGCTGGTCAGCAGGTACAGAGCATGCAGTCTGGCCATGCCTACATCGTAAAGTACAACAACGGCGAGACCAAGAAGATGATTAAGAAGTAAACAAATCCCCCTACTCCCCTTTCCTCCTATAAGAGGAAGGGGGTTAGCTTAGAGAAATATATATAAAAAAAAGAATCCTCCCTAGCAAGTCCAATATAGACAAGCTAGGGAGGATTTTCAGTCTTTTCTGAATCTAGAGGTTCATTGCGCTATACAGCGAAAATGAACGCTGGATTTACTTCACCTTTGCAACAATAGCCTTGAAAGCCTCAGGGCTGTTAACAGCGAGGTCAGCGAGCACCTTACGGTTAATCTCGATACCTGCCTTGTGAAGAGCACCCATCAGCTGGCTGTAGCTCAGACCCTCGATGCGAGCGGCAGCGTTGATACGCTGAATCCACAATGCGCGGAAGTTGCGCTTCTTGTTACGACGGTCACGATAAGCGTAGGTAAGACCCTTCTCCCAAGTGTTCTTAGCTACTGTCCATACGTTCTTGCGAGCTCCATAGTAACCCTTAGTGAGCTTCAAGATTTTGGTTCTTTTTGCTTTTGATGCAACGTGATTTACTGATCTTGGCATAATTTTCTTCTTTAAAAGTTCGACTAAAAAGTTAACGGTTAACGGAGGCAGAGCAAGTCACGAACCTGCTTCAGGTTTGAGTGGTCTACGAGAGTCTCGCCGAGGAGGTTTCTCTTCTGCTTCTTTGTCTTCTTAGTCAAGATGTGACTGTGATAAGCGTGATGACGCTTGATCTTACCTGTACCGGTGAAACGGAATCTCTTCTTTGCGCCGGAATTAGTCTTTACTTTTGGCATTTTTACTTTTAATTTTTAAATTGTTATTTATTTAAGCGATGGCAACGCATATACCAGGGCGTTACGCATCTTTTTTTTCTTTATCTTAGGAAGTTCTTACAGACTTCACGGAAATTAATCCTCGTTCAATTCAGCAAGCTTCTTCAAGGCATCGCCACCCTTGGCGTTGGCGAGCAAGCCGTTCTGCTCGGCTCTAGCCTCTTTCTCTGCATCGGCCACAGCCTTAGCTTCTGCTTCACGCTTCTCGCGGTCCATCTTCTGCTGGCTCTTCTTGGCTACGCCTGCCTTCTTCGGACTGAGATAGAGGAACATCTTCTTGCCTTCTAGCTTAGGCATCTGCTCCACCTTGCCATACTCTTCCAAGTCGTTGGCGAAACGGAGGAGAAGCACCTCACCCTGCTCCTTGAAGAGAATACTACGACCGCGGAAGAATACGTAAGCACGCACCTTGTTACCCTCGCTCAAGAACTCCTGAGCATGCTTGAGTTTGAACTGATAGTCGTGCTCGTCGGTCTGAGGTCCGAAGCGGATTTCCTTGGTCTCTACCTTCACCTGCTTCTGCTTCAATTCCTTGGCATGTTTCTTCTGCTGGTAAAGGAACTTGGAATAGTCAACTATACGGCAAACTGGCGGCTGAGCGTTAGGTGAAATCTCGACGAGGTCGAGTTCTTGCTGGCGAGCCAAGTCAAGTGCTTTACGTGTTGGCATCACTTCTGCTCCGCCTTCACTTACTACTCTTACTTCACGTACGCGTATCTGTTCGTTTACGCGGTACTGATTTTTCATTTTGTCATTTTTCATTAACTATTCGATGTATTCTTTTTTGTTCTTTTTGATTAAACGGCTGCAAAGTTACGACTTTTCCGCGAAATCACCAAGAATTTCCCACAGATTTTTTGGTTTTCCTCGTAGATTTCTTCGTTTTTCATGCCTGCTGAAGAAAAAATTCCCACAGATTTCACGGATTTCACAGATTTATAGATAGATATATTTCTGCAACTATGAGAAAATCTGTGATAATCTGCGACATCTGTGGGAATCAAAAAAGTCCCACAGATTTCACAAATTTCACCGATTTTTCGTCTACTACAAATCCATGTGAGACAAAAGACCAAAAGGTCTTAAAATCTGTGTCATCTGTGACATCTGTGGGAAATAAAAACATATATCTATCTGCGGGAGCCTTACTCCTCAGCAGCCTTAAGCTGTTCTGCCACCTCGGCGTTGATGCGCTGAGCGAACTCCTCCATGCTCATGGTAGCCTGCTCGCCACCACCCTGCTTACGCATAGACACAAGTCCCTCGGCACTCTCCTTCTCGCCGACGATGACCATATAAGGTACGCGCTTCAACTCGTTGTCACGAATCTTGCGGCCTATCTTCTCGTTGCGGTCATCCACGAGGGCACGTACACCCTGCTTGTCGAGATACTGACGTACCTTCTGGGCATAGTCGTTAAACTTCTCTGAAATAGGAAGGATAGCTACCTGGTCTGGAGTCAACCACAATGGGAAGTGACCGGCGGTATGCTCTATCAGCACAGCTGTAAAACGCTCCAGTGAGCCGAATGGTGCACGGTGAATCATCACAGGAGTCTTCTTGGAGTTATCCTCGGCAGTATACTCCAGCTTGAAACGCTCAGGCAAGTTGTAGTCTACCTGAATGGTACCCAACTGCCAACGGCGACCGATGGCATCCTTCACCATGAAGTCGAGCTTAGGACCATAGAAGGCAGCCTCGCCCACCTCCTCACGGGTCTCCAGTCCCTTCTCCTTGCAAGCCTCACGGATAGCATTCTCGCTCTCAGCCCAAATCTCCTCGCTACCGATGTACTTCTCTGTATCCTTAGGATCGTGGAGCGAAACCTGTGCCTCGTAATTCTCGAAACCGAAGATTTTAAACACCTTCAGGATTACGTCGATAACGTTCTCAAACTCAGCCTTCACCTGGTCCTGGCGCACGAAGATATGAGCATCGTCCTGAGTAAAGGTACGCACACGAGTCAATCCGTGCAACTCACCGCTCT
>CAVDKC010000051.1:0-16614 GCA_963609615.1 Oribacterium sp.
GGAAGCCCGGAACGTGGAGAAACGTCTGGGCATGACAGATGAGGAACGCAGAAATTCACTTGCTTCCGAGACGGAGGACGTGAACCGTGACGAGCAAATCGTGATGGACGGTAACTGGGCGAGCTATAGCATCGTGCAAGACCCGAAGACCATTGAAAAGCTCGACAAGGAGGAGACAGTGAAGGTGTACCGTGCCATGCAGGTAGGCGAAGACGGCAAGCTCTATCCCCCCATGGCAGCTAAGGTGAAGGGCAAGTTCGTGCAACCTATCGAACTCGGCAAGTGGGAACAGGCTGATGAGCGACCAGAGCTTGCGGACGATAAGGGTATGTTTACCCTCAACAAGGGTAACGGTAAGTCGCTTAAGGCTGCTTACAATCCTTACCTTCATACTTCTCGCACTCCACTGAACGACCAGTTTAGCGAGGCTCAGAATCGCCCTAATATCGTAACGGTGGAGGTTGAAGTGCCAAAGAGCGAGCTAACTAGTGGCTACAAGGCTGATAAAGCTAAGGATGCTGTGGGTGAAGTAGAGTGGAAGGCAGGTATCATACAAGGGCAGCTAACAGGCAAGAGGAAGGTGATTCTCTCCCGTTGGGATAAGCCTGTGCGCATTGTGCCTGATAATGAGGTAGCCGATGTTATTGTCAACGACATGTTCAAGGGCAAGAAGGTAATAATGCCTACCAATGTGGTTACTCCAAGTCTCAAGAAAGAGTTGGAGAAGCGTGGTGTGCCGTTTGTGGAGACCGATAACAGAGGCAGAATCGTGGGAGGCGAGAATGACGGTGTGCATTATTCAAAAGTGTATGGTAAAAAGGCTCCTTCTAAATTAGCATTAAATGCCAACCCAAACACTATTGGGGCAAAGGAGCAAAGAATCCAAAAGCTTCGTGATAGTAAGCCTGTGGTAATCTCTGGTAATGAGATAGCTCCATCTGTTGATTTGAAGCAATACAAGAAGAATGCCTTGGAGTATGGCAAGACCTTGCAAGGTACTTATACCAACAAGGATGATGGCACGACCATCCAGCTACAACGCGGGCGTAGAAATGGCGGTGTGCGTGAGGTGTTGCAGCACAACTACAAGGATATTCCTCATTTACAAAGTGTAGCAGCTATCCCACAAATCATAGAGAACAGCATCTATATTGATAGTAGGGAGAATAATGATAAAGCAAAGAATCCTGATGTGACGGAATACCGTTACTATGTGTGTGGCCTAAAGATAGGCAAGGACGACTATACCGTAAGGTCTGTGGTTGCAGTAGACAAGAATGGCAATCGCTATTACGACCACAAGTTAACCGATATAGAAAAAGGAAAGCTTCTCGATTACTTGAATCAAGAAGCTCTTGGAAGTGTCGGTTTTAGCACAACGCTCGGCACACAGCCTACTACCAACATTCTCAGTGGCAAAGATACGATATTAAAGTCAATTCTCCAAACAAATAAGCAAAAAATTGCTGAGAATGTGAAAAATACTGCCAATCAGCTAGGTGGTGCTGAGGCTAACGTGTACACTTCCTTGGACGATGTGCCAGAGGAATATCGCTCGGAAGTGGAGCAGGGTGCCAAGGGATGGTACGACCCAGAGACTCATACCGTCCACGTCTATCTTCCTAACTGTGCTGATGCCAACGAGGCGCAGCGCACGGTGTTCCACGAGAAGATAGGGCACGAGGGCATGGAGGTGCTTCTTGGCGGAGAGAGTGGCGTAAGGAATTTTGCCAACTTCGTGTACAAGTCAGTTGGCAAGAAGCTGAGGGGCAAGATACTTGACTTCGCCAACAAGTACGACCCTGACTGGAAGAATCCCGACCGCATGAACGTGGGCACGCAGGAGTATATCGCCCACCTTGCAGAGGAGGGTCCGCACACAGCCGAAGATTTCTCCCTTTGGACGAAAATCAAGCATTATCTCGTCAAGGCATTGAAGAAGCTGGGCATCCGTGTTCCAGGTCTGCTTAACGACAAAGACCTTCGCTATTACTTGATGAAAGCCGGCAAGGCACTGCACACATGGGACAATATACCCAAGGCGAAGCAGGAGGCGATAATGGCACAGGCAAGCAATGCCGAAATCAAGGATGCTCTTTCTGATGGTGCAGGTAAGGGTAAGCCTAGACAAAAGAAAGGAGAGAGTGCCATTCAGTACATGAAGCGAGTAATGGAATGGAAACGATGGAAGGAAGCCCGAGAGGACATAGAAGACCCCGAGCCACCCCAGTTCTACGACTTCGACAAGGATACCGAGGGCAAGAAGGAATGGGAACGGCTCAACAAGGAGTGGCGTGATGCTCACGGGCTAAGAGATGACGAGATGCCCCTTCGCCCAGAACGCAAGGAGGGCGAGACGGACGAAGATTTCTTGGGTCGCTATAAGGAATGGGAAAAATGGAACACCGCCATTGCAGATAAGGAAAATCCTATGCCCGATATGTTCTCCTTCGAGAAGGAAAGACAGAAGGCGGCAAGCCAACGCTACGAGGACTGGCTAGCAAGGCATGAGCTGCTGGAGCAGCAGCAAGCCGACCTTGACCTGTACGAGGGCAAGATTTACCCTGCCGAGACCAACCCCGAGGCCGACGGTCTGGAGCAGCGGGTGATGCAGGACTTGGCGGAGGTGACGAGTACCGACGTGAGCAAGGAGGGAGCGGCAAGAACCGTGAAGCATGCCGTAATCCATCGCAGGAAGAACATGGAGGAGGCGAGTGCTGACGATGCTATCTACATCAACGATGTAAAGAACCGCATCGAAAAGATGGCGGAAAGCGGTGCATTCGACAAGTTGCTTTCCGACTTCAAGGGCGAGCCTAACAAGGCGGAGAAACTTGCAGAGGCTATACCTTATATAATAGAGGCTCCTAGAAGATTGCGTGACATCGCCCATGACCTGAACAACACGGGTGCATTCGATAAGGGACATCTCCATATCCAGCCAACCGACGTTGAGTCTATCCAGCCATTTGTAGAGGAGTTAGCTGCACAGACCGCCAAGAAGCACACCGTGTTGAAGAATGGCGAGGAGGTGGAGGTATATGACGATCCGCAAGCAGTGAGCGAGGTGGCAAGCAAGATGGCACAGGCCATCAACAGGAACCACCAAGGCGAGGAGAACTTCGTGCCCATTGACGGAACGGACATTCTGAATGACAATGTATTGCCACTGGTGAAGCAGCAGGTAGTGCCTAGAGGTATCGACTATCAAAATCTTTCGCCCGAAATGCAAGCCGCCATCGACTCCATCCGTGACTGGTACAACTACACATACGACTGGTTGAAGGACAACCACACCTTGCGTGAGGACACAGGTTTCAATACTGACTATGTAAACCATATTTGGGATAAGGAGAAGTCGGACAAACAGGCATATGCCATGTATGTGGAGAACAGACAACGCACCAAGAGCCCTAATGAGAAGCCGAGAACCATCAGCACGTTGATGGAGGGAATCAATGCGGGGCTTGTGCCTAAGACTACCGACATCACTAAGATGATGGCTTACTACAGCCGTAGTAATATCGAGGCTTGGGCTAACAAGACGATGTTACAAGAGGTGAGCGGTCTGAATGTTGTGGAGCGAGACGAGAATGGCGACATTATTTCGAGTGACCCACTGCTTTCCTCTGTGGCGCCTATCAACTTGGAACAGTATAAATACTTCGAGATACCAGGTGTAGGCCCTGTATGGGTATATAACGTATCACCCAAAGAAATCAAGATAAAGAACCCGATTACCGACAAGGAAAAGGTACTTTACTCTGAGGCAAGCGCAGGCGACAGGTTTGGCGTGGTGTTCGATACCTACCAGTCCACGCCCTTCTGGAAGTTCCTCGACACGACCGCTTCGAGCATGAAGAAATTGGAACTTGGTTTCAGTGGATTCCACGCAGGAGCGTTGACCGAAGTATATATGGTACAAAATGCAGTAGAGTTTGGCCCGAAGAAGGCAATGGCAAACTTCATGAAGTACATCTTTGCAGACACGATGAAGACTCATCAGTTGCCCTGCTTTGCCAATCCCGAGGATTTCCAGGAGGCTGCAAGCCACTTGGTGAAGTTCGGAGCTACCAACGACTATGCTGCAGCGGACGTGCAGAATATGTTTGACAACTTCCGTGACGGCATGACGAAGATACAAGAGAAGTTGGACAGTGGCAATGTATTGTCAAAGGCTGGAGCAACGGCATCATTGCCATTCAAGATAGCGTCCCAGATGCTATCGCTCGTCAACAAGGGAATGGACAGGGCACTGTGGGACTTCCTGCATGACGGTCTAAAACTCGCCACTTACAATATGCGAGCCGAGAAAACCAAGGAAAGAGCCAAGGCAAAGGGGTGGACAGCCGAGCAACTGAGCAAAGCCCTTGACGAGGACGGGCAGTTCGTGAACGATATGTTCGGAGGACAACACTGGGATGTACTGGGAGCCAGCCATCGTGCCTTGCGCTATGCCGGGCGTTTTCTTCTCTCTCCAGACTGGAATACATCCACCACTCGCCATTTCTTGGCATTAACAGGGTATGGGTCGGTATGGAATGAGGCGACCATGGAGAATTTCAAGGGTTACTACAAGCGACTTTGGAGTACAACAAGAGGCGATGGTACGCTTTCGCCCGATGATTGGGGACGAACAACAAGACAGCTTTCATCCCTGTTGTGCTACGGCATCGGATTCATGGTGTTCTACGAGGCATTTGCCAACGGAATCAACGCTGCCTTCCGTGCTATGGACGAGGAGAAAGAACGAGAGAAGGCAGAGGAGACAAGAAGGACAAACCCAGGTTGCCGTAGTCCTTACGAGCTTGCCTACCCCGACGGAATGAAATGGTATGACTACCTGATGCGTGGAAACACGCTTGGGCAGCAGAGCAAGATATTCTTGGGAAGATATGCGGACGGAACAGAAATGTATATCAGACACGGCAAGCAGTTCCGTGAGGTTCCTGAATATCTGTTCAATCACAAGGGAGAACTGGAGTTCCCCGGACCGATGGTACAGAGAATGCTAGGCAAGGCGAACCCACTGATGAGAATGACGTTGGACGACATCAACTACCTGAGCGACTTCCAAGCCAGCCATGCCGACCAAGAGTTGCAGCAAAAGTACGGAAAGACTATCGGACTGTTGTACAAGGATGCACTCTACTGGGCACCGTTCCTCATTCCGAGCCAAGAGAACAAGGAGTTCAAGGCAGTAGACTTCTTCTTCCCGTCATCCAAGGGCTTTTCCGCATGGAAGGCGCAGGACTACTTCAAGAACTTCATTCTGAGCGGAGATATGGAAGGTGTTATGATGGCCTACCAGAGTTGTCAGAAGAATGGAATCGACGCAGAGAAGCAGCTGCAAGCCGCGATAACAAGCATCAAGGCCATGGAGGCGAAGGAAATGCAGGACGGTGTGACCTCGCTACAAATAGCTACCCAACGCTTTGATAAAGCCAAGAGCGTGACCGAAAAGCGCAAGATGAGGGAAAAAATGAGAAAGTTCCTCTCCCAAAGCGAGTACAAGGCATTCACCCAGCAGGAGGCTATGGATATGGTAAGGGCATTCCAAGAGGGCGTAGACCCGAAGGAGCTGATGAAATCGGACAGCAAGTATCTGATGATAGCAAACTCGAAAGATGTGACTGAGGATTGGCGTATTCAGCAGGTGCGAGCAAGCACCAAGGGTTACGACGACAAACTCTCAGAGCTGAAAGATGCGGATAAGGCTAAGGCCGGAGCATTCAGAAACGCCCATGCCAACATCTTCAAGGCAAGGAAGACTATCAGTAAGGCTACCGCCAAGATGAACAAACTAAAAAAGAAACTTGGCGAAGGTAACGATGAGGCTATCATGAAGCAGATACGCACCATTCGCAAGGACTTGTTGAAAGATCTGAATGGAATGGAACATCTAAAAGAATACAAGGAGTAGTCTTCGGGCTACTTCCTTGTAAAAAGACGAGGGCTTACTCGTGCACGTAAAGAAAAGGGGACTTGCTTCACAGCAAATCCCCTTTGATAGTTTTGATAAATCTATATTCCAAATAAATTAAAAAGAATGAATAAAATCTAAGTTGTTGAAGATATTGGAGCGACGGCTAGTCTGCTAAATGAGCACCAGTTGTGTCCTTTGTAGACTTCTGCGGAGTAGCCCATCGAATGTAATCCGCCATGCTATCGTCCATGCGCTGCTGCTCACTTTTGGGGCTTTTATTCTCGTTCTTACCCCAAAGACGCTGCACGATGCGGTCTAAGCACCAATTCCAGCTATCGTCGAGAGCAATAAACTTGGAAGACGGAACGACACAAATAGGCGTATTGTTCTTTTTACCATTATCTTCCGTAGAGACTTCGTCTTTGGCGAGGATGGAAGCAAAAGGCACATTGTTGTCGGTGAGGAACTTTTCCACATCTTCCTTCTTGTCATCACAGAGGATGATATGAACGGAGACCTTATGCTTCTGTAAAGAGGTAAGAGCTTCCTTCGCCTTGCCTACCAACGAGAAATTGCCCTTATCATCTTTGGTGATAACACACTCCTCGTATACATGAATGGATTTACTCATAATAAATGCGTATTAAAATGAAATAATGAAACAAAAGTAAGGAGAAAAAATGAAAATCATTGGATAAGTTGCGCAACTTATCTATAACTATTGGCCAAAAAGGTGTATTTTTGGCAAAAAATTAAAGATTATGCCAGAAAAAGGAGTAATAAACGATATTTCCAACTACGCCGAGCCTGGACCTGATTCACTTGACGGAGTGAGCACTCGGAGGTTTTCCGTGAGCCAAAGCAATCTTCTTCTGATACAATGGGCTTGCCAGTACTTTTACGACATGACAGAGCTAAGAAAGAAATGGAAGAGAGCTCAGGACTTCGTGATGGGCAGACAGTTGGAAGAGTTAATAGAGTGGAATGGAAGAAAGATAACCATCCGTCAGTACATGGAGCTGAAAGGTATGCCGATACTGGAGTACGACGTGATAGGCGACAAGCTTCTTTCGCTCGTGGGACTTGTGCGTCAGCAACGAAGTACCGCTTCTTGCAGCGCAGTAGACCCCAATGAGGAAGACTATATCAGTTTCTTCAACGAGTATCTACGTCAGAACGATAACATGAACGACCGGCAAGAGATGGATGCCCGACTCTTTTACTTCTTCTGTGTATTCGCCTTTGCCGGAATGAAAACCTACTATGGCAGAAAAGACGGAAAGAAAGGCATCTTTGACGAGGTGGTAGACATCTACAAGGTAGCTTTGCCGCCCTTCTTTAAGTATGACTTGAGCGATGTGGAGTTTATTGCAGAGGCGCACGACATGACCTGGAGGGACATTCTTGCGACCTTTACAGACGGCAGCAAGAAAGAGGCGGACGAGCTGAGCCAAATCTACCTACAGACGCAGCACCACTTCGCTCCAGAACAGACCTACCATCCTATAGGCGAGGCGCAGGTGGCAGGTTTTGACGACTTCACCCATTCCTCTGTGGTAGGCAAGTACCGTGTGCTGGAGATATGGACAAAGGAAACGAGACCGGCTATATGGGTACACGACTACAGCACGGATGAAGCTGGTTTTGCTCCACTCAGCGATGAGGCTTACTATATGGAGAAGCGCAAGAAACTGGAGGAGGACAACATCATGAAGGATGAGAATGGTGTGCCTGTACTTGGAGATAACGGAGAACCTATCCATTATGTAGACCCCTCTGAACTGAAAACGATAGAGATAGAACACCAAGCAGAAACATTTTGGTATCGTCGCTACCTAACCCCGAACGGATATTTACTGGATGCGAGAGAGTCTCCCTACTATGTGTTGAGAGACGGCTATCGAGAGAGCATCCATCCATATACATGGATAGCCTACCCTTGCCTTAATGGCGAGGTAAGAAGTTTTTCCATGCGAGCAGAGAACAACCAGAGGACACTGAATCATTATATGATGATGATAAACTTTTTAGTGGCGAATGGCGCCAAGGGTAGTCTTTTGGTGGACGAGAATGCTCTAAGCGACAAACAGAGCCTGGACGAGATACAAGCGAACTATGTAAAGACGGACAGTGTGGTTATCTGGAATTCCAGGAACGGAGGCAAACCACCTCAGAGCTTGATAAACAAGAGTATACCTGCAGGGGTGGACTTCATGGTTCAGTTTGCCAAGCAGATGGCAGGAGAGGGTACAGGAGTACAGGGAGCTCTTCAAGGTCAGCACTACAACACCAGCGGAAAGCAGTATCAGCTAGAGAGGGAGTCAAGCTCCACCACCATTATGGACTTCGTGGAGAGTTTTAACAGTTTCAAGGTGAGAATCGCCAAAAAGAAGCTTTATCTGATACAGGAGTTCTGTACCGAGCATGATAGTGTGAAGCTGACAGGCGATGATTTCAGCATCTACTTTAACCCAGAGACCATGCGAGACATGGATCTAGACGTAGCCATCGACCTAGACGCTTACAGTCCGCTGATAAGGGATGCCAACAACGATATGTTCTGGCAGCTGATGACAAGCGGCAAGATGGATCCGTATACGATGTTCTCAGTGGGACACTTCCCCGGCACAAGTAGAGCGAAGAAGTACTTCAAAGAGCAAGCGGAGAAACTTCAAGCCCTTCAAGCGCAGCAGCAAGCCGACGGACAGATGCAAGCCGAACAGGCACAGCAACCTTCGGGAGACGGTGCAGCAACACACCTGAAAGATACTGGTGGAACAGTTGGAAACTTGGCAGATTTGCCTTCGGCTTGACATGAGCATGATTCATAATATATAGGTTAGGTTTTAGTTATTAGTAAAGGTTTAAAGATTATTTTTGCAGGAAAGAGGAGGCTGTGAAGTTTCCTCTTTCTTTTGTTTGCATACTATTTGATGCCGTGTTTTTTCTTATAGGCACGTAATTTCTCCATAGGAACAGAAACACGATACATGTAGTATTCTTGCCACTGATGCAGTTTTTTGGCTCTTACCTTATTGTCGTCATCGCAACCGACAGCACCCCACTTAGACGGAGTATAGTAGAAGGCAGCAGCCTTAATGTCTTCCACATTCTTGAAATATCGTGTAGCCTTCCACTTACCCAGCTGAACCAAGCGACGATAAGCAAGCATCTCCTTACGGTTAGGGTCGTAAGTCATAATAGCCCAATCCTTGTGCGACTGGTCGTAAAGCATATAGAAACGGGGAGCACCGCCCTCCTTATACTTGTTTAGCGTGGCTTTCACTCCCTTTTGCCACATACGAGTGGAACGGAAAAGTTCGATACGGGTAACGATAGGCGTATAGATGGCTATCGCCACCTTACGGAAGATGTTTTGATAACTTTGTTTCATATCTGTGTATACATTAAATAGTGAATATATTTCAATATATTTGCGAAATCCTCCATTTTTATATCATGCCGGCCAACTCGGGTGCCACAGGTTTGCGGTTGCGAAGACGCTCACGTTCGATGTCTTGTTTGGACTTGAAAGGAACGATTTCAAGCGCAGGCATATCCTTCTCTACGTAGAGAGCGATAGCACGAGCCATCACACGGTCGTCATGTTTGCCAGCAACAGCACCGTAGCAGTCGTTCTGCTGATAATAGAGATAATAGGTACATTCGTCGATAGCAGCAAGTTCACGTTCCATATAACCACCGTCACGGATGATGCGTGCCATGGTCTTGATAACTGCCACCTTGGTATTCTTATTGGTATTGAAGCCCCATTTCATCTCGATATTCTTTACTTTCTTCAACTTAGACTGAGACGCACTATACAAGTTGTCGTACAGAGGGAGAAGAATAGGAAAGAATAACTCAGATTGATTGCCCTCGGTATTGTTCATACGGGAGTAAGCAGTATTATTCTCTATTACCAAAAATGCATCATTATAGAAATGTGCAATCTGTGCGCAGCGCATAGCCAGTTGGTCGGCATCGCAGTGACCGTGCCACTCTGCCACAATCTCAGGAACACCGCCATACAACTCATCATAGCGGTCGAGCACCACAATGTCGGAGAAGTCGGAAGTCTTGTGAGAGCCGCCAATATCGCAAGCCACGATGTAGCGATGGCGCACAATTTCGCTATTGTCGGGACCCGCCCAAACCTTTAGCGGACCGCCCGAACGCTCAATGAAGCGAATATTGTTCATACAAGCAAGATCGGCAGCATCGTAAGAATCGCCCTCAATGTCGCCCACCATAATAGGCTCGATGCCCTTACAATCATTCTCCATCTCCTTCAACTTGTAAGGATCGAAGACGGTAGTACCAGAGAAGAGGAACGCTTCCACATCATCGGAAGGGTACTCTTGACGCATATCATCCAGTTCGTTGTACTTCTTGCACTCGGTAACGTACCAGTGAATACCTTCGAGCGTGGCATGCTTGATTTCCCAAAGCCACCAGAAGTAGCTGCCATGGTATTGTTCATCCTTGCGGTTTTTCCAAAGCCATCTGACGAAGTCCGCCTTCTCTTCCAAAGACTTGAATGGAAGGATATATTTTTCTATATCGAACCACGGCACGAAATAAGGAGTGTAGATAGACAGTCGGTTGCCGTCCTTGTCAAAGGAGTTGGCACGTACCCATTCATCATGAAACTCGTTCTCACGCCCATTAGGTGTAGACTCTCGCACGATAAAGGTGTAAGGAACCGTGACACGGATAGATGAGACCGCAGCCTTAATAACCTTAGAAGGTGTCCACTCGGTAGTATTGGGGAAAAAGGCTTCCTCCGTGATATGCGCCATAGCAGCATCACCAGAACGGCACGACTCAGGGTTACGGGCCGAACCTGTCTGAATCTTGCAGTTGCGAGGTATGAGGTACTTGATGTTGTTCTGGGTACTTGATGTTCTGAGCTTGCGAGTGTCTTCCTTGAAAGATTCGCCAATCTCATAGAAAAGCCAAGTAGGAATAGCATTCATCAGTTTCTCATACATATCAAACACCTGCGTAGCAGATGAAGACTGGTGGCCAATGATGTTACTGTTCCAGTTGGTCATCCAAAAGATCTGAATCCATGCCATATAAATCTCGGTGGCCGTAGATCCGCCCCACTGACGGCATTTAAGAAGTATAACCAAGATGCTATGTAACTCACCATGAAGACGCATTTGTTCGAAAGCCTTGATGAGGCCCACTTGCGCATGGTTGAGCAAGAAAGGAATGTCATCGCCACCATCCTTATTCTTGATACGGGCATAGGCATAGGCAAAGAAATAGAAGTCATGTTTACACCGCAGACGAACAAGGTAGCGAAAGACTGCATCACGAGCCTTCTCCTGTTCATAGCTTGCCATGTACTTTGCACAGAACGCCTCTATAGAGCCGCACTTGATAATGGCACAGAACTTCTTTTCCTTCAACATTTCCACAGGAAGCCAGAGAACCTTGCCGTCCAGGAAATCAGACAGGCTACACTCGAAGCGAAGACCAGGGGCATTCTCTCCAGTAATGGGACGGTAAGTAGCGAGAAGACTTTCTAGTCTCCTCTTGTTTTCCAAAAGAATCTCACTGAGTTCCTTTTCGGAAAGTTGCTGGTCGGCACGTACCTCCATTACTTTTGAATGTTAGATGTTGAGTTTTTGCGCTCTATCAATAACCCCTTCCACCTTAGCATAGAAGAATCCTAAGACAAATAGGACGATGTGATAGATGCCAGCTATATGCGGAAGCAGACAACCCACGCACAGAAGAGAGAGCATCTGCCAAAATGCGAGACGCTTAGACCTATAAAGCCATGGAGCAGTAAAACCCATGAAGAACGATATGATGACCGACGCACCCAGTACAGGCAAGGACGGATAATAGACGAACGACAATACAGCAGAACCTAGCCATGAAGCCAAGAGTCGATGGATGCGGAACTGATGATGAACCATTAGAAGGCACCAGGAATTCACTGCCCAATGAATGAAGTTGGCATGCCCGAACATATATATGAAATGCACATATAAGGGCGAGGATGGCGACACTGCAAGGAATGGATGCAGCGGAATAATGAAAGCCATCAGAGCGCAAACTATGAGAGTAATATATAATGTACGCATATACGGAATAGAGATTTAACGTTTGGTTATTATGGGTGATTTCAACTTTTTGAAATGAGAGGAGACCAACTTCTGTATGTATCTAGGCGCGATACCCAAATGCGGCGCAGGTTTCTCTAACGTGATTTCAACGAGTCGATATGTAGAGAGGGAAGCGTCTTGTCTCTGTAGCCGGACGTTTTGAAATTCGCAATAAAAAGCCTCGCACAAGGACTGTTTCTTCTGTTGGAACTTGCCGAACCTAGGAACCTTACCCTTAAGCCTCTTGCATACGTATCTGTATGCCGTATCGAAGGACAGGTAATAGCAAGAAGCGGGCATCTGTGAAACACGGTCGCATATCCTAGCCGTAGTGGTAGGCCACTCGACCAACCGCTTCGCCTTTTGGTAGAGACAGATAACTTCTCTGTCTCTGTCAATGTTTATTTGGGATATAGAATTTTTATGTTTCATCGTAAACAAAATTAATGCAGCGGAATGGAGAACTTATCAAAAAGTAATGCCAAATTTTCGTTAATTTTGAGCGCAAATAATCAATATGTTATATTATGGCAGAGAAAAAGACTGATAAACAGAATGTTAAATCAAAGAAGGACACTTTTAAAGAGCGTTTTTCAAGTCGTTATCCAGAGATGAATATGGACGACGAAGATGCCGTATATGGTCAATTATCGACCGATTACGACCACTTCGACCAGAATAACCAAAGAATGGACGATTTCAACAATATGTTGAAAGAATATCCTCAGGCACCTGGATTAGTGACAGGCATGCTGACACGAAAAAACGAGGACGGTAGCGACTTTAGTTTTGTGGGCTATCTGATAGATAGTCTTGGGCAGGACTTTGTGGATGCCATCAATGGCGATGCTGAGGCTCGCAAACGCTTGGAGAAGGGAGAGAAGGACAAACTGGAAGCAAGCAAGAAGCTAGCCGAAGGCAAGGAAGCCCTAGCTAAGGCCATGGAAGAGGAAGATGCAGAGTTAGATGCAGCTATCAAGGAAGTCAAGATGAAGCCTGAGGCCATCAAAGATATGATAAACTGGCTGTACAAGCGCAGCGAAGACGGTGAGGATCACGATGACGATGGCTTCGTGTGGCGTGCAGCCCGGTATGGACTAAAGAAAGCCGACTTCTTGCGTCTCTTTCAAATTAAGAACTTCGACCAAGCGGTGACGGATGCCGAGGAAAGAGGGTACAAGCGTGGCAAGAACGAGAAAATCGATAACCAGAAGCAACTGCACGAAGGCAGACAGGGCGGTAAGAAGAACATTAATGTCAGTGGTGGTGGCGGTGCTCCTTCTATACCCCATAAAGGACGCACGGAAGAGGTGTACCGGGACATGATAGGTATGTAAGATTTCAATCACAATTATCAATTAATATTTTATAGATTATGAAACAGTTTAAGAAATGGTTTGGATTCATGGTGGCCGTGGCCGTCATGATTCTCAGTGGTGGCACATCGTATGCTATGGCAGAGACTCCTCCTGCCATTCCATCTGGTGAAGGTGGAGGCGGTGCTACAGGTCCAACAAGCGGTCCTGGTATTGCAGGCAAGGGACCGCAGTGGCAAGGCGGCTCGGAGGAGCAGCAGCAGAATATGGGAAACTGGGACTACTACGTAGCCTACGTAAACCCTACCGTAGTAGAGATGAAGCTGGAAAGTTGTCCTATCGACCAGATACTCCGTGCAGCCAAGAAGATGACACCAGTCAACTCCGTAAAAGTAGAGTTCTATAGTATCGGCCAGCGTCCCATTATCTCAAAACTCACAGAAAAGGTAAGCGCGACAACCAATGGCTCTACCGTGACATTGAAGGTCGAGAACACCACCGCATTCGACAACGGTGACGTTATTATGGTGGACGGCATCTATGGCTACGAGGAGGACGGAGTAAACCGCAGTACCTTGAAACCATTGCAGTTCAGAGTAATCGACAGCGACAACGATGACAATCCCATCTGCTATGCCTTGAACGGCAAGAAGAACAGCACCAAAAACCTGAACCGTGACATTCCGGAGGATATTCCAGCAGGAACTACCTTGCTCAGACTTGGCAGGGCTGCGGGTGAGAAGGAGGTAGAGACAGGTAGCTACTACTCTATGCCAGACAAGAGTTTTCAGTACTGCCAGCGTTTTATCATGCAGGTAGAAGAGTCTCTTATCAACCGTATGAGTCAGACACAGGTAAAATGGGACTTTACCCGACAGGAGAAAATGGCTATGGACGATATGCGCTATGGTCAGGAGCGAAGCGGTCTCTTCGGCGTGCGCTCTATGTCTAACGGTGGCAAGGATGTAGGTATCACCTATACTATGGGCGGTATCTTCTGGGAAGCAGGAAAGGAGCTGACTATCGGACACTGGGAAAGAAAGATGACCGTAGACGGTGACGGCAACAAGGTAGCCGTGACAGCCAAAGTAGACACTTCAGAAGGACAGGACGGCTCGTCAATCAAGGATATGCCTGTATACGAGTATGTAATCGGAGAGAAAGACTTGACCCGATTTATTGCAGCCATCTTGAAGGGGGCAGGTAACTCCAGTCGCACCAAGCTTCTCTTTGTGGATAACCTAATTTACCAGGCATTCGCCAATCTGCGCTCCAACAAGCGCATCATCACACAGACCGAGAAGGACTACCAGGGATGGAAGCTCGACTTCGAGACCTTCGAGAGTATGGGTACCAAGATTTTGATTTATCGCCACGATGCCTTCAACTCTTGGGGAATGGATGGTAGAGCTTTCTGTCTCGACGCCAGATACCTTGACAAGTATGTGTTCGGCGTATGGAGCAGACACGAGTTCAACGCCAAAGACCTCTTGATACGCAACACGGCCGGCGTGGTAATGGAAGAGTATAGCTGCTGGGTATTGACGTTCCCAGATGCCCATGCACGTGTGCAGCGCCCTGTATTCGATATTGAGGGTGCTGTGACCGACGAGCAAATCTTGGAGGCAGCTTAATATCCGGCAAATCGCTGATAGTTTTCGACATATATCAAACACTGGGATAGTGGAGTGCTAGAAAGGAAGATAAGCCTCGGACTAGACTTCGCTATCCCTTCATTCGTAAATAGGGAACGAAAGATGTATAGATTCATAGCAAACAGTATGCTCATATTCGTGGTGACTTTGCCCAATGGTCTGATACGGAACATTGAGTTCGAAGCCAGCGGAAGAGGAGTATACTCGTATATGACAGACTGTAAGGCTGAGGCAGATGCCATCCGTCGCCATCCATTACTTAAGGCGGGGCGCATTATTGACGAGAGCGAGCCTGAGGCCGTACAGCAAGCCAAGGTAGAACAGGAGAAGAAAGAAGAGGAGAATGCTCTACGCTTCGACAATATCACCAAGGCCAAGAATTATCTCCAAAAGACCTTTAAGGTGGATGTAAGAAAGCTGAAATCCCCCGACAGCGTAAAGGAGAAGGCAAAGGAGTTAGGTGTGACGGTAGAGTTTTAAGTATGGAAATATTTAAAGATTGAAATATGGAAGCATTGATGAGCGACCTTGTAAAGGAAATGCGTCTGGCCATGGACGAGGTAATCCATGACACGCAGAACGACATCTTTGAGGATGATTCGGATGAGGAGATGAGACAAGCCATCGAGACGGCATCGCAACAACTCTTACTGCAAGCACCATCGCAGATGTTGCAGCCTAAGAGAGTGTTGTCTTCGCTCAACAACACAGGAAAGCAGGACTATGATGCCATTCAAGTCCAATATACAGATGGGCATGGGAGTCTTATGATACCCGACGACTGGTTGAGACTGGTAGAGCTGAAGCTTAACAGTTGGCAGAGCGCATTGACGACGCTAATGGAACCAGGAAGTAAGGAAGCTCAGATGCAAGCATCCCGTTGGACTCGGGGGACACCACAGAAGCCAAAAGGGATGATTACCATTTCGCCTACTACAGGAAAGCGAGTCTTGATGTACTGGACAGCCGGAAGGTATGATGCCAACCATGCACCTGTAGAACGAGTTTACGACCATGAAGTAGAACTATTCACATATATCCCATACCAAAAGGTAGAAGACGTAGAAGGCAGTAACGGTTTGTCTGATAAAAAAATATCGTTGGCGCTTACCGATGAATGTAGGAAATATCTCGTTTATCGCGCTATCTCTATATTCCTCGTAAGCAAGAAGGAAAGCGAGTTAGCAGAAAAATATAACCAACTATCTCAAATCTAACAAATATGGCAAAGGACATTGACACAACCTCACCGCACTATAAGGGTAAGTTTGATGACATATATGCCGTCGAGCGTAAATACCCCCATGGCGGCGTAGAGGGAGACTACGTTGACATACAAGGATGGGCGCACTACTGGAATGCAGATCGGGCAACTTGGTGTGTGAACGACCTCAGAGATGCTTATTGGGATGAACTTCTTACCAGCATTTCCAGCAACGGAAGTAGTGGCGGAGGCAGTGGAGACTCTGGTGATTGCTCCGGGAAGCTAGACAAGAGCAGCGTTGTCCAGACCACAGGTAGTGCTACCGACAAGGTGATGAGCCAAAAGGCCGTGACGGAACAACTAAAAGCACTTGTAACCTTGATTACAG